>DATJWT010000001.1:0-4165 GCA_035500975.1 Binataceae bacterium (SeqCode)
AGGTCGGCGTTGAACGTACCGGCCGGCACCGTCACCTGGTAGGTTCCCACGTAAGTGTAGGTGCCAGACACGTTTCCTGAATAGCGCTGGTCGGACGGATCATCGAGATAGTTGACCGAGATATTCTGGGAGAACGATCGCGTCTCACCCGGGTTCATCCCCTTGGGCACGAAGGGATTCGGTGGGGTACTGACTACCACCACGCCTTCTCCCGAGTCGCTCACCGCCGGCATTATCAGCGCTCCGTCCACTGTCTGATTCAGGAAACCCGCGAGCGAGGGTGAGAATTGAAAGCGCCACGCGGGTTGTCCGTTCGGACGCGAGCGGCGGCCAACGCCCAGGACCTGGGTGTTACCCGCATTTTTACCCGAGGTGATTTGGTAAGTGAGAGCCTTGTTTTGCAATGGGAAATAGAGCGCGCCGTCGCCGATAGGTTTGCTCGGGACCGGATTTCCGACGACTCCGGGCCCCAGCATCGAGTTTATCCGCTGCGCATCTTCGGCCGGCAGGGGCAGCACCACTCCCTGAGCGCGCGCGTTGCCCGCCGCTCCAAGACACAGAACGAGAAGTACCAGAGATAGTTTCCGCATCGCTCTCTCCGTTCCCCATCGGGGTCGCCGATTTTTCTTTCCCGGTCCGACGTGACCTTTAGCCCGCCTCATCGCTCAGCGAAAGACCTTCTGCCGGACGGAAGCCATCGATGCCGCGAGCAAACCGCGATCGGCTTTAGCGACTCGAGATTCGAGCGAATTTCATCGGAAAGCCCGGGCAGGTGCCCGCGTTCCGCAGGGTCTCGGTAAAGTGATCCTTGTCTTCGATCGCGATCGACATTGGCGCGTGCAGAAGGCCCATGCGCCCGGGCAGGGAGCACTTCTGATCGCCGTTCACGAGGTTGGGAATAGATGGATTCGGGGTAGCCGTGAACAGTACAGCGCCGGGGTGGATCGTGCCGTAGTCTCCATCCACCAGTCGCGCCACGTAGTTGTGATCGCCGAGCTGAGGATCGGGCTGGATGGTCACTTGACGCTTTCCCTCCGGGAAGGTCGCAGACCAATTCCCTTCGAGCTGTTCATTTATGGGAACGGTATAGGTCTGAGGCGGAGGCGGTGGGGGAGGAGGTGGAGGCGGAGCTTCCGCGCAAGCAGCGAAGAGCATCACCGCCAGGACACAAACTGAAAATCGAATTCCAATGGCCAGCCGATCCGTCGTCATGCGCTCCTCCCGGAACCGCAAATCTAAACACAATGAGAGCCTGCCACAATGGGATTTCGACGGGACAATGACATCGCTACGGGGCATCGCCCGAGACCATCCGGTGCAACGCGGAATTCCCGGGCTCGAGTTCGTAGAGACGGCGAGCGTAAATCAAAGCGCGGTCGCGATCGTTCGACTGCTGGAGCCAGGTCACGAGCGCGGCGAGGGAGTCGCGGTCGTAGGGATGCAATTTCAGCAATGACTCCAGGGTCTCAATCGCCAGGGCGCGATTGCCCGAGTCGCTGAGAGCGACCGCATACACGTAAGCATAGCGGGCGTTCGCGGGATCGTTCTTTGAAGCGGCGCCGAGCATGCTGAGCGCATCGGCCTTCCGCCCCTCGCGCACCATCACCAGTCCGAGCGCATGAAGCAGGGCAGGATCGTTGGGCGATCGCACCAAGGCGGCCCGAAGCACGGCTTCCCCATCGCTTTCCCGTCCCATTTCTCGATAGAGATCCGCGAGGTTCACGGCGGCAGGGACGAAAGTCGGGTCGAGCGACAGAGCTTGCCTGAGTTGCGCTTCGGCAGCGTCGGCCTTTCGCTGCTTCGCGAATAGCAGCGCGAGGTTCAGATGCGCCTCGGGACGGTCCGCGTTCAGTTGCTGCGCCGCGATATATTCGCGCATCGCTTGCTCGAGGGGCTTGCCGATGGGCGAACCGATATCGTTCGCCGCGAGCGGCGCGAGGACATCCGCGGCTTCGATCCGCACGGATCGCACAGGGTCGCTCAGCAGGGGGGCGAGAGTCGATGCGCCGGTTGCAGGGTCAGTGCCCGAAAGGGCGGCTGCCGCGGACCTTCTAACCAGGGGCGATCGATCGACAGTCGCGGCACGTATAACGGGGTTGTCCGGTGCGGATGCATAGTCGGCGAGACGCGAGAGAGCGGTAGCGCGCGCGATCGCGGGTTGCTCTTTGTCCGCCACCAACCTTTCGAGGGCTTGCTCCGCGCCCGGCGCACCCTCGGCGGCTTGATGGAAGATAGTGGCGTAGTGCTGAAAGCCTTGAGGCACCTGGCCGTACCACTTCGCGATCGCATCCGATGCCCACCGCGCCGGCTTGTCGGCGTGGCACTGGTTGCACGCGTTGGGCGTGCCGAGGGTGACGGTCAGATCGGGGCGAGGAATTCGGATGCTATGGTCGCGGCGCGCATCGATGACCATGTAGGTGCGGGTCGGCATGTGACATTCGACGCATCGAGAACCCACCGAGCCGAGCTTATGAAAGTGGTGTTTGGTCGAGTCGTACTTGCCTGCCGCGTGACACTGCAGGCACAGGGCGTTGCCGGCGGCGCGAAGCGCGAGGCTATGCGGCTCGTGGCAGTCGCCGCAGGTCACGCCCGCATGGAACATCTTGCTCTGGATGAATGATCCGTACTCATACACCTCGGCTTTGATCTGCCCGTCGGGGAAGTAGAGATCGCTGTCGAGCAGGGCGACCCGGTAGTCGTCTCCCACCGGCTGGCCGTGGACGTAGTCCTCGTGAATCTCGCCGCGCCGCGAATGGCATCGCGCACACAGCATGATTTCCTGCTCGGAAATGCGTGGCGTAGAGCGGCGCGCATTGCCGGTGGCAGGGTCGATAGGCCATACGACGCCCTTGCGATCGTCGAGGGCGATAGTCAGGCCCCTGCCTGCGCCGAGACTTTTCCAGGCGCCGGTTTTTTTGGCCCACGCCACGTGATCGGAGCCCGGTCCGTGGCAGGCCTCGCATGCAACATCGACTGCCGACCAGCGCGTGGCGTAGCTGCGAGTTTTCTCGTCGTAGTTCTTGCGCAGGTTGGTCGAATGGCAATCGGCGCACTGGTAGTTCCAGGTCTGATCGATCGCGGTCCAGTGCAGGGGGTCTGAGGCGACAATCTTGCGGTCCGGGTACAAAGCAAACCAGCGCTGGCCGCCGTTATTGCGCGAGCGGCTGTCCCACGCGATTCCGAGTGCCTGCAGGCGTCCTCCGGGCATCGGGACCAGGTACTGCTGGAGAGGATAGGCGCCGAACGTGAACTTGATTTCGTAATCGTGAAGGGCGCCGTCAGGACCGTCGGTGCGCACCATGAATTTTGCGCCGCGGCGGAAGAAGGTCGAGGTGACGCCGAAGTTCGAGAAGGACGAGTTATTGAAGTTGCCGAGAACGGATCGATCGTCGGCAGGCAGCATCGCGAGTTGATGATGCGACCCGGTCCATCGTGTGAACTCAGCCTGGTGGCAGGCGCCGCAGGCGTTCGCGCCGACAAAGGAAGGCGAAGCCGCCGCAACCGATGCGAGGAAGTGCAGCGCGATCGAGACTGCAAGAACCGGAAAGAGACGAGGCCTCACGCGCGTGGATCAAACACGAAGACGCGTCAAACAGGAAGCCTTGTCAGAGTGATTTGTCGGCGCGGATTACCCCTGTGACGGAGCGACGCTCGCCGGCCAGCCCTGCTGCTGGAAGTACTTGAGGAGCGCATCGTCGATCTGCTGCGCGGTTTTGTCGCCGAGGAAGTCGATCGTCGATCGATACGCTCTTGCTCCGCCCACTGCGACGTTCGCTCCGACGGTGGCGATCGCCGCCGTTCCACCGACCGCGGCGCCGGCAGGTCCCGTCACGGCGACACCCGGCATCTCGCCGCTATCGGCGTGGGTGTTGAAGTTGAGCACCTGATGCTGACCGCCGCCGGGCGCGGGCTGATAGACGTAAACGTTGGTGTCGAGCATCGAGGCTCCGGCGCCGAAGCCGATCACCATCCGGCGCAGGCGATTGCCCTCGTTGATATCGGTGAATTCGCCATCGACGACGAGCACGTTACCGCTCGCGGGAGGGATGCCGCGCTTCTGGCACAAAGCGTTGTAACCCTTCTTTGCCAGCGAGTTAACCACCGCGAGGCAAACGTTCTGCGCCGTCAGGCCGGCGATCTGCGCTTGCTGGTCATCAACATTGGC
>DATJWT010000002.1:0-12409 GCA_035500975.1 Binataceae bacterium (SeqCode)
CGGTCGCGGCCTGCGCATAAAACTCGTGGAAGCCGCTCGCATGGCTTCCGAATACGATCCCGCCAATCCCGACGAGAACGTGATCTATTACCAGGCCAAGCTGGCCGAGCTATTCGAGAAGTTCCGCATCTTCACCGAGAAACCGGGCTTGTTCACGCCGCCTCCCGAACCAACCGAAGGCGAAGCCCCGCGACAGCAGCTTCTGTTCGAATGATCTGCCGCGCGTAGCCGCTCGAATCAAAGAACGTACTCACTCCTGAAACCCTCGCCCTTTCAGGGCGAGGAAGCCGCACATTTTTCGTGCGGAGGAGCGGGACCTTATTCAGCGCGCTCGCAGAGCGCGCGATTCAATGGATGCTGACTCCGAAACCCCGCGCGATCGCGCCAGGCGGCTGCGCCGCGAAGCAACCGACCAGGAGCGAATACTCTGGCAGCGGCTCCGCGCCAAGCGCCTTGAGGGCTTCAAGTTCCGCAGGCAGCACCGAATCGGCCCCTATTATGCGGACCTATGCTGCGTACAGAAGAGGCTGATCGTGGAAATAGATGGCGAGCAACACGCGCAAAAGCAGGAACAAGCAGACGAACGTCGAACCGCCTTTCTCTCTTCAGAAGGCTATCGCGTCATACGATTCTGGAACCACGAAGTTCTGAAAGATATCGAGAACGTGCTGCTACGGATTCTTCAGGCGCTGCGGGATTCATAATCGCGCGCCTTGTCAGGCGCGCTGAAAAAGGACCCACTCCTTCCGCGCGAGAAAATCGCGCGGCGTCCTCGCCCTATGAGGGCGAGGGTTCGGATCCGGACTACCTACGCCGCTTCCGGATCCTCGGGCGCATCCGCGCCCTGCACGACGATCACGCACCGGTCCCCGCCCGGGACTTCATCCAGCGGCAGCCCCACCTCGTCCGCGAACTTCTTCCCGACGATCAGCAGCCGCCCCGGCGATTGCCGGAACAGTTGATGCAGGCTGTGCTCCGTGAGCACATCGCTGTGGAACAGCGACCCCATCTCCGTGCGCGCATCGCGCGCCATGGTCACCAGCTCCGGATCCGGATGCGGCATCATCCGCTTCGACACCAACAGCGCCCGCAGCTTGCATTGCTTGCGCTGCGCGATACGCATCGCCAGCGCCAATGATGCGCGCCCGTCCGTGCCCGTGTCGATCGCGGCGAACACCCGCTCGATGGGCCGGTCCGTCCCCTGGATGAACACCCCCACGTTGATCGCCAGCGGCCGCGCCTTCGAGAACACCTCGCGCACCACCCCGCCCATCGTGTTGCCGCCCTTGGCATTGCGATGGTACCCGAGCAGGATCCACGCCACCCGCGCATCCTCGGCCGCCATGATGATGTCGTTGGCGGGCCGCTCGCTCCACGCGGCCTGCGCCCCGATCGTGATGCCGTGAGTCTGCGCGTATTGAACCGCCGCGGTTAGCGCCGCCGTCGGTGGCGCTTCGTCGGATCTCGCCCCGTCTTCACGCCGCACGAGCGCGAGCACGCGGGGCGGCGGCTCGTCGGGTTGGCTGGCCGCGAAAGCGATCGCGAGCAGTGGCGCGACCGCCTCCGGATTCGCAATCGGAACTAGTAAGCCTCGTTGGTCTTCCGGAGACGTAGTGGGGTTCCTCTGTGCACCCCCGCGGGTACACACCAGTATCAGGCTAGGCGGTCTCGAAAATTTTTGCCACCGTTCCCCCTCATTGACTCCCCACAGGTATCGTTGTGGATTGGCGATTCGGGGCCTTTCTGCGCGATATTGGTAGAGAAAAGAGGAGGACCTCCCCATGTCTGATGCGAAACCGGAACTGAATTGGGACCGGGTCAAGAAATTCTCGGCACAGGTCTCCAACGATATCGGCGCCGCAATGCTCGGCGCGATGAGCTACATCGGCGACCGGCTGGGAATTTTCAAGAGCCTCGCCGGCAGCGCACCCGTCACCTCCGCCGAGCTGGCGCAGAAGACCGGCCTCGATGAGCGCTATCTCCGCGAATGGCTCGCCTCGATGACCGCCGCGGAATACGTGAGCTACGATCCCGAATCGAAACGCTACTCGATGTCGCCCGAGCACGCGATGATCCTCGCGCGCGAAGAGTCCCCGTTTTTCATGGGCGGGTTTATCCAGGGAATCATCCCCAACCTGTCCGTCACGCCCAAGGTGCTCGAGGCATTCAAGGACGGCAAAGGCGTGAAGCAAAGCGAGTATCCGCCGGAGACGTTCGAGTCGATGGAACGATCGACGGCCAATATGTATCGCAACCAGCTCGTCAAGCACTGGCTGCCGGCGATCCCGCACGTCGTAAAAAAACTCGAAGCGGGAGGCAGCGCACTCGACGTCGGATGCGGCAGCGGCCGATGCGCCATCGCGCTCGCGAGTGCGTTCCCCAAGGCGAAAATCTTCGGCTTCGACGCTCATCCCGGATCGCTCGAGCGCGCCCGCAACAACGCCCGCGCCGCCGGCCTGGGCGACCGCATCACGTTCGAAGTCGTGGATTGCACCAGGCTTCCGGCCGCGCAGTTCGATTTCATCTCAACCTTCGATGTCGTCCATGACTCGATCGATCCGGTCGGCTTGCTGCGATCGATTCGCGCCGCGCTCAAGCCCGGCGGCACTTATCTGATGGTCGAGGTCAACGTTTCGGCGAAGCTCGAAGACAACATCAGCGCCATGGGCAGAATGATGTACTCGATGAGCACGCTGTACTGCATGAGCGTATCGCTCGGCGGAGGCGGCGCCGGAATTGGCGCCTGCATGGGCGAAGACAAGGCGCGCGAACTGGCGAAAGAAGCCGGCTTCTCCAGCTTCGAGCGCCTGCCCGTGAAGGACCTCTTCTCCGTCCTGTACGAGCTAAAGGCCTAGGAAGTTCTTCTCCCGAAGGGAGAAGGCGCCGAGCTGGCGAGGCGTCCTGAGGACCAACGGGACGAAGGATCCTCTGTGCGCGCCGCGCGCCGGATGAGGGTCAAGCGCGCTTGCCGCAAGGTTCCCAGTAGCTATTTGTGGCCCTTGAAAGTCGCCACCCACCACTTATTGCCGTAAGGATCCGCAACGCCCGCGACCCTGTCATTCCACGGCATATCCGTCGGCTCGCCGATCGATCTCCCTCCCAGGCTGAGCGCACGCCGGTAAGCCGCGTCAGCGTCCGGAACATACACATACAATGTCGCCGGCGGAGGCGCTTCCCTGGGCGGCTTGGCCCATTCAGACGGAGGCCCGAACTCCCGCGGCATCGCCTTCGCGATTCCCAGCATCACGATCGAGTCGCCGATCTTGATTTCGGCGTGAAACCCGTCTTCCTGGCTCGTATCGCCGTAGCGCAGCTCCGCGCCGAACGCTTTCTTCAGGAAATCGATCAGATCCAGACGCCCGTAGATGTATGGCGTGATCGTGTGGAAATCCTTCTGCTGATATTCAGGCATTGCAGTCCTCCCCAATACTGGTCTTTCGAGGTGTCCTCGCGTTAAGTTGGGCCTGCTTTCAGGTCACGACGATGGCGTTCGAGCCGGTCAGTTTCAAGGGCAAGAAGGTTTTGATCACCGGGGCAACCGGTCTGGTCGCGCGTCCGCTCGTCCGGGAGTACGGCAAGACCGCCACGGTCTACGCGATGGCGCGCTACGGCCGCGCGGAAGATCGCCGCTCAATGGAAGAAATGGGCGCGATTCCCGTCGCCGCCGATCTTTCCGATGAAAGCACGCTGTCCGCGGTTCCCGAAGACGTCGACTACGTAATCAATTGCGCCGTGGCGCGCACCGGCAAGTTCGAGGTCGACTTCCGCGCCAATGCCGACGGCGTGGGATTCCTGATGGCGCGATGCCGCGGCGCGGCGGCTTTCCTGCACGTCTCCAGCACCGCCGTGTACGAGCATCGCGGGCACGAACCCCGCAAGGAGTCAGACCCGCTCGGCGATAACCATCGCGCGATGTTCCCGACCTATTCGCTGTCGAAGATCGCGGGCGAGCGCGTCGCCATGTTCGCCGCGCGCCAGTTCTGCCTTCCCACCACCATCGCGCGCCTCTGCGTTCCCTACGGAGACCAGGGAGGCTGGCCCTACTTCCATCTCATGATGATGCGCGCGGGCGCGCCCGTCGACGTGCATCCCGATCGGCCCAACTACTACAACCTCCTGCACATGGACGATTGCATCGAGAAAATCCCGCGCCTGCTCGCGGCCGCCACTCCGGAAGCCACCCTGACCAACTTCGCGGGCTCACCCCGCGTAAGCATCGAGGAATGGTGCGGTTATATGGGCGAGTTGACCGGCCTCAAGCCGCAATACGCCGACAATCCGCAAGCCTTCGGCAGCCTGAGCACAGATCTCACGCGGATGGAGGAACTGGTCGGCAAGACGCACGTCGATTGGCGCGCCGGTATTCGCCGCATGATCGCATCGCTCGCTGGGGATTTGCTCAAAGCCTGACCGAAAAGCTCCAATTTCGGACAGTTTAACAACTTTTGATCACTTCTCCGGAGACCTCGGGCGGCGTTTTCGGGCATAACAGTCGATGTAACCTGCGGGCAAAGCGCCGCAATGGAAGCTCCGATGAACCAGGAAGCTGAATCGCGCCAACCGCTTGCTCCTCAACCTGCGACCGCGCTCGCGTCGCATCGCGTCCATCCGGACAAGGTACAGCAATATATCGCCGCGCAGACGGCGATTACCGATGCGGCCCGCAGCTTCCCCGGTTTTGTCGGAACCGAAGTCCTCGAACCCGTCGCCGGCCTCCAGGAGGAATGGGTCGCCATCTTCCGCCTCGAATCCAACCAGGCCATGAAAAAATGGCTGGCGAGTCCCGAGCGAAATCGGCTCGCCGCGCGCATCGAGCAGTACCTGCTCGAACCCTCGCGGATGCTGCTGCTGGCCAGTGACGAGCGTAGCGAACCGCCGGTCGCGATGGTGTTCACGCACAAGGTGGCGCCGGAGAAGGTCGATGCGTACCTCGAATGGCGCCGCAGAACCATCGCCGCACAGGCCCACTACCCTGGCTACCTCGCTACCGAGTTCTTCGAGCCCCATGGGCAGTTCGACGAATGGGTCGATATCGTCCGCTACGACTCGACTAAGGACCTTGACGATTGGCTCAAATCCGGCGAACGCACCGCGCTGCTGAAGGAACTCGACGGCATCGTCGAAAGCGTGCACGAGCATCGCGTGACCGGCCTCGAAGGATGGTTTTCCATCAATCGCGGCCCCGGTATGACCAGCGGCGGTCCTCCGCCCTGGAAGCAGGCGTTCGCGGTTTTGTATGCGCTCTATCCCACCGTGATGCTGCTGGCTTTTCTGAATCCGTCGATGAAGAACCTGCCGTTCGCGGAGCAGATGATGATCGGCAATATCCTGTCGGTCGCGGCGCTGACCTGGTTCGTTATGCCCTGGGTCACGCGGCTGCTGGGTTTCTGGCTGAACTCACCCTCCGGCAATTGGAAAAAAGAAGTCGCGGGACTGGCATTCGTCGTGGCGAGCCTGGTGGCCTTCGTCCTGCTTTTCCTCGGCGCCGGTCGCTTTGTGTCAACCGCGTCTATGACAATTCATCGCACAATCTCGGCGAGCGTCTCGCTCGTCGGCAAAAGTTGAAAGAGGACCTATGTTAAGGAAAACGCACTATGTCATTTTGCCGCTCGCGCTGGTGCTCATCGCGGGATGGGCCGGAAGCGGATTGGCCGAATCCGCGTCGCAAGCCGGGATCCCCGACTACATGGCCGTGTTCGTCGGTGATGAAAAGCCGCAGACTGCCAAACAGGTTGCCACCAACAACGTGCTGGCGCTCGATCTGGCCATGTTTGGAATCTACGACGATGCCCTTGCCGACACGCAGAAGAACTTCATGGCGCAGCATCCAATCATCATGGCGCTCTTCAGCAACCAGGGCGGGCGGCTCATCCTCTACCGCCCGGGCAAGCCTCCTCTCGAAGCACCCCCGGTTCCGGTCGAGTATCAAGTCTACAAGTCAGTCGGTCATTCGGCTCTGGCAATTTTCGAATTGACCGGATCGCATGTCGGGACGGTTTCCGATCGCTCCTGGATGGGCCCGATGGCTGCCTTCCGGGCCGCTAATCAGACCGCCTTGAGCACCATCGCCGCGGCGGATATCAGCAGCGAGGATTGGCGCCAGAACGAAGTCAATATCATCAAGGCGAACATCGCGTTCATGGATCAATGCATGAGCAAGGGTACGTACACGTTCGCCGATATTCAGAAGTATGCGCAGACGGTCAAACCCTGGCTCCAGAACAATATTCACTGGGGCGCGACCATCCAGGTCGAGCACTGGATGAAGGTGGTGAAGGATTGGAAGGAGATGCTCGGCCAGGATTGGGACAAGACCTACGGCCTCAGCAATACCCTGTACGTCGCGCGCCAGAACAACGTGCTCTTCAGCGTGCTGGCGCAGTTCTTCGGCAAAGAGGCGATGAACGACCGGCTCTTCCTGTTCGAGACGCCGCAATTCGTCACCACGCCCGACCAGATGCTTAACGTGCTGATTCGAACGGTGTCCGATCGAGCGGTCGGCATGGCCGTCTTCGGTGACTACTACCTGATGGACTACGAGCTGATGGGCGGTGATGGCCGCAAGGCGATCGAGGCCACCGACAACAAGTACGGCATGCCGGTGTTCCTGCCGCCGCTGGTTCCGTTCCGATCCACCGAATGGCCGTTCCGCATCGATCCGAGCCAGGGCACAGGACCCGCGCTGATCGAACAGGTCAAGTAGTCGGTCGGTATCACATCGGCAAACAGCAACGGCGCGGGCCTGTCAAAGCTCGCGCCGTTCTCTCTTTCTGACCTGCCCTCAATCGCTAAAACAGAACTATCACCTGCATCGTCCCCGCCACCGCGCCCTGGACCTGCGGACTCGCCCCCGGATTCGGGATGTAGCTGACCACCGGCTGCAGGAACAAACTGCCAATCAGGTGCGCCTGGTAATAAGCCTGGAGCATCGCCTCGTTCCCGCGGAAGCCATAGCGGCGGTTAAGCCACGACCATGCGAGCCCGGCGCCCATCGAGTCCGATGTCCGTCCCGGAAGCAGCCCGAAGCCGGTCGCGCCCAAACCGAAGTAACGGTTGATCGGCATCGTGTTCGATTGGTTGAAACCAAATTGATAGAAAGCCGAGACCCCCGTGTTGTCCACACCGGGATGGCGCAGCCAGAGGCGCTGCGAACCGTAAGTGTATGCTCCCTGCGCGCCCTCTTCCTGCACCTGATACGTCGGCTTGAACCCGCCCGGTTGAAATTCCTCGGGACCGTACATTTCGCCGGTCTGAACCCATCCGCCCACCCCGATCTTGCCGGGTCGTTCCTCGGCTCCCAGCAACCAGCAGTAAGCCGCCTCCCCGATCATGAAGTAGTGGCCATTGAACACCGGAGCTTCTTTGAGACCGGTCTGCACTCCACTCGCCCTGGCCCCGTCATAGACGCCGACATCGAGGTAGAAACTCTTGTTGGGCGCCCAATTGACCGATACTCCGTACGCGGAGTTGTAGTAGCCGGGCGCGACTCCGATCAAGGTCGGATTCACAAAGATCGGCGTGTAGATGAGGCTGGTGACTGCCGGTATCAGGAGCGAAGCATCCGACACCTCGACTGGCCGTGACACGTTGTTGAATTCGGCCGTCGTGATACTCTTGCCCACTCGCACGATCAGCTTGTCGTGAAAGAGCTTCTGCCGGTACCACAACTCGTACAGCTCGGTACGAACCAGCGGTGGCGACGCAATCAGGCCATCGTAGCCCTGTACCGACCCCGCCTTGTTGTTGGCTGCCTCTCCATTGTACTGGAGCATCGTGGCGTTGATGCTGCCGCCGCTCAGTCCCACGATCCTTTCCAGGTTCAGGTTCAGATTCAGAACCATCAGGCTGTTGAACGACCACGTCCCGGGCTTCTCTCCTCCGGTAAACAGATAGTCAGAGTTGCCGACCCAGGCGCCGCCGACCCGGACACCCGACTCCGGCGTGAATCCGACTAGCCGGCCCAACCATCCCGTACCGGGCAAGGAATTCGAAGCACCGGGATTGGCCGAGATCGCAGGGGTGCGTTCGTAGAACAACGACGATTCGGATGAAGTCGGCGCCGCAACCGGCGATGGAGCGGGCTGAGTCTGAACGCTATCGCTCCAGCCCGCGCTGGATGCGAAGAGAAGCAGCACCGCGAGCATGCCGGACGCGAGCGGGCGGCCGACACGACCCTTCAAATGGCCTCGACTCGCGTTTTGCGCGGATGGTCGGTATGCCACTCCATACACTTCCTTGCGCTCCGAAGCTTTCGCCCGCGCTCTCCTTACGCCACCGGCATTGCTCCCTGCAAGCTACGCTTCGTCCGGCATCGTTCTGTAGCACCTTATTGCGCGACGCCCGATGGTCACTAGAACAGCACGATCAGCTGCATTGTCGCGGCCACTGCTCCCTGGTACTGCGTGCCGGCTCCCGGATTCGGGATGTAGCTGATCACCGGCTGGACAAACGATGACGAAACCAGGTGCGCCTGGTAGTACCACTGGAGGATCGCCTGGTTGCTGCGGAAGCCGTAGCGCCGGTTGAGCCACGTCCACGCAAGCCCCGCTCCCATCGAATCCGCGGGCCGCTCCGGAATCAGCCCGAACCCTGTCGCCCCGATACCGAAGTAGCGAGTTGCGATCATGGTGTTGGAGGCGTTGAACGCGAATTGATAGAAGGCCGACACGCCGCTGTTGTCGATGCCGGGATGGCGGAACCAGATGCGCTGTGAAGCATAGGTGTAGGCTCCCTGCGCGCCCTCTTCCTGCACCTGGTACTTCGGCTTGAACCCGCCCGGTTGGAATTCCTCGGGACCGTACATCTCTCCCGTCTGGACCCATCCCCCGACCGCGGTTTTGCCGGGCAGGCTTTTTTCGCCAAGCAGCCATCCATAGCCGGTCTCGCCGATGGTGAAGTAATGCCCATTCAGAACCGGAGCTTCCTTGAGCCCGGTATCGACGTGACTGGCCAATGCGCCGTCGTAAAATCCATAGGTCACGTAAAAATGTTTATCCGGCGCCCAGTTCGCGGTAATTCCGTATGCTGAATTGTAGTAGCCGGGCGACGTTCCGATCATCGCGGGATTCTTGAAAATCGGCGTATAGATGAGACTCGTGACCGCCGGGATCATCCGCGCGGAATCCGAAACTTCGATCGGACGCGAGACGTTGTTGAAGTCTATCGTCGTCACTTGCTTGCCGACGCGAAAGATCAGCTTGTCGTTGAACAGCCCCTGCCGCCACCACAGTTCGTATAGTTCCGTGCGCGTCAGCGGCGTCGTGCCGATCAGTCCGTCATAGCCGGGTATCGTCCCCGCTTTGCCGTTCGCGTTCTCGCCGTTGAATTGCAGCACCGAACAATAGACTGCGGCCCCCGGCAGCCCGGCCATTTTCTTGAGATCGAGATCGATGCTCCCAACCAGCAGGCTGTTGAACGACCAGGTTCGCGGCTTCTCTCCTCCTGTAAACAGGTAGTCAGAATTGCCGATCCACACGCCGCCGATTCTGACTCCTGACTCGGGGGTGAACCCGATGAGCCTGCCAAGCATCCCCGTCCCCGGAAGTGGATTCGTGGCTCCCGGGTTCGCGGATACTGTCGGACTCTGCTCGTAGAACAACATCGATCTGCCCGTCGAGGGCGACCCGCCTGACGACGGCGCCGACGCGGAGGAAGCAGATGCGGACGGCGGCGGCTGCGAGCTGTCTCCGCGCGCCCGCGGTGGCGCCGCGGTCAATATCGCGGCGAGGATCGCACCCGCCGCGGCAACGCGGCGCATCGACCTGCCTCGGCGGCGTCTTGAGTGCCTCACTACGGGCCCGACTCACTCTTTGCGCGGATGAGCTTCCAGGATCTGTTTGTAGATTCGGTCCGGCGTGAGCGACGAACTGTAAAAGCGAATTCCGGTTGCGTCCGTCAGCGCATTCGCCAGCGCCGGTGCGATTGGATAAATCGGCGCCTCGCTCATCGACTTCGCCCCCAGCGGCCCGAACGCGTCATACGTGTCCGCAAAGAATACCTCGGTACGCGCTGGAACATCGGCGAAGGCCGGGATCCGATAGTTGCGGAAGGTCGGATTGATCATCCGCCCCGAATCGTCGTAAACCATCTTTTCGTAGAGCGACCAGCCCAGCGCCTGCGCCACCGCGCCGTCGATCTGCGCCTTGCACTGCATCGGGTTGATAATCGTGCCGCCGTCCGCGCCGTGGACGCTGTGCAGGATCGCGATCTCGCCCGTGATGCGATTGACCGCGATGCGAAAGCCCTGCACCTGGAACGTCACGCTGCGCGGCGTGCCATAAGCCTTGCGCACGCTCTCCAGCTTGCCCCCGCCGGCTTCCGCGAGCCGGTAGAAGTCCTCGAGCGGAATCCGTGTGTCGCCGTGAAAGACCGCGTCATGGCCGAGCCGGACCGAGTCGCGGCTGGCGTCGAGATATTTCGCCGCAAAATCCAGCATCTTGTCGCGCAGCGCCTCCGCCGCGTTGCGCACCGCGCTCCCGGCTACCACGGTGCCTGCGCTCGCAAATGCGCCCGTGTCGTACCCGGTCTTGTCCGTGTCCGATTGGACGACCTTCACGCGCGATGCCGTGCTGCCCATCACGCTCGCCACGATTTGGGTATGCACGGTGGTGGTTCCGTTGCCGAATTCGCAGGTGCCAATCGCGAGGTGATAGTTGCCGTCCGCGCCCAGCGCCAGGCGCGCCTCCGATCGATGCTCCGTCGGCGGCACCGCGCCGTGCATCGAAATCGCCATCCCCTTCCCTTCCAGCCAGTCCGGCCCCTCCGGCCGCTTCACTCCATTACCGCGCTTCAGCGCGGCCTCCACGAAGTCCACACACTGGTCCAGCCCGTAGCTGCCGAATTCGGTGTCGGTGACCTCTTCGCTCCCCGCGATCATGCGATCGTCCGGTGTGACCATGTTGATGCGTCGGAACTCGAACGGGTCGATGTCGAGCGTGCGCGCCAGCTCGTCCATCGCGCACTCGACCGCGAAGACGGTCTGGGTCATCCCATAGCCCCGAATCGCGCCGCTCGGCACCATGTTGGTGTAGACCGTGAACCCGTCGACCTTCTTGTTGGGGCAGTTGTATACCGCGACCGCCTCTCCGCACGCGGCGTACAGCGTCTCGCCGCCGTGATTCCCGTAAGCTCCCGTGTTCGAAACCACCCGAATCTGGAACGCGGTCAGCTTGCCGTCGCGCCGCGCGCCAACCTTCATCTCGACCTGCATCGGATGCCGCGTCGTGGCTCCGATGAACTGTTCTTCGCGCGTGAACTCGAGCTTCACCGGCCGCCCGGTCTTGAGCGTCGCCCACGCGCAGATGTCTTCGGTCAGCACTTCCTGCTTGCCGCCAAATCCGCCGCCGACCCGCTCGCAAAACACCCTCACCGTCTCGGGATAAAGATCGAACAGGAAGCACAGCTTCTGCTTGGTGATGTGCGGGGTCTGGCTGCTGGTGCGGACGTTCAGGCGTTGCTGCTCGTCGAGCCAGGTTATCGAGCAGTGGGTCTCGAGGTGCGCGTGCTGCACCCGATGCGTGAAATAGGTTCCTTCGTGGATCGCCTCGGCATCGGCGAACCCCTTCTCCACGTCGCCGACCTGGCCGTGAATTTCCAGCAGGATATTGCGCGATGGGCGGCGCACCCGCTCCGCCGTCCGGTCGTGAAGCACGGGCGCGCCCTCGCGCATCGCTTCTTCAGGATCGAACACCGCCGGGAGTACCTGGTAGTCAACTTCGAGCCTGCGGCATCCCTCTTCCGCCGCCCCTTCGGTATCCGCCACCACCGCCGCCACCCGCTGGCCGGCGAACCTCACGACGTTGTCGAGGATGTACGTGTCGCTCGGATCGACGTGGTAGTCGTCGTGGGTCGCGGTGGTGAAGACCTTGCGCGGCACATCTTCCCAGGTGAACACTGCTCGAACTCCCGGCACCGCCAGCGCGGCCCCGCGGCGAATCGCCAGGATGCGCGCGTGCGCATGCGGCGCCCGCAGCAGCTTGAGATGCAACATCCCGGGGATCGCCGTGTCGAGCGTGTACCGCTCGCGGCCCGTCACAATCCTCTCGGCGGCCGGGGCCGGCAGGTCCGCGGCCAGCGCCTTGCCGGGCAGGTCTTCGCCTACGTGGCTAATGCCATTGATCGCATCTTCTATCGAGTGATATCCGGTGCAGCGGCACAGGTTGCCCTTGAGCGAGCGCGGCAAATCTTCTCGCTGCTCCGCGCTCAAGGTCGCAGCGGTCATGATCATGCCGGCCGTGCAGAACCCGCATTGAAAGCCCGCCGCTTTCATGAACGCGGTCTGCATCGGGTGCAGATCGCCGTTCCTGGCAAGGCCTTCGATAGTCGTGACCTTCCTGCCTTCGGCGCGGAATGCCGGGATCAGGCAGCTATGCACCGGCTTGCCGTCAAGCCATACCGTGCACGCGCCGCA
>DATJWT010000003.1:0-2147 GCA_035500975.1 Binataceae bacterium (SeqCode)
GGATGTGAATCTCGCGGCGCGGCTGGAAGGCGTGCCACCGCTGTATGGATGCCTGATCGTGATCGGAGAACACACCGCCGCCGTTGCTCGAGAAGAGTTCCTCTTACGGGAACTGGACTGGATATTGGCGAAAGGCGCGGCGAAGGGGATGGCTATCTATCAGCCGGTCGCAGCGCTCGATGGCGCTACGGATGCGCAGCGCGAACTGGTGGCTCGCTTCGCCGAGGGGCTCGCGCACTATCGCGCGAAGCGATTCGCCGAGGCCATTGCCATTTGGGATGAGTTAGTAGCGAAGTACGAGCCGGCGCCCAGTCCGTCATCGATTATGGGCGATCGTGCGCGTCACTTCGTGTCGTCGCCACCTCCTGAGCAGTGGGACGGGGTGTTCGTACTTACGAGCAAGTGACGAATCGGCAAATCGTGATGAACGCGTCCCTCTTCGACCGAACGAGTCGGGCGATCTCATTTGGCACCGCCGCACCGGCACAGCGAATGGGCGCGCCAGAGTATCGATGCTGCGGATTTGACTGACGACAAGTGGTGAACATCGCAGTCGCGGACTGGGCAGATCGGCGCGCCGAAGAATCATCCGACCGGGTTGTGCCAGCGGAGGCCCGGAAAACGCCCGAAGTCGTTGTCGTTGGAGTGGATTTCGCCCTGATTCTCGATTGCCAACGCCGCCAAATGAGCATCGGTGGTGAGGTTGCCGCCAACCTCAATTGCGGTAAGGAGTTGTCGCAGAATTGCGAGGTGCCGCGGACCTGGCTCGAGGATTTGCACGTTGGGCTGCTCGAGCCAGCTTTCTACGATATCGATTGCTTCGGCGGTAGACAGTGGCGCCCTCATTACGGCACGCGCGGTCGTCATACGCACAAACGCCATTACCACCGCCCATGGAAGCGCGATCGCCTCACCGTCCTCCATGAGTGCAGACCACCACCGAGCGGATCGGCCGTGCAGAACCGCCGCTTCGTCGTGCGCGTAAAGCAACAGGTTGATGTCGGGGATGATCACGGACGGCCTTTCGCGGCAGACCTCTGAATTTCGAGCTCGTCATAAAGCTGGTTAAGCCGTAGCGGATCTATTCCTGCCACGAAGCCGCTGCGGAAGGTCTTTATTTTGAACCTTATTCGCGCCTTGCTGGATAGTTGCTGCGCGGCCAATCCCCGGCGGATCGCACCATTTACCGCTTCCTTGAAAGAGATCCGCTTGCGATGGGCCACCTCCTTCAGCCGGCCGGCCACGTCATCATCCAAAGTTAGTGTAGTTCGCATTGTTAGCATCATGATGCTTCATTACGATGCATTCAAGATGCTTAAGTCCCCTCCGAGGGTTGCGGGGCATCGCGGCCCAGTAGGGCAGAGCGTCTTAGTTTCGGGCAGCGTTACCGGGCGCGCCCCGTAGCAGCGCGAGCCGCTTGCTGGTGTCATCGACCGGTCCCCGCCGCTTTGGTCGTCGCCGGCGTCGGCAAAGTGGGACGGCCTACTCCGTTGGCCTTCAGATGAGCCCCACTCTGCTGCGCCCGGCGCGACCCCAGGCACCGGCCTGTAATATTCGCGAAAAGCAGCCGTCAACGCTTGGGCGAGGTGTCGCTCACCGTGTAGAGCTGGCCGTTATGCAGGTAGAGCTTCTGCATCTCGGGCAGGGTCAGGGGGCGGGCGCCGCGGCGGCCGAACACCGATAGCTGGTTCCCGCTCTCATCGACGGCGCGATCGCGATCGAGTCCCTTCGGAATCGCGAGTGCCGGGCCTTTGGTCTGATAAGTTGCGATCACCTTTGGTGTCGGGCGAGGTGAGAAGCCTTCGTAGCCGGGAGTGTCGTCGGGTGAGATCAACTGTACGACGCGCAACCCGTTCTTGCCGTCTGCCAGGTATGCGAACACCGACGCATCGGTCATCGCGAGTTTCGTGTCGTTCAGATCGTTGATTTTCCCGCCATCGTTGAAGACCTGGTCGATCTTCGGATGCTCCGGCTGCTTGATGTCCGCGATCACCAATCCCTGCGCGCCCGCCGAGATGTAGGCGTAGGTCCGCGCCACGTAGATGTTGCGCGCATCGGCGATCGGCACTGTGGCGCCATCGACGACGCGCGGGCTGGTCGGTGTCGTGACGTCAATCACCTTGAGTCCTTGCGAATCGACCACGAAC
>DATJWT010000004.1:0-3600 GCA_035500975.1 Binataceae bacterium (SeqCode)
AGTGTCCGGTCTCTCGGCCAAGGAACTCGCAGAGTTCAGGCGGTGGTTTGCCGAGTTTGATGAGGCTGCGTGGGATCGCGAGGTCGAGCGAGACGCAAAAGCAGGGAAACTCGACGCGCTGGCAGATGCTGCCCTTCGCGACCATGCGGCGGGCAAATCCACCGAGTTTTGAGGCACTTCGCCTCGGAAGTTTTGGGCCGCGTATCGGGCGCTGCGACCTTCGGTCCAGGCCCTGGCGGATGAGAAGTATCGCCTTCTCAATGAGGATCCCCGCCATCCGTCCCTTCAGCTCAAACGCGTCGGCCGCTTCTGGTCGTGTCGGGTCGGCCTTCATCATCGCTCCCTCGGCGTCGACATCGAGGGAGGAATTCTGTGGTTCTGGATCGGCGATCACGCCGAGTACGATCGCCTGGTAGGATAAGTTACGGAAATGACTGACGCGCTGCCGGCTTTCGCGGACACGATCGTTATCGGCGGAGGCACGGCGGGTGCCGCTGTTGCCGACGAGTTTGCGACGAAGTCGGACGAGTCTGTCCTGCTAATCGAGGCGGGTCCGGACTACGGCGCCTTTGCCGACGGGCGCTGGCCCGCGGAACTGGCAGACGCTCGCGCGATTCCGACCTCGCATGACTGGGGTTACGACAGCGGCGCTCAGTACGGGCGGCGCGTGATCAAGTTCGAGCGCGCGCGGGTGATGGGCGGCTGCTCATCGCACAACGGCTGCGCGGCGATTTGGGGGAGCAGGCTCGACTACGATCACTGGGCTGCGCTGGGAAATCCGGGATGGTCCACTGGAGAACTGCTGCCGTTTTTTCGCGCGGGTAGCGAGCGGCTGCGCGTGGCGATTCCTCCGCACGAGGCGCTCACGCCCTACCAGCGAGCGTGGCTGGAAGCGGCGCCGCACGCCGGAATTCCGATCGTCGATGACCTCAACAATCTCGACGAGAACATCGGGATGGCGCCGTCGCCGGCGAATATCGAGGATGGCGTGCGATGGAATACGGCGTTCGCATACCTCGATCCGGTTCGCGGACGCAGCAACCTGACGATCGCAGACAGGACGCTGACCGATCGCCTGGTGGTCAAGGATGGGCGAGTCGAGGCGGTCGAGGCGATCCGCGATGGGCGCAGAGCGACCATCAAGGGTGGACGCGTCGTGCTGGCAGGGGGCACGTACGGCTCGCCCGCGATTCTGCTTCGTTCGGGTGTCGGCGATACGGCTGAGCTGCGTGCGCTCGGAATTCAGCCGGCAATCGACCTGCCCGGAGTGGGCCGCAATCTGCATGACCATCCGGTTATCGGACTGGTTTTCACCGGGACGCCGGAACTCGAGTTATCGATGGCGGAGTTCGGGCAGCAGCACTGGATGCCGGAGGAACAGACCATCGCGAAAGCCCGCTCGTCGCAATGTGACGCCGGTTTCGATCTACACATGTATCCGGTCGGAGGACCATCAGCGGAGAACTCGGCCAGGTGGAACTGGTGGCTCGCGATTGCATGCATGGCACCGCGCTCGCGCGGCGCGCTGAAGCTGAACAGTTCAGATCCGACCGTCGCGCCGATTCTCGAACATCGCTATCTAACCGATCCGGAAGGGCAAGACGCGCGCATCCTGGTTGATGGAATCGAAATCGCGCGCGAGCTTGCGGCGGAGCCGCGCCTGGCTTTTTTGCTGGGTGAGGAGAAGTGGCCCGGCCGCCAAGTCGCATCGCGCGATCAAATCGATAGATCGGTTCGCGGCAACGTGGCGCACTACTACCATCCGGTGGGGACGTGCGCGATGGGTCCGGCGCGCGATCGAGGCGCGGTGGTCGATGCGCGAGGGCGGGTCCACGGCCTCGACAATTGCTACGTCGCGGATGCCTCGATCATGCCCGTAATTCCGCGCGCCAATACCAATATTCCGGCGCTGGTAGTGGGACTCAGAATCGCAAGCTGGCTCAACGGTAACTGAATTCAGTTGGGGAACTTGCTGAGGCGCGGAGAAATCTGCGCAAGTGCGGGATGCACACTGGTAACCTGCGGCCTGCGCTCGTGGAGCATCAGCGGCTCGCGGGTTTCGAGAAACTCCACCAGCGCGCGTTTGATGTAGTGTTTGCGCTTGTGGCCATGTTCGAGGGCCATCTGCTCCAGGCGTCGGGTCGCTTCCTTGCGTGTCATCAAGGGAAATCCTAGAAAAAGCAGTCGCCGGATCGGAAGGATTTTGCGGGATCCGGCCTCTCGAAATTCCACAAGTGTGGATAAGTCGATGCCATAGCTAACGACTGTCGCCCGAGCGCGCCCCTATCAAAGACGAAAGTGTAGCGGCAGGACTTCGTCAAACGTCTGTATCGTAACCCCGTCTCGTCCGGCAGAAACGCGAATGGTGGAAGCTCGACTCGAAAGCCGACCTATCGACACTCTCCGCACCGCGATTGGGCGGGACCCACTGGTATGGTTGGCCGTCCTGGTGCTGGCGCTCATCTATCTTTTTACCGCCAGTCGCTACGACATTTTTCGCAACGAGCTTTACTTCATCGTATGCGGGCGGCATCCCGCGTTTGGCTATGCGGACCTGCCCCCGCTGGCGCCCCTGGCTGCCGCGGCGACGCAGCTTTTCGGAATCAACGTGTTCCTGCTGCGCTTGCCGGCAATCCTGATGGCGCTCGCGCTGATTCCGATCACGGCAGAGTTCGCCAGGACTATCGGCGGCGGCAAAAGCGCGGTCTGGATGGCGGCGGGCGCGGTGGCGATAGCACCCGGGTTGCTGGCTATCAGCTCCACGCTAGGCCCACCCTCATTCGAGCCGCTTGGATGGACGCTATGCGCATGGCTGGTCGCGCGGGCGATTCTCAACGACGACCGTCGCGCGATGGTGTGGGCCGGAGTAATCGCGGGCATCGCTTTCAACGCCAAGTACGGAATCGCGCTCTGGATGCTCGGTCTTGCGATCGGGATTGTCGCGATGCCGGCGCGGCGGATCTTCCGCTGGCGCGAGTCCTGGTATGGACTGGCGGCTGCCGCGGTTATCGGCGTACCCAGTCTGATCTGGCAGCAGCTTCACGGATGGCCGTTCTTTGCGACGATTCACTTCGCGACGGCGCATCGGAATCTCACGGGTAGTCCGCTGCGATTCGAGATTGGGCAAATAGCGGCGATGAACTTTCTGCTGGCTCCTCTCTGGATAGCGGGCGTGATCGCTCCGGCAGTCGTCGAGCGGCTCAAGCCGGTGCGGTTTCTCTCGATCGGTTTCGTAATCACTACCGCTGCGATCATTTGCTCTCATGGAAAGGGCTACTACCTGATCCCCGCCTATCCGACGATGTTCGCGGTCGGCGCGGTCGCCTGCGAGCGCTTGAGCCGCGCTTTGCGCGCGACGTGGTTTGTCGCCGCGATCGCGGCCACGGTGCCGATCCTCCCGGTCGTCCTGCCGATTCTCGATCCCGCCGCACTCGCGAGATACCTGGACAGGACGCATCTGAGACCGCGGCCCATGGAAGTAGAGGGAATCGGCGCACCGCTCACACAAGTCTTCTCCGATGAGATGGGATGGCGCGAGATGGAAAAGCAGGTGGCGCAGGTCTATCGATCGTTGCCGCCGGAAGATCGCGCGCAGGCGGC
>DATJWT010000005.1:0-3688 GCA_035500975.1 Binataceae bacterium (SeqCode)
CGCAACAAGCTGCGCGCGATTCTCACGATGCTGGGAATTTTTATCGGGGTTGCCGCGGTAATCGCGATGGTCGCGGTGGGAGACGGCGCGCGCGAATCGGTGCAGCAGCAAATCGAAAGCCTCGGGACGAACCTGCTCATCGTTCTGCCGGGCGCAACGACCTCGAACGGAGTACGCGCCGGGTTGGGCAGCAATTCGACTTTGACGGTCAATGACGCGGACGCAATCCGCAAGCAGGTGCATGGGGTCGCGCTGGTGAGCTACATGGACCGGCAGGTCTCGCAGGTCGTGAGCGGGAATCACAACTGGAGCACCGCGATCGCGGGAACGACGCCGGATTACTTGAAGATCCGCGAGTGGCCGATCGACCAGGGCAGGGCCTTCAGCGACGACGAAGTCAGGACGGCAGCGCCGGTGTGCCTGCTCGGGCAGACGGTCGTGAACAACCTGTTCGGCGAAGAGCAGAACCCGGTCGGCGCGGAAATTCGCGTGAAGAATTTTCCGCTGCGCGTGATCGGTGTGCTCTCGGTCAAGGGACAATCGAGCTACGGGCAGGACCAGGACGATCTTGTGTTGCTGCCGTTCGGAACGGCGGAGCGCAAGGTGTTGGGTGTATCAGCGCCGTCGATCCTGATGAGCTCGATCGTTCAGCCTACGCCTAGTCCCAGCAAGCCTCTCGCCGGTGTGCCGACTACCAACTCGGTTTACAGCACGAGCAGCACGGTGACGAGTCCATTCGGCAGCCCGCCCAAGATTGTCGGCGTGGTCAACGTGATTTACGTGCAGGCGCGTAGCGCCCCGGAAGTCGACATGGTGATGGGGGAGATACAGCAGCTTCTTCATGAGCGCCATCGCATTCAGCCCGGCCAGGATGACGACTTTACGATTCGCTCGCTCAACGAAATCGCGAAGGCCTCTGAATCCGCGAGCCGCGTGATGGCGCTGCTCCTCGCCGCGGTCGCATCGATTTCGCTGCTGGTCGGCGGAATCGGGATCATGAACATCATGCTGGTCTCGGTCACGGAGCGTACGCGCGAGATCGGAATCCGGATGGCGATCGGCGCACGTCGTATCCATATCATGCTGCAGTTCCTGGTCGAGGCGGTGCTGCTCAGCGTGATCGGAGGCCTGGCGGGAGCGGGACTCGGCATAGTGGCGAGCAAGATGATCTCGGCGATCGCGGGCTGGCCGACCCTCGTGTCACCCGTCGCGATCGCGGGCGGATTCCTGTTCTCAGCCGCGGTGGGTGTATTCTTCGGTTACTACCCGGCGCGCAAGGCGTCGTTACTGCATCCGATCGACGCGCTGCGCTACGAGTAGCAGAGCAAGAATAGTCTCACGTCGAATTCTCTTTGCGGCCCCCCCGGTCATCCCGAGCGCAGCATTCCGATGCGGAGCCGAGGGACCTCAGCGGATCGTTCGTGTGCAGCAATCCGGCCAGACTAAAAATGCCGCGATGCTTCGATAAATCGTGCTGGGGCACGGCATCGCTGACCAGACGTGGATTTCCGCCGCCTCCGCGGCATTTTTTGTCTCAGCAATGTACGGCACGCGACGCGTTCGCTGAGATCCCTCGGCTTCGCTCGGGATGACGTAGTGAGCGGTAGCGGAAAGGGCGAATTCTTCCCTGTTCGCTGCCTGGTGTGCCGCGACCTGGACGCGGGTTCCTGCTCAGGATAGCGAGGGTTCTTTACTTGCCCGGCTTGAGCGCGACCGCGGCTTCCGACGTCAGCATCAGGAACGTCATCGACTCCTGGAGGTAGAGGTTTACCTTGGTGTCGGTGTGGCTGAGGTAGCCGATCGATACGTCCTGGCCCACGTGCAGCTCGAAGTCTCCGCCGCGCTTGGTGAGAATAAACGCGCCGGCAATCGCGGGGGCCGAGATGATCTCGTCGTTGACGAGACGCTGGATGTGCTGGATGACGGGATAGCCGTGGTCGCTTGCTTCGGCCAACGCCGTGAACGCATCGGCGCCCATCAATACCGCGTAGGGTCCGTTCACGCCGACCAGCCGCAACTGGTTGAGCGCTTCCGCGATCGCATCGGGATAGTGGATGACGTTGGCGGGGAGGGTCTTGATTGGGTTGCTGGTGCCTTCGCGGATGCCCTGGATGCCGGCGGCGGCGTAGCCGTCGAAAATCGCGCGGTCTTCCGCGAAGGAAATCGCCTTGGCGGCATCCTTGAGCGGCTGCCAGTCGGAATCGTTGGCGCCGCGCTCGACGTCGTCGAGGGCCTGCCGATCCAGGGAGAAGGGGACGCGCAATTCGACCAGCGCTTTGACTTCGCGCTGGCGCGCGATGATGCCATCGCCGGGAGCCTTGATGCCTTTCAGGTGTCCGGTGCCGACCGCGGAGAGCATCGAGCCGCCGGGGCCCTTGAGATCGACGACGCGGCGGCCGGCGAGATAGCGCTTGAGCGTGCGCGCGGCTTCTTCTTCGATCTGTGACCATGCGCCATCGGAGATCGGCGCGAGTTCGCGAAAGAGGTTATTCATTGCGTTCTCCTTTCAGGGAGCCGATACCGAGCGAGCCGTCGCTCGCAGGTGCGGCAGGCGATGAAGAATCATTTTCAGCTGGATTGCGGGACGGAGCGGATGCGGGAGCATTTGCCGCAATCGCATCGAGGATCTCAATCGGCGGACTGAAGAACGCCGTCCCGGTCAGGGGCCGGCTGAAGTCGAGAATACGATCGTAGTTGCCGGGCGGCCGCCCGACGAACATGTTCTCCAGCATCTGCTCGGTCACGCCGGGCGTGCGCGAGTATGCGATGAAGTAGATGCCGTATTCACCGCGCCCGGCATTGCCGAACACCATGCCCTCGCGCAGGATTTTCTGCTCGTTCCCATTCTCATCGACGATGGTGTTGAGCGCATTGTGCGCGGAGGTGGGCTTGATGCTGTCATCGAGCTCGATGTCGGAGAGCTTGGTGCGCCCGATGATTCGTTCCTGGGCCTCGGTCGGCAACGCGTTCCATCCCGCCAGGTCGTGGATGTACTTCTGCACGTACACGTAGCTGCCGCCGGTGAAGGCGGGGTCTTCAGCGCCGACCAACGCGAAATCGAGTGCTTCCTGGCCGGCGGGATTTTCGGTGCCATCGACGAAGCCAAGCAGGTCGCGATCGTCGAAGTAGCGAAAGCCGTAAACTTCGTCCGCCACTGCAACCGCGTCGCCGAGCTTCATCATGATCTGGCTCGCAAGCTCGAAGCACAGGTCCGGGCGTTCGGCGCGGATATGGAACAGTAGATCGCCCGGCGTGGAGACGGCGTGACGCGCGCCGGCGCGAATTTCCTTGAACCGATGCAGCTCCCTGGGACGCGGCCCGCTAAAGAGGCGGTCCCACGCGTCGGAACCGATACTGAGGACGCACGAGAGCTTTGCCTCCGGGTCGCGAAAGCCGACGGCGCGGATCAGACCGCCCAGATCACCGCACATGGACCGGACCGCATCGGCGCTGGCGGCTTCAGGCGTCATGGTGAGGACGAGAAAGATCGCGTGGCGCGTTAGCGGAACCACGACGGCCTGCGGAGTAAGCGCGGCCGGCGCGGGTGAGCTGGCAGTGGAACCTTCGTTAGGCATGACGATGGGGTGCGATGGTTGATTGCCTATTTTTCGCCGCCCCATCGTGCCATGAGCGCGATCGGGAATCCAAACCGGATTGACCGCGTGGATTTCATGGGATCCAGACAGAC
>DATJWT010000006.1:0-4589 GCA_035500975.1 Binataceae bacterium (SeqCode)
GAGGAACTCAAGCTCGCGCCCGCGGCGTCATCGCAGCTTCGTACCGTGCTGGCGGCGATGGAACGCGAAGGACGAGTGGTCAAAATTGCAACCGATCTTTATTTCGGCAAAGCCGCCTTCGATGCCGCCCGTGAGCGCCTGGTCGGCTACCTGGGCAAGCATCCCGACATCACTGCGGCCATCTACCGCGATCTGCTGGGCGCATCGCGCAAGTTCGCGATCGCGCTGCTCGACTATTTCGACCACAGCGGCGTGACGACCCGCGTCGGCGACCTGCGCCGCTTGCGCCCCCGGACCGGCTGACTTAGCGGTCTCGATCAGCGAAAATACCATTCGTGTCCAAAGCGAAGGACAATAATCCGTCGCGCACCGAGTTGGTGCGCCTGACGGCCCGGTGCAAGGCTGCGGGTTGAGCCGGCAAGCTCGGTCCGGCGGACCTTGCAGACGTATTGGCGCGGCTTGACCTGCCGAGCCATCCGGATTTGCTCGTCGGTATCACCACCGGCGACGACGCGGGAGTGTTTCGTCTGCGCGACGACCTGGCGATCGTCAGCACGGTCGACTTTTTCACGCCGGTGGTCGACGATCCGTACACCTACGGCCAAATTTCGGCGGCGAACGCGCTCTCGGATGTCTACGCGATGGGCGGTCGCCCCGTGAGCGCGCTGAACATCGTATGCTGGCCGCAGACGGGCTTGCCCGCAGAGATGCTGGCCGAGGTCCTGCGCGGAGGCTCCGACAAGGCGCGCGAAGCGGGAGTGGTGGTGGTCGGCGGTCACAGTGTGGCCGACGAAGAAGTTAAATTCGGCATGGCCGTGACCGGTGTGATCGATCCGCGTCGAATCGTCCGCAATGTCGGCGCTCGCCCGGGCGATGCGCTGCTGCTCTCCAAGGCGCTCGGCACCGGGGTGCTGATGACCGCGTTCAAGCGCGATGCGCTCGGCCCGGAGCATTACACCTCCGCCGTCAACTCGATGACGATGCTCAACGCCGAGGCCGCGGCGGTGATGCTCAAGCACGACGTCCATGCCGCGACCGATATCACCGGCTTCGGTCTGATGGGTCATGCGTTCAAGATGGCCGAAGGCAGCAACGTTACCCTGGTGTTCGAGGAATCCGATCTGCCGCTGCTACATGGAGCGCTCGATCAGGTGCGCGCCGGCATGATTCCCGGCGGCGGCACGCGCAATCGCGAGTACTACGGCCCGCACGTGAAAGTCTCCGACGAAGTGTCCGACGAAATGGCGCTGATGGCGTTCGATCCGCAGACCTCCGGCGGTCTTCTGATGTCGGTGCCGGAAGCGGAAGCGATCGCGATGCTCGCCGAGCTGCACAAGGCAGGATGCCCCGACGCAGCAATCGTGGGCCGCGTCGAATCCCGCCGCGAATTCCCGCTCGAGTTGGTCTGAAAGGTAAGTCCTTCTCCACCAGGGAGAAGGCGGCGAGGCTGGCGAGCCGCCCTGAGGAGCAACGCAACGAACGGAATCCTCCGTACGCCTCGCGCGCCGGGTCAGGTTTCACCCCCTGCCACAAAATGTCACCAGGTCAATCTGCAAAATCTGCGGATTGCTGACGTTTGACATTTCATCGGGGCTGGCAGTAACTCGCAAGTGAGCTTAGGCTCTGCGAACAGTTACAGAGGCGCACATGGCTCGTGGACGCCCTTTTCTTCTTCTGCTGGCATTCGCTTCGATCGCGATAGGCGCCGCTGCGGCCCGCGCGCAGGAAGGCCCACTCGCCGATCCCAGGTCAAAGAACCAGGTTGGGTTTCCCGCCGAGCTCTACTCCTGGGTAATTCCGCCCGATAACCCGCAGACCCCCGACAAGATCGCCCTCGGCAAGGAGTTGTTCTTCGAGGATGGCCTGTCCGCCGATGGCAAGGTGTCATGCGATCACTGCCACGCCCCCCAAAAAGGGTTTACCGACCAGCTCCCCACCTCGATGGGCATCAACAACCAGTTTGGGCAGCGTAACGCCCCCACCATCCTCGATGCGCTCTTCAGCACCACCCAGTTTTGGGACGGCCGCGCAAAGACCCTGGAAGACCAGGCCAAGCAGCCGATCCTCAACCCGATCGAAATGGGCATGAAGTCTCCCGACGACGTGGTCGCGAAGCTCAGGAGCCTCGGCTACAGCGACAAGTTCCGAAAGGTCTTCGGTCACGACGTTACCTACGACGATATGGCGCGCGCCATCGCCGCATACGAACGCACGCAACTCGCCTTCGATACGCCCTTCGATCATTTCATGGCCGGCGATCAGAACGCGATCGGCGATTCCGCGAAACGCGGATGGTCAATTTTCAACGGCAAGGGTCGATGCATGTCGTGCCACGGATGGAACCCGACCCAGCCGCTGTTTACCGATTTCAAGTTCCACAATATCGGCGTGTCCGCCCATAAGTCGGATTTCGTTCCGCTCGCGCGCAAGGCGCTGGCGATTATCGCGCAGGGTGCCAGCCCCGAGCAGATCGATCAGCTCGCCATCCAGACCGATATGAGCGGGCTTGGCCGCTTCCTGGTTACCAAGCAGCCGCACGACATCGGCGGCTTTCGCACGATGGGCCTGCGCAACCTGCTGGTCACGCAGCCCTACTTCCACGACGGATCGCAGCAGACGCTGTGGGACACGATCGATCACTACAACAAAGGCGGCGTGCAGAATCCCTACCTCGATGGCGGCATCGTGCCGCTCGGGCTCAGCGAATCCGAAGAGGACGATTTGGTCGCATTCCTCGCCACCCTGACCAGTCCCGAATACCAGGCGATGGCCAAAGAGGAATACGACCTCCAGTTCAAGCGCTCGCGCACCGATCGCCCGCAGCGCGACACTGACGCTGCGATGGGCCTCAAGGGCCGCAACGGGCCGGGCCTGGGCGGACCGTTCGGTGACATAGGACCCGCCGAAAGCGCGATGCAGGAAAATCCGGCCCAGCTCGGCGGCGACTGATCGGATCGGAGTACGCGAATGGCTGTGCGGCACAAGAGCGTTGAAACCAAATTCATGGAAGAGCGCGAGCAGGTCCTGCGCGGGCTGCGCGGACTCGACCGCCGCTCATTCCTGAAAGTCATCGCGGCGAGCGCGGGCGCGGTGCTGGCCAGGGGCCTGATGCCGCCGCATGCGTTTCAGCTCGTGAACGTCGCGTATGCAGCGCCGGACAAAGGTTCCAGCTCAAACGGAATGAGCGGTCAGCCGCCGTTCACGTTCGCATACATCTCTGACACCCATCTCTACGAACGCACCTTGAACCAGCGCTTCATCCGGGCTGCACTCAAGGCGGTCGAGGACGTCAACGCGCTCGATCCGCAACCCGACTTCGTCCTGTTCGGCGGCGATCTGGCTCAGCTCGGCACGGGAGAACAGCTCGAGCTCGGCCAGCAAATCCTCAAGGAAGTGAAAGCTCCCGTGAAGATGATGGTCGGGGAGCACGACTGGTTCCTCGATCTCGGCGAGAAGTGGCAGGAGCTGTTCGGTCCGCCCAACTATTCCTTCGACTGGAAGGGCGTGCACGTGGTGGTGCTGATGAGCGTGCACGAGAAGGATTTCTGGACCGCGCGCAAGATGACGCCCATGGAGAGGATGCAGACGGTCGCCGGCCTCGACAACGGCATCCAATCGCGTTTCGAGGTTGGCCAGGAAGAGCGCGAATGGTTGAAGAACGACCTCGCGAAGGTTCCCACCACGACGCCGATTCTCGTGTTCTCGCACTCCCCGCTCTACAAGTATTACTACAACTGGAATTTCTGGACCGAAGACGCGGAGCAGGTCCAGGCGATCCTCAAGCCGTACGACAAGGTTACGGTGATCCACGGCCATACGCATCAGATGTTGTTCAACCAGATCGGCAACATCAGCTTCTACGGCATGCTCTCGACTGCATGGCCATGGCCCTATGCACCGCAGGGTTTGCCGCCACTCACCGTGCAAATGAGTCGCGCCGATCCGTTCGATCAATTCGATGCGTGCGGCGATGGACGGATGGACGTTCTCACGAACGGCCTGGTCGACAAGATTTACAACCTCTGGGACCGCAACCCGGTTACCGTGAAAGCCGACTACCTGCGCTCGCACGGCAAGACCAATCGCCCGCCCGCGCCCCAGTTCGCCACCTATTGATCCTGATGAAATCGACGATGAGCCTCAACACCAGCCGTACCGCAGCCGCTACCATCGCAGGACTCGGAATCCTCGCGGCAATCCTGGCGCTGCCGATGGCGCTCAATGCACAGCAGTCGCTGCCCGCGCATCCCGTCCCCGCCGCGAAAGACGGCGGCACGGTCGTGATGCTCTGCGACGGCAAGACCAGCGTCGAGATCAGGAATCTCAAGCCGGGGCAGCAGGCGACTGAAGAGCAGGGGCGCGCCGTCGCAAACGCGCTGATGGCCAAGTGGCAGCAGGAACATCCCGGCGAGCACTGGGACATGGCCCAGGCCACCGAGAATTCAACCCAGCAGAAACCATCATCGCCGCCGGAGATGGAAAAGAAAACGCCGCAAGGGGGACAGCAGCAGGGCGATACCTATGCGAGCTTCACCCCGCGCGACTACAAGATCTGGCAGACCGAAACGCAGAAGTTCGTCGACGAAGGC
>DATJWT010000007.1:0-8525 GCA_035500975.1 Binataceae bacterium (SeqCode)
GCGTGCTAAGCTCCGCGCCATGCACGATCTCAAAGGCAAGGCTGCACTTGTAACCGGGGGTACACGCGGGCTGGGGCGCGCTATCTCGCGGCGGCTGGCGACGTTGGGAGCGACGGTCGCGATGAATTATCGGCGCGACGAAGACTCGGCCGCATCCGCGCTGGAAGAGGTGCGAGCCATCGCGCCCAGATCGATGCTGGCCAAGGCCGACTTGGAGAACGAAGCGGAAGTGCGCGCGATGGTGGGTCGGGTCGCATCGGAGTTCGGCAAGCTGCACATTCTCATCGCGAATGCGGCTGCGACCGCATTCAAGCCGCTGCTCGAAACCAAATCGCACAATCTGCAGCGCACCTTCAATCTGAGCGTGGTTGGATTCGTGGCGGCGGTGCAGGAGGCATCGAAGGCGATGCCGGACGGGGGCCGGGTGCTGATGATTTCAGGCATCGACTCGATTCGGAATCTGCCGGGTCACGGGGTGCTGGGCGCGGCGAAGGCTGCGCTGGAGAGCATGGTGCGTGACTTCGCGTTCGAGCTGGGCCCGCGCGGTATAACCGTGAACGGGATGAACGTTGGGTACATCGATACTGACTCGGCTCGGTTCTACACGAACTACCTCGGCATCGCGTGGGAGGACTTCAAGCGGCGCTGCGAGGAGAGATCGGCGATGAAGCGGCTGCCGACGCTGGATGAGATCGCGGCGGTCGCGTGCATGATCTGCTTGCCGGAAGCGAGCTACCTGACCGCGCAAACCATCCTGGTTGACGGCGGGTTCACCCTGCATTTTCCGGGCGCGGGATAGAGGTCGAGTAGTCGAGTAAAAGGACGCCGCCGGGACGACGGCGTCCTTTTACTCGCAAAATCTCACGCAGTGGGGCGGCGGATCACCTTGATGTTGCCCCATTTGCCGATGGCGCCCTGGCCGTGGCAGGAGATGCTGCCTTTGCCGGGCTGGATGTCCTTCTCGCTCATCAGGCCCATCGCGAGCGTGCAGGGACCCAGCTTGAACGGGACGTTGAGATAGCGCCGCACTTCGGCGCCATCCATCAGGAACGTCACCGAATCGGCGGTTGAGTCATACGCGATTTCATAGTGATGAAGCTCGCCCATCTTGATGGAGCCGCGCGACTCCTCGAACAGGCAGAAATATTTCGGGCCGTGGGCAGGCTGCGCATCGGGCACTCCCGGAAAGGGAAGCTTGCCGTACACCGTCGCGACCACATCGTTGCCGACAAAGAAATCGAGTGCGGCGCCGGTCGAGAAATCGAGCACGTTGAATGACACGAAGCCGTCGTAGAGATCGCCGGGTTTTCCGGCGACGATGGTCGCCGCGAGATCGAATGAAAACGAGATCGTTCCGCCAGGAGGCGGCGCGAAGGTCCGCGTGCTGAAATACATGTGCTTGGCGTTGTCGAGGATCTGAACCGAATCGTGATGCCGCGTGTAGGGAACCGCGGCCACGCGCAGGAATCCGTCCTGGATGATCACCACCGCTCCCGGCTCCTGATATTGCCAAAAGCCGCCGTCTTCGAGCGGAAACCCGGCGGGAATCCATTCGCCTTCGCCGGTGATCACCGATGCGAAATTCGAATACTCGATCGTCTCTTGCCCTACTGCCGATTTACTCATTACTCCGTCCGTTCGTTCTGAATTCGCGCTACGAGGGAATCATTCACCTGCGCACCGCGCAACCGGATGCTGTCATGGTGCGGCGCGTTGCGTTAGTAAATTCCACATGGCCCTTTATGACAAGATCGGAATCGGCTACGACACGACGCGATGCGCCGATCCGTTCATCCTGTCACGCCTGCTTCATCATCTCGCGCCGTCGAGGGATGGGTTCTATCTCGATGTGGGATGCGGCACGGCGAACTATACGCGCGCGATCGCCGAGAGAGGGATTCGAATCACCGGAATCGATTTCTCACGGACGATGCTCGAGCGCGCCCGCGAAAAGGCGCCGTCGCTACCGCTGAACAACGCGCGTGCAGAGGCGCTGCCGTTCAGGAGCGAGTCGTTCAGCGGGGCGACCTGCACCTTCGTTCATCATCATATGGACGATCCGGTGGCAGCATTTCGCGAGGTCCATCGCGTGCTGCGTCCGGGAGGGCGATTGGTGTTGCTGAATAGCACCGCGGCGCAGATGGAGCATTACTGGGTTCGAGAGTATTTCCCTGAGCTTATGGAACGGGCGACGGCTCCGTACTTGCGCTTTGAGGCACGCGGCGCGCTTGCGGCGGCGGGTTTCGAGGTTGCGACGAGCGAAGCGTTCGACGTCACAGATGATCTGAAAGATTGGTTTCTCTTGTGCGGGAAGAATCGACCGGAGTTATACCTCGATCCCAGGGTGAGGGCGGGGATTTCATTTTTTGCCAACGCGCAGAACAAGAATGAAGTTGAGGTTGGGGTGGAGAGGCTGCGACAGGACATTGCGTCCGGGCGGGTTGCGGAGGTGCAGAGGAAGCATGCCTGGGACGGCGGCGACTATACGTTCACCCTGGCGGTTCGATAGATAGCGGACGGCGGGAATCTTGAATCGCGCGACTTCGCTCGCACTAAAAGATGTCCCTCACCCGGCCCGCAAAAGAATGCGAACTGACCTCTCCGCTCCGGAATAGGTCAGGAGAGGAGCGGGCGTCAGACGCGGCACATCAGGCCGCCGTCGACGATGATCGATTCGCCGGTTACGAATCCTGCCGCGGGCGATACCAGATAGAGGAGGGCGCCGCCGAGTTCTTCCGGCTTCACGAGCCGATTCGATGGCAGATACTTGAGCAGAATCTTCTTGAAGTCCTCGTCGGCGTTGGTGGGGCTTGCCGGTTCATCGACCCATCCGGCCTCCAGCGCGTTGACCCTTACTCCTCTTCGAGCCCATTCCAATGCCAACGCGCGCGTCAAGTTCAGGACGCCCGCCTTGGCCATGCAGTAGAGGCTAGCGTTGGGAACCCCGCGGTCCGCCAGCACCGAGGTGATATTGACGATCACGCCGCTGCCCTGGCGCAGCATCACGCGGCCGCCTTCCTGGCAGGAGGTCCAGACGCGCTTCAGGTTGCTATCCATCACGCGTTCATAAGCGGTGTCATCGGCGGTCTCGGAAGGACCGTACCAGGGCGCATCGAGCGCATTGACCAAGATGTCGAGACGTCCGAGCTGCTTGGCTGCGAGATCGGCGGTCGCGCTCAGGTCGGCGCGTACCGCACTGTTCTGTACCTGGATGATCGGCTTTTCACCTACGGCCTGGATGGCCTTGGCGATTTCCTTGAGCCTGGCGTCTGTCCCCGGCTCCATCGATGCGATCAGGAGCTTGGCTCCCGCCTCAGCGAGAGTGAGGGCGGCGGCGCGGCCCGCCACGGTCTCAACTCCGACGACCAGCGCACCGCGGCCGTCGAGCGAAAAATCCTTCGTGATGTCGTCCGATGCCATCGCAATCACCGTTCTTCCACGGGCAGAGCAGGAATCGCTCCGGTTGGGGTGATGCCACCCGCCAGGCCGCCGCCATCGATAGCGATGAATTCGCCGTTGATGTGGTTGGATGCGTTCGATGCGAGGAAGACCGCCAGCGGGCCCAGCTCCGCATCGTCACCCGGGCGGCCGATCGGAATAAACTTACCGCCCTTGAAGAAGCGCATCATCTCTTCGTTGTGCGGGAAAATTCCGGGCACGATGCAGTTGGTCTGGATGTTGTACTGCGCGTAGGTAAGCGCCAACGAGCGCGTGAGCTGGAGCACTCCTCCCTTGGAGCACGCGTACATGTAGTTGTGCTTGCCGCCGCGCAGGCCGTAGCCCGAAGCGATGTTGATGATCTTGCCGCGATTTTGCTTGACCATCTGCGGGAGCACGGCGCGCGCCGCGTAGAACTGGCTGGTGAGGTTGGTATCGAGGCCGCGGCGCCATTCCTCGTCTGTGATTTTCTCGATCGGTTTGCCGAGCGAATCGTCGCCCCCGCCGGCGTTGTTTACCAGGATGTCGATACGGCCCAGCTCGCGCACGGCAGCCGCGGCCATCGCGTTGACCTGCTCGGAGTTGGTGACGTCGGTCGGGACGATCACGCATTTGCGTCCGGTCTTGCGCACCTCGGCGGCGGTTTCCTCGAGCTGCGCCAGGGTGCGCGATGCGGCCACGATGTCAGCTCCGCAGTGGGCGAACTTCACTGACATCGCGCGGCCCAGGCCGCGACCCGCGCCGGTAATGATGGCGACCCGACCGTCGAGTTTCAGATCGTCGAGAATCATGATGTCACCTCGACGCGGCGCCGAAATCGGCGCCGCGGTAAGTGCTAAGTAACACAGGTCCATGCGGGGGCAAATGTCTTCCTGATTTTCCCGAGACTCCGCTCGCGCTCCGCCTCGGGAGCGCTAACGCGCTGCGCGAGGACGCGCCCCCTTCGGGCTGCAGGTCCGCTTTTTGACGCGGTGCGGCGGGCGGCCATATAGTGGCGACAGAGGGACGGTCCCATGACTTTGAAGATCACGATGTTCTCCGATTTCGTCTGCCCCTTCTGCTACATCGGGTTCGAAGTAATGCAGAAGCTCAAACCCGAGTTTAACATCGAGCTTGACTGGCGCGGCTATCAGATTCATCCGGAGTGGCCGGCCGAGGGGATCACGGTCGACAAGGTGCGCTCCGCCTCCGACATGGACGCGCGCAAGGCCGCCTGGCAGCGTATCACTGCGATGGCGGAGGCGGAGGGCCTCGAGATCAAGGCGCCAAGTGTGTTCACCAGCTCTCATGCCGCGCTGGCCGCCTGCGAATTCGCGCGGGAAAAGGGCAAGTCGGAGGAGTTGGAGGGGCGTATCTACCGCGCGTATTTCGTCGAAAGCGCCAACATCGGAGATGCCACCCTGGTAGCGCGACTGAGCGCCGAGGTGGGACTCGACGCCGACGAAGTTACCGAGGCGATGCGCTCGCCGCGGTACGATATGCGCCTGAAGAACAACGCGTTGGTGGCTCATCAGCGTGGAGTGAGCGGGGTGCCGACTTTCTTCATCGGCGAATGTCCGCTGGTCGGGGCGCAGAGCACGGACGTGATGCGGCAGATTCTCCAGCGCGCGACTGAGCGCGTGATCGCGACTGCCTGACCGTCTCCCGATTCATCCTCTTCACACCTCGGAGCATCCGCGATGCGTCTGAAGAACAAGGTTGCGATTATCACCGGTGCCGGCAGCGGACAGGGGCGCGCGGCGGCGATGATCTTTTCGCGCGAAGGCGCGAAGGTTGTCGTATCGGACTGGAAGCCCGAGCTGGGCGATGAGACGGTCACGCTGGTGAAGCGGGCGGGCGGCGAAGCGATCTTCGTGCGCACCGACGTATCGGAGTCAGCGGACGTTCAGAACCTGATTCGCAGCACGGTCAGCACCTTCGGCCGTATCGACATCATCTATAACAACGCCGGGGTGGGATTTTCCTCGCCGCTCTCGATGTCGGACGTAATCAACACGCCCGAGGCGGACTGGGACCGCGTGATCGCGATCAATTTGCGCAGCATGTACCTGACTGCGAAGTACGGAATTCCCGAGATGATCAAGTCGGGCGGCGGGTCGATCGTCAATACGGCCTCGATTGCGGCGCTGATAGGGTCCGAAGCAGCGCACGCATACACGGCAGCCAAGGGTGGAATGGTGGCATTATCGCGCGCGCTCGCGGTCGAGTTCGGCCCGAAGAACATCCGCGTCAACTGTATCTGCCCCGGAGCGATCGATACCCCGATGATCGCGCCAGTGGTCGATCCTTTAAAGAAAAGTGGCCAGCCCTTCATGACGTCGCCGATTCGCCGCCTCGGAACGCCGGAAGATATCGCCAATTGCGCGCTCTACCTGGCTTCTGACGAGTCGGGCTTCGTGACCGGCGCGACGATCGTTGTCGATGGCGGTTATATCGCGCAGTAGCGTATGGAGAATGGGACCATGGCCAAATCTCTAGAGCAGCGAATCCAGGAACTCGAAGACCGCGATCAGATCAAGGAATTGACGGCGCGTTATTGCTGGCACGTCGCGCACGGCGAAGGCGAAGCGGTCGCGGCGCTCTTTGCCGATGACGGCGTATTGGAAGTCACCGACGGGAGCTTCAAGCCGGTCAAAGGGCGCGAAGCGCTCCTAAAATTTTATCGCACGTCGGTAAGCCAGCCCGAGCTGGCGATTCCTTTCATCCAGAATCACATTATCGAGGTGAAAGGCGACGAGGCCGAGGGCACCTGCGGCATCGAGGCGCGCTTCACGCGCAACGGCGAGAGTGTGACGGCGGCGGGATACTACGAAGATCGGTACCGGCGCGAGAGCGGAAAATGGCGCTTTACCCAGCGCCGCATCACCTTCTACCACGTGGTGCCGCTCAAGCAGGGCTGGGCGGAATCGAAAGCGCAGGCCGGCAAGAACTGATCGGTTCCCCATGCTTCTCTCCTTTCATGCGGAGCGATAAGAGAGAGCAAGCCACCGTGAAGACAGGCATCTCCGCGCTATCCGGCCGCAAGACTCGCCACCAGAAAATTTTCCTGGACCTTCGGGGCGTCAAATGCCCGCTCAATTGGGCGCACGCGAAGGTGCGCCTGGAGCAGATGGAGCGCGGGCAGGTGCTGGAGCTCCTGCTTGACGATTCACGCGGCGCGCGCGACATTCCACGAGCCGCCGAGGCAGAAGGGTACGTGATGCTGGACTCGCGCTCTGAAGACCGGAATTTCCGCCTGCGTATCGAGAAATAGACCATCGGGAGACTGCGAAGATGGGCACCTGGGACCTCGTAATCCGCAACGCGACCATTTACGACGGCTCGGGGGCCAAGCCGTTCGCGGGTTCGGTCGCAATCAACGGCGAACGCATCGGCGCCGTCGGCGACGTGCCCGGCGAGGGCGCGCAGGAGCTGGACGGGTCAGGGCAGGCAATCGCGCCGGGCTTCATCGACGTGCACAGTCACGACGACTTCGCGGTGTTCCTGACGCCGGCGATGGACTTCAAGGTCATGCAGGGCGTGACCACCGATGTGGTTGGCAACTGCGGCATGGGTGCATCGCCGTTTCCGATCGCGGTGGCGATGTTCAGCGGATTACACGGGCGCAGCAACGTGCCGGAGTGGAAAGGCTACCGCGGTTACCTCGATGAAATCGATCGCAATCCCGCGAGCCTCAACGTTGGCGTGCTGGTCGGGCACGGCACCGTTCGTTTCAGCACGATGGGCAAGGCGTGCGGTGAGCCGTCGACCAGGGAACTCGACCAGATGCGCGCGCTGGTGCGCGAGGGGCTGGAAGCCGGCGCGCTCGGCATGTCCACGGGGCTTATCTACGAGCCGGGCCGCTACGCGCGAATTGCGGAGCTTATCGAGCTGGCGCGCGAAGCGCATCGCACGGGCGGACTTTACGCCACCCATATGCGCGACGAGGAAACGCATCTGCTCGACTCGGTCAGTGAAGCGATCAGGATCGGCGAGGAAGCGGGAGTACCGGTGCAGATTTCGCATCACAAGGCTGCAGGGCGCGAAAACTGGGGCAAGGTGCGTGAGTCTCTCAAGCTGATCGAGGAGGCACGGGCTCGCGGCCTCGATGTGACCGCGGATCAGTATCCCTACACCTCCGGCAGCACTGTCTTGCAGGCGGTGATCCAGAACGGCGGTCTGGACGAGGTCAAGCCGCCAGGCGGCACGATGTCGTTCATTCCTCCAGATAAGGTGCTGTTAGCATCGACGCCCAAGCATCCGCAGTGGGAAGGGCGCACCCTCAAGGATTTCTGCGACGAGTGGAAAGTGACGCCGCGCGCCGCGGGCGACAAGATCGCGGCCGAAGAAGGTCCCGGGACCGTGGTGGTGATCCAGACGATGAACGAGGATGACGTCTGCACGGTGATGCGTCATCCGTCGACGATGATCGGCTCGGACGGCCTTGCGATGGGGAGCAGGCCGCATCCGCGGCTGTACGGGACATTTCCACGGGTGCTGGCGCACTACGTGCGCGATGGAGGGCTGATGCCGCTGGAGGAAGGGATTCACCGGATGACCGGGATGCCCGCGGCGAAGTTTCACGTGAAAGATCGCGGGCTGGTGCGGCAGGGTTTTTTCGCGGACCTGGTGATTTTCGATCCCGCGCGACTCAGGGATACCGCGACTTACGATCAGCCGCGCCGATACCCTGAAGGGTTGAGCCACGTGTTCGTAAACGGAGTCGCGGTAGTGCGAGATGGGCTTCATACGGGGGCGCGTCCCGGCAAAGCGTTGCGGCGAGACATTTGAGGGCTTATGCGGGTACAAGTTGGTGATGTCCGGTTGTTCTTCGATGTAGACGGCGCCGCGTTGCGGCCCGATGGCCCGAAGATGCGCGAGGTGCCGACTATCCTGATGCTGCATGGTGGGCCGGGCTTCGATCATTCGGTGTTCAAACCCGATCTTTCCGGGTTCACCGATATCGCACAGGTCGTTTATCTCGACCATCGCGGTAACGGACGCAGCGATCGGGATCGACCGGAGAACTGGAATCTCGATCGATGGGGCGACGATGTGCATGCGTTCTGCGAACGGCTGGAGATCGAGCATCCCATTGTACTTGGAGA
>DATJWT010000008.1:0-5144 GCA_035500975.1 Binataceae bacterium (SeqCode)
TCGAGTCATTTCGGAAAGAACAGCGCGGTTCGCGCGGTGTATTGCCCGGGAGCGAGCTACTGGCGGGTGAAATGGTTCGGGATCAACCGGATGCGCGATACGCATCGGCGCGCGTACAGCTGGAATCCGCTCAATCCGAACGACTGCAAGACGTTCGTCGCGGATGCGATCGCTGCGGGAACGGGTTCGCATGGGTGGACGGCGGGCGGCGGTCATCGGACGAGCATGGATCATGAAGCGGGCGCTTGTGCATCGACGAAAAGAAGCGACTACCAAGACCTGCGGCTCGCAACGATTTGCAGAAACGCGGGTCGAAAGCTCGGCGTCCGCTATCGAAGCGCGATCCAGTTTCCCTCGCGGTCGCCGCCTCGGGTGTACGCGTAGCACCAAGCTTCACTGCGCCACGATCGAACAGCAATTTGTCCCCGTCATCCGGCGCGCAGCGCGCTCGCGAGAACCTTCGTCCCGCCGGTCCGCGGGACGCCTCGCCAGCTCGGCGCCTTCTCCCCGAATGATAGGGAGAAGGCTTCAGGAGTGGTCACTTCGGTCCGCATAAAATCGGAGGGGCGGTGTTGCCACCGCCCCTCCCCGTCACCACATCCGCCACCCCACCACCACACTTAGCAACGGAGCAAATGCTCCGTTCTTCCTTGGGTGGGCCCTGGAGGAAACTCAACCTCCAGCTGTGATCGGAAATCGCCTCAAACTTTTTCCGCCGCCCCCGTCCCCGTCCCGGAACGATCGCCGAATCCTTCTTCCTCCCCTTCCTCCAGAGCCCTTAAAACTCTCGACCGCGACTACGCGATCGCTGCTACCTTCGATTCCAGCGCGTGACCGAGTCCCCGCGCCGCTACTTCCTCAACCAAGTGCCATCCACCATCGCTGCGAAATTCGAAAGTCTCGCCGCATTTCGAACATTGCACCATCGCGCGATCCGGCGCATCGCCGCGGCCCGCGACAATAGCCACGATGCTAAGCGCCGTACCTCGATGCTGTTCGGCGAGCACGTCGAACGCCTGCGATTCGCACAGCTTCTCCGCCTGCTTCATAGCCTCCGCCCTCCCCGCACACGACTGAGTCCGACTAAGATCTGCTATTTTGCGATCTAGAGAGGCCATCGCGCGTTTGTACCAAGCGTCTGACTCGCCGCGTATTTGTGCGCAGGTCCGGCTCAACGCACTGATGTCTGCTAGCTGCCAGTCACGTTGCCGCGAATTCCCATTAACGCAGGTTACAAAGTGGAACATCATGCCGCAGTGATGACAGCGCACCTCAACACCGGAGATCGCCACCAGCCGCTCGGAACGGTTCAAACTGAGATCTGCATCGTCGCAGGAGTGGCCAAGTTCGATGATCTCTGTGAAGCTGTCGGAACGGACCAGCACAGAAATCTGTTCGCGGATCTCTCGCGCCAACGTGAGGTCGATTCGTCTTACTTCGTTCCCGCTCATGAGCATCCGCTAGTCGCTCCGCAATTCATGCACTTGTAGCACGCACCGTTGCGCACCATGATCGAACCGCAATCCGGGCACGGAGGCGCATCGGCCTGGTTGATGAACGCCTGGCGCATCCCGCTGTCCTTGCCATCGCGCAGGCTCGCCACCGGAGCTGGAGCCGACGCCGCGATCGCCACAGGCTCCTTGCGCTCGGCAGCCGCGCTTTCATCGGCAATGATTCCGACTTCGCGCTTCGCTTCCTCATCGAGGAACTTCGACGCCATCCAGCGGAACAGGTAATCGACGATCGATTTCGCGTACGGAATCTGGGGGTTCTTGGTGAAGCCGGAAGGCTCGAAGCGCATGTGCGCGAACTTGTCGACCAGGAACTGCAGCGGCACTCCGTACTGCAGCGCGTAGGAAATCGCGGTCGCGAACGAGTCCATGAGGCCCGAGATGGTCGAGCCCTGCTTGGACATCGAGACGAAGATCTCGCCCGGCGAGCCGTCCTCGTACATGCCGACCGTGATGTAGCCCTCGTGGCCGGCGATATCGAACTTGTGGGTGAGCGCGCGGCGCTCGTCGGGCAGCTTGCGGCGCGACAGGCGCTCGTCGGAAGTGGCGAGAGAGGCGACCGCGCGGACGGCATCGGCCGCCGCGCGCTCTTCCTTCTTACCGGTGTTGAGCGGCTGCGTACGCTTGGAGCCGTCGCGGTAAATCGCGACCGCCTTGAGGCCGAGCTTCCATGCCGTCACGTATGCTTCCGCGACTTCGTCGACGGTCGCTTCGGCCGGCATGTTGATAGTCTTGGAGATCGCGCCGGAAATGAACGGCTGCACCGCGCCCATCATCTTGAGATGGCCGTTGTGATGAATCGTGCGCGAGCCGGCGCGCGGCTTGAAGGCGCAATCGAAAATCGGCAGATGCGAGTCCGAGAGATGCGGCGCGCCTTCGATGGTTTCGTGCTCGTCGAGGTACTCGACGATTTCCTGAATTTCCTTGGAGTCGTAGCCGACGCGCTTGAGTGCGCGCGGCACGGTGCCATTGACGATCTTCAGCATGCCGCCGCCGACCAGCTTCTTGTACTTGATCAGCGCGATGTCGGGCTCGATGCCGGTGGTGTCGCAGTCCATCATGAAGGCGATAGTGCCGGTCGGGGCAATCACCGTAGCCTGCGAGTTGCGGATTCCGGCCTGTTGGCCGAGCTTGAGCGCGTCATCCCACGAATCGCGCGCGGCGCGCAGCATGTCGAGCGGAACCAGGGCGGGATCGAGGCGGTAGGCATGGCTGCGATGCCGCTCGATAACCTTGAGCGTCGCTTCGCGATTGGCCGCGTAACCGGCATACGGTCCCATTTGCGACGAGATGCGCGCGGACTGCAGGTAGGCCTCGCCCGTCATCAGGGCGGTCACGGCGGCGGCGTAGCTGCGGCCCTGCTCGGAATCGTACGGCATGCCCAGCGCCATCAGCAGCGCGCCCAGGTTCGCGTAGCCGAGGCCGAGCTCGCGGTACGCGTGCGCGTTACGCTCGATTTCTTCGGTCGGGTACGACGAATTGTCGACCAGGATGTCCTGCGCGGTGATCATCACGTCGACCGCGTGGCGGAAGGCACGCACGTCGAATTCGCCGCGCTCGTCGATGAACTTCATCAGGTTCAGCGAGGCCAGGTTGCACGCCGAGTTATCGAGGTGCATGTACTCGCTGCACGGATTGGAGGCATTGATACGGCCGCTATTCGGGCAGGTGTGCCACAGGTTGATCGTGGTATCGAACTGCATGCCCGGATCGCCGCACGCGTGGGCCGCATCGGCGATCATGTGCAGGAGGTCGCGCGCCTTGTACTCGCCGGCGACTTCGCCGTTGGTGACGAAGTGGGTCTTCCAGCTGCCGTCTTCGATCACGGCGCGCATGAAGTCGTCGGTTACGCGCACCGAGTTGTTGGCATTCTGGAAGAAGACCGAGCTGTAGGCGGGCCCGTCGAGAGAGCCGTCATAGCCGGCATCGATCAAGGCCCACGCCTTCTTTTCCTCTTCGACCTTGCACTTGATGAAGTCCTCGACGTCGGGATGGTCGGCATTGAGGACGACCATCTTGGCGGCGCGCCGGGTCTTGCCGCCCGACTTGATCACGCCCGCGGACGCATCGGCGGCCTTCATGAAGGACAGCGGTCCGGATGCGGTTCCGCCGGAGGAGAGCTTCTCCTTGCACGATCGGAGCGCGGAGAGATTGACGCCCGAGCCGGAACCGCCTTTGAAGATCATTCCTTCGTTGCGGTACCAGCCGAGGATCGAATCCATGTTGTCATCGACCTTGAGGATGAAGCACGCGGAGCATTGCGGCTTCGGATCGATGCCGACATTGAAGTAGACCGGGCTGTTGAAGGAGGCTTTCTGGTTGAGCAACAGGTGAGTCAGTTCAGCGCGGAAGGTTTCGCGATCTTCCACCGCGTTGAAGTAGCCCTGCCTGTCGCCCCATCCGGTGATGGTCTCGACCACGCGCGAGATGAGCTGGCGCACGGAGCGCTCGCGCTGCATCGATGCGGGATGCTTCTTCAGATCCTCGACGCCGATGGGGCCGCGGAAATACTTGGACACGACCACGTTGGTCGCCGTCTGCGACCATGCGCGCGGCACTTCGACATCGCGCTGTTCGAACACTACGCGCCCGTCCTCGCCGGTAATCACGGCGGTGCGGAGCTCCCATTCGACCTCGTTCATCGGGTCGGAACCCGGGGTGGTGAAGAAGCGTTCGAGGGCTACTCCCTGGCGGGAGGTGCCTGGACGATCTGCGTTTTTGAGTGCCACTTTTTCGAAATCAACCGCTCCCCCAGCCATCGCCCCATCCTCCCCTCGGTTTCGTCCGTGTTACTTCTAGACCAGCCTTCTTGACCCCTTGGGCGCCCGTTGTTGATATCCCACCGGAAGGAAACTTGAGCAGCCCCAAGGGCGCCAATATGCGCGCAGGTCGTAGGGGATGTCAAGTCTCGAAGCCCAATATGTAGTGTTCATGACCTTGTTAACAACCCATATATTATGTTGTGGATAAGTCTTCGACAACTATTCGCCCGTGAAATTGCTCTTTATGGTGTTGTGATCCTGAATTAGCCCGGCTGATATTTGTGGGCGGGTCCAATTACCCTCTCGCACCACGAAACCAGATCGCTTTTTCAGCGTCATTCAAGGGCAGAACGATCCGCGCTATCGTCTCGAGCCGATGCCATCGAAGATTTCGAAACCACCGGTGAAGATCACCGAGGCTTTGCAGCCTCTTTTGGATCGCATCGACACGGAGGGGCAGTTCGGAATCGTGCGCCTCACGAAGGTGTGGCCGGAGATCGTGGGCGAGACGATCGCGCGCCGCACGCAGGTCTCCTCGCTCAAGTTTCACACCGCTGTGGTTAAAGTGTCGGGCGCGATGTGGATTCAGGAATTGAACCTGATGAAGACGCAGATCCTCGCGCGAGTGCGCGCGGCGGTCGGCGAGGACATCGTGCGCGATCTCCGCTTCGTGCAAGGCCGGCTCTCGCGCCGCGAGCATTCGAAGCTGCGCGCCGTGCCGCGCGCGACGCGGCGCGCGATCGAATTACCGGAGATGTCGAACCCGGAATTGAAGCGGGCCTTCGAGCGCTTGATCGAAGCATGGGGCCGCGCGCCGAGATGAAAACAGAAATCCACAGATTGCGCAGACTGCACGGATTCAAACTCCGGC
>DATJWT010000009.1:0-19558 GCA_035500975.1 Binataceae bacterium (SeqCode)
AAATTCCTTGCTCGGTTAAATGCTAGGCGAAGTGGTCACGAAGCTTCTGAACCAGCTCCGCGTGGCGGCTGCCGGTGGCGCTGAATTCGATGCGGCGGGTGTTGGCGCTCGAATAGCTGATTCGTACCGCCAGGAAATCCAGGTTTTCCGCTTCACGCAGGCGTTCGAACCATTCCACCGCGGCAATCCCGGCTGAGAACAGGTATTCGCGAAGCCCGAGGTCATCGAGGCTGGCCGCGTCGAGGCGGTAGAGATCGATGTGAAAAAGCGGGAGGCGGCCGTGATGCTCCTGTATCAGCGTGAAGGTCGGGCTCAGGATTTCTTCCTCGCGCAATGCCAGCCCGCGCGCGAGTCCCTTCACGAAGCAGGTCTTGCCCGCGCCGAGGTCGCCAATCAGGCCGAGCAACTCGCCGCCCTCCAGCAAAGAGGCGAGACGACGGCCCCACGCCTTGGTTTCGTGGGCCGACTTGCTCTCGATCACGAACATCGTCGTGGTTGAAGAACCGGTTTCGCGCTCCTGCGCACTCATAACCCAATTATACTCTTCAAGTTCCTTTCACTCATCATGGCCCAGGGCGTACATCGCAGCCGGAAGCTCCTCGATGACATCGCCGGCGAGGTACCCTACTCTACCCCGATGCGCCGCAACCCGATCGGCGGCGAAACCATGAAGGAAAACGCCGACCCTGAGCGCATCGAAAGGCGTCATCTTGCGGGCGAGCAATGCGCCGACGATCCCGCACAGCGCATCGCCCATGCCGGGCGTGGCCATACCGGGATTACCGGAAGAATTGATGCAGACGGCGCCATCGGAACTGGCGATGACCGACCGCGCGCCCTTGAGCAGAACGCAGGCCCCGGTTTTTTCCGCGAGTGTGCGCGCCGCTGAAATCCGATTCGCGTTCACGGCAACTGTATTGGTCCTGAGCAGCCGCGCCATCTCGCCCGGATGCGGCGTCATCACGAGCGGTCCGCGGGCTGCAGCCGCTTTCTCGCAGCCAATCGATGCGAGCGCATTGAGACCGTCCGCGTCGACCAGCAGCGGGCGGTCCGGAGCAGCCGCTTCCGCCATCAGCCATTGAAGCACCTCGGTCGTGTCCGGAGTCGCGCCGACACCGGGCCCGAACACGATCGCGGTTTTTCCTTCGAGCAGATGCTTCAATGCTTCTGCCGCGAGCCTTCCGGCGAAGTGGCCATCGCTTTCGGCGATCGCCTCGGTCATCAGCTCTGCCTGCGCCGACGCAACAATAGGCTGCACCGATTCTGGAACGGCCGCGGTGACAAGGCCGGCTCCCGTTCGCAGGGCAGCGCGCGAGGCAAGAATCGAGGCGCCGGATTTTCCGCGGCTGCCGGCGACGACCATCGGATGGCCAAAGTTTCCCTTGTGTGAATTTACGGACCGGGCGGCGAGAAACGGGGCGGCGTCGGCTTTTTCGAAATAGCGCCCGCGCGGAGCGATCTGGGCGATCGCCTGCGAAGCGAAGCCGATATCGACCACTCCAAGCGCGCCGCAAAGATCCGTGCCTGGATAGGAAAGGTGGCCGAACTTCGCGTAGCCGAAAGTCACGGTCTCGGTCGCCCGCACCGCCACGCCCATGATTGCGCCCGTATCGGAGCTGACGCCGGATGCGATATCGACGGCGACAACGGGCGCGGACCGTGAATTGATTATCTCGATTGCGAGGCGCGGAGTGCCGCGCACCTCGGCATTCAGCCCGGTGCCGAAGATCGCATCGATGACGACACTACCGGCTTCGCCGAACGCAGCGTCGAGGTCGGATTCGTCGGGAGCCTGGACGATCACGCCGCCTGCGGCGACGAATTCATCATGAGCCTTCGCCGCATCGCCTTTGAGATCGGAACCCCACGCCAGCAGCACGGCGCGAACCGGAACTCCAGCTTGAAGCAGGCGGCGACCTGCGACGAGCCCGTCGCCGCCGTTGTTGCCCTTGCCTGCAACGACCAGCACGCCGTCGCGCGTGCACGACGGATGGCGCGCCATCACAGCCTCGGCGACGGCTTCACCGGCCCGGGTCATCAGCGCATAGGAGTCGATGCCGAACTCGTCCTGGCTGAGACGATCGAGTTCGCGGCTTTCTGCGGCGGTAAGGAGGATCATGGAACTCCATACCAACCTAACCCCTAACCCCGTCCCTGAAAAGGAAGGGAAACCAGAACCAAATCGTACACATAGGTTAGCTTCAATCTTCAGCTGAGTGCAGAATCATCCGATGGTCAAGCTGAGCGTCAACGTCAACAAGATAGCGGTTCTGCGCAACTCGCGCGGCGGAGAGCTGCCGAGCGTGATCAAGGCGGCTCGTACCGCGATCGACGCCGGATGCCACGGCATTACGGTGCATCCGCGCCCCGATGCCCGCCACATCACGCATCGCGACGTGCTGGAACTGGCCGAGATGCTCACCGTGGAATTCAACATCGAAGGTTATCCGGCGCCCGAGTTCCTGGACCTGGTCTGTCGCGTGAAGCCGACGCAGTGCACGCTCGTGCCCGACCCGCCGGGAGTAATCACCTCGAACGCCGGATGGAACCTCGCATCGGGTGCTGATTGGCTGCGTGAGGTCCTCAAGCGACTGCGAGACGCCGGTATTCGCACCAGCCTGTTCCTGGAGGCCGATGTGCTCCAGGTCCCGCGCGCGCGGGCCATGGGAGCGGACAGGATAGAACTGTACACGGGACCATACGCTCATGAGTTCGGAACGCCCGAGGGCACGCGCATTCTGGCGATGCATCGCGAGGCGGCGCGCGTCGCGCGGGAAGAAGGGCTGGGAATCAACGCGGGACACGATCTCAACCTCGACAACATCCCGGCATACGTGAAGGCGGTGAAGGGGCTGGCCGAAACCTCAATCGGACATGCCCTGATATCGGACGCGATCTACATGGGGCTGACACGCGCCGTGAAGGCATATTTGAAGGCGTTGGGATCGAAGCCGCGCGTTATGAAGCAAGCCAGAGCTCGAAAGGCGAGACGACCAGCGAGGTGGTAGTGGCCTGCCTGCCGTTCTACCACTTCCTGGCCCTGTCCCCGTGACAAGGAAAGGGAACTTTCAGCCCAGATGCTTTTGAATGGCGGCGCCGATTTCTTGCGCGATGGTCTGGATGGTCTTGTGGTCTTCGCCTTCTACCATCACGCGCGCCAACATCTCCGTTCCTGAGTAGCGGACCAGCAGGCGACCGCTGCCATCGAGGCGCTCCTCGGCCGCGGTGATTGCGCGCTGGACGGCTGGAATCTTTTCCAGCGGCTTGCGTTCGCGCACCTTGACGTTCTCCAGCACCTGCGGCACCCGATGCATCGCGCGCAGCTCACTGAGCGGTCGCTTTTTCTCGACCATCGCGGTCAGCACCAGCAAGGCGGTGATGAGCCCATCTCCGGTGGTGGAATGATCCATGAAGATGACGTGGCCGGACTGCTCGCCACCAAGGTTGTAGGCGTTGGTCCGCATCTCGCGCGCGACCGCCGGGTCGCCCACATCGGTGCGCACCAGCCTGATGCCGGCATCGCGCAGCGCGAGCTCGAGGCCGAAGTTGCTCATCACCGTGGCGACCACGGTCTTGTCCCTGAGCCGGCCCTCCGAGGCCATCTTGATACCGAGCAACGCCATCGCATCGTCGCCATCAAACAGCTCGCCCTTTTCATCGACCAGGATCGCACGGTCGCCGTCTCCATCGAGCGCGATGCCGATATCGGCATGTTCCCGGATTACGGTCTTGCGCAGATAGTCCGGGTGGGTTGCGCCGCAGTTCAGATTTATATTCTTCCCGTCGGGATCGACTCCCAGGGAAATGACCTCGGCGCCCAGTTCGTCGAGCACTTCAGGACCGACCTTGTAGCCCGCCCCGTTGGCGCAATCGATCACCACGCGCAGCCCGTCGAACATCACGGTCCGCGGCACGCAGGCCTTCAGAAACACCAGGTAACGGCCGTGCGAATCGTCGATGCGCGCGGCCTTGCCGAGATCGCCGGCGGCGGCCCGATGCGACGCCAGACCGCGATCGTCAAACACCAGTTCCTCGATTCGCCTTTCCGTCTCGTCATCGAGCTTGAAGCCGTCGCTTGAGAAGAACTTGATGCCGTTGTCCTGGAAGGGATTGTGCGAAGCGGAGATCACCACTCCCGCGTCGGCGCGCATGCTGCGGGTCAGGAACGCAATTCCCGGTGTCGGCAGCGGTCCCACCAGCCACACGTCAACGCCCATCGAGCAGATGCCTGACTCGAGAGCGGTCTCGAGCATGTAGCCCGACAGGCGGGTGTCCTTGCCGATCAGGATCTTGCGCCGCCGCGCCGCCGCGTTGTGAAACACATAGGCGAGCGCACGTCCCAGCTTGAGAGCGGTCTCGGAAGTGATTGGCTCGGCGTTGGCGACGCCGCGGACTCCGTCGGTCCCGAAAAGTTTAGGATGCTTTCCCATCGTTGAGGTCAGTTCGCTTCTCTTTGTAGATTTTGAGTTTGACGTGGTCGGGGCTCTGCTTCACCAGCTGCATTCCGTCGGGAAGATCGACCTGCAGCGGCAGATCGTGGGCTCCCGGGTCACCGCCCTTCGCATCCACGTAGACCATTCCCTTGGGATCGAGACCATCGAGCCGCGCCGCGGGACCGCGCACGGTAATCGTCGCCTTTTGCGGCGAGAGGCGAAATTTGAAGTCGGTATCGCGGACCTCGACGGGTACGCCTTTGAACTCGCGATTCGCGATAATCTCCGCGATGTCGAGCCGAACCTCCACGCGATTGACGCCCAGATGGACGTTGGTGTCGGGGCTGAGCAAAACCAGGCGCGCCTCGACATCGGAGGATTCGCCCTTCAACTCCAAAGGCTCCGTGTCGATCCTCTGTAGCGCCATCACGTAACGGCTCGGACCGCTCACCGCCACCGTACTCGGCCTGATCTCGACCGCGCTGACCTCGTGATTGGCTCCCGGCTGCCCATCGACGTCCAGATGAATGGGCAGCTCGCGCGTCACGATGCGATCTACGTCAACGTGGACCTCGTCGGGAGTGATCCGGGTTACGCTGGTCTGGCGCGGAATATTGAACATCGAGGGAGACAGCTTCAAGTCTGAGTGCCCCGTCGGCATGCCCGCGAGATCGAGCTTCACCGTCATCCGTTCGGGATCGAGCAGGGAAAGGAGCGTGCGGGGACCGGCGACCTCGATCTTCGCAAAGTCCGGAGGATGATTGACGATCACCAGGCCGGGCGCCAGGGACCGGTAGCTGAGCGGCACCGACAAGGTCTCGACCGCGCCGCGCTGCCCGGCATTCACGAAGATCCAGAGTCCCACTGCGATCAGAATTGAAATAACGCGCAACCCGACGTTGCGGCGCAACCGGCGGACGAGATCTGCCGGACGCAGCAAGCTCGGCAATTTCGGCATCGGAACGCGCACGGGTCTTGATCCTTCGTCCTTCAGCTCGGGAGTGCCCGCAAGGTGGACATAACCTCGTTAGGTTCGACCTCGCGTTGAAGCTCGCCACCCTTCGCAACCGAGATCGTACCATCTTCTTCCGATACCACTACCACCACCGCATCGCTGTCCTCGGTCATTCCGATCGCGGCGCGATGCCGCGTGCCGAGCGCGAGGCTCACGTTGGGATTGGACGACAGTGGCAGCAGGCAGGCCGCCGCGAGGATCTGATCGCCCTTCACTATCACCGCACCGTCATGGAGCGGCGATCCGCGCATGAAGATGGTCTCGAGCAGTTCCGGCGAAACCTTGCTGTAGAGCAGGCGCCCGCTCTCGACGAACTCGTTCAGGCCGTCGTCCTGCTCGATAACGATTAGTGCGCCGATGCGGCGGGCGGCCAACCACGCCACCGCCGTCGCGATCTCCTCGGCGGCGCTGGCCGCCGGAGTGCGCGGCCCGAAAAACGATTGCGCACCGACGCGGGTCAGCGCGCGGCGGATGTCCGCCTGGAAAATCACCACCAGGATGACGAACAGTGAGCCGAGGAAGTTATTGAGCAGCCAGTTGAGGGTAAAGAGTCCCAGGATTTGCGATCCGACAAACGCGGCTCCGACGATCAACAGGCCGACGATCATCTGCACGGTGCGCGTGCCGCGGATGAGCATCGCGATGCGGTAGATGACGTAGGCCACGATCAGGACATCCAGGATGTCCTGCCATCGCGGCGCAGGTATCATCGGCACGTAGTTCGGCATCGCGAGTTCCCGCGGATCTAGTCGCGTCCCTTCATCGCCGCGGCCATCCGGATCGCCGCGCGCGCCGCTCCCGGATCGTGCACCCGCACGATCGAGGCGCCGGCCGCCACCGCAAGCGCATCGGTTGCCGCGGTTCCGAATTCAATCTCGCGCGGCGACTCACCCGCGATACGGCGGATGAAGGTCTTGCGCGAGGTCCCCACCAATACGGGATAGCCGAGCCCACACAGCGCGGGCAAGGCGGCCAGCAAAGCAAGGTTGTGCTGGGTGGTCTTGGCGAACCCGATTCCCGGATCGATGATGATCCGGGAGGCGTGGATTCCCGCGCGAATCGCAAACCGCGCGCGCGCGGCAAGATATCCTGTCACTGCGATGACGACATTGCGATAACGCGCGTAGCGCATGTGATCTTCCGCGGAACCCCGCATATGCATCAACACCACCGCACTGCCGCTCCTGGCCGCCAGCCGCGCCATGGATGAATCGTAGCTGAGCGCCGTCACATCGTTAACCATCGCGGCGCCATGCTCGATCGCAACGCGAGCTACCTCTGCCTTGCGCGTATCGATCGACCACGGCACGCGCAGATGCCCGTCGAGACGGCGCAAAACCGGAAGCAACCTCCGCAACTCCTCCGCCGCCGGGACTGCGCGCGCCCCCACCGGGCGCGACGATTCGCCGCCGATATCGATAATATCCGCTCCGCTCTCCTGCATCTCGACCGCGTGCTCAAGCGCACGGCCGGGATCGAGATACTTGCCACCGTCGGAGAACGAATCGGGCGTGACATTGAGCACGCCCATCACCGCCGGAAAATGGATCACCCGTCCATCGTGTAGCCGCATGCGGTCGGGTGCGGCAGCAGGCGCGGATTTCGCGGAGCGTCCTGACCGAGCACGATTTTCGCGAGCATCGGTCATGTCAGGGCATCCGGCTGTGTGCCGGAAGAGTAGCTAGACGAGGACCGGCTTCGGCGGGAGACCGGGTGCGACCGGAGCTTCTTCGTCAACCGGCTTGGGCTTGCCAACTTCGGGAGTGTGTCGCCCTGTTCCCTCGGGTGCGGGAGCGCTCACAGGCATCGGGCGGCCTTCCTTGAACGCCAACGCCATTGCCTCGACCTCGGCCCCTTCGAGCACTTCTTTCTCGAGGAGCCGCTCCGCGACCGCCTGCAACAGAGGCGCATGATCGGAGAGCAGCTGGCGGGCTTTCTGGTACGAGTCGTCGATAATGCGTCGGACTTCGCGATCGATCTCGATGGCGGTGTGCTCGGAGTAATCCTTGTGATGCGCGATGTCGCGGCCCAGGAACACTTGTTCTTCGCGCCGCCCGAAAGTCATCGGGCCGAGCTCCTTGCTCATCCCCCACTCGCACACCATCTTGCGCGCGAGGTCGGTCGCTTTCTCGATATCGTCACCGGCTCCCGTGCTCATGTGACCGAAGACCAGTTCCTCGGCGGCGCGGCCGCCGAACATGGTGGCCAGCCGCGTCATCAGGTATTCGCGCGAGTAGATATAGCGGTCATCGAGCGGAAGTTGCTGGGTGACACCGAGCGCCATTCCGCGCGGGATGATGGTCACCTTGTGAACGGGGTCGGCCCCGGGCGTCAGCATCGCGACCAGCGCATGTCCACTTTCATGGAACGCAATGACCTTGCGCTCCGCCGGCGACATCACCATCGAGCGCCGCTCCGCGCCCATCATGACCTTGTCCTTGGCGAGCTCGAAGTCGCCCATGTCAACCTTGTCCTTGTTGCGGCGCGCGGCCAGCAACGCGGCCTCGTTGACGAGGTTTTCCAGGTCCGCTCCGGCGAACCCTGAGGTCGAGCGCGCGAGCTTGTCCACGTTGACGTCGTCGGACAACGGGACCTTGCGAGTGTGAACCTTGAGGATTCCTTCGCGCCCCTTCACGTCGGGACGCGGCACCACCACGCGTCGATCGAAACGGCCGGGGCGAAGCAGCGCGGGATCGAGAACGTCAGGGCGGTTGGTCGCAGCGACGAGGATCACGCCTTCATTCGCCTCGAAGCCGTCCATCTCGACGAGCAACTGGTTCAGGGTCTGTTCGCGCTCGTCGTGTCCGCCGCCGAGGCCGGCGCCACGATGCCGTCCGACGGCATCGATCTCATCGATGAAGATGATGCAGGGCGCGTGCTTCTTGCCCTGTACGAAAAGGTCGCGCACGCGCGATGCGCCGACGCCGACGAACATCTCGACGAAATCCGAGCCCGATATCGAAAAGAATGGCACCCCGGCCTCGCCCGCGATTGCGCGCGCGAGCAGGGTCTTGCCGGTGCCCGGAGGCCCGACCAGCAGGACGCCCTTGGGGATTCTGCCGCCCAGGCGCGTGAAGCGCTTGGGGTCGCGCAAAAATTGAATTATTTCTTCAAGTTCGTCCTTGGCTTCGTCGATTCCCGCGACATCGGCAAAAGTCACCTTGTGCGTGTTCTCGGTGAGCAGCTTGGCGCGGCTCTTCCCGAACGACATGGCTTTGCCGCCCCCGATCTGCATCTGGCGCATAAAGAATATCCAGAGCGCCGCCAGAACCAGCACCGGGAACCACTGCACCAGCGCTACCATCCACCACGGGTCGCCCTCTGCAGGCTTGGCCGCGATGTTCACGTTCTTCTCGCGCAGGGTCTTTACGATATCCGGATCGTAGGGTGCGTAGGTCTTGAAATGTTCGCCGCTGGCGGTCTCACCTTTGATCAGGTTGCCCTGAATGGTGACCATCTTAACCTGGCCTTTGTCGACCTGGTTAAGAAACTCGGAGAAGATAATCTCCGGCTCACGCGGCTGTTGCCTGCTGAAGATATTGAACAACAGCAGGAACATCAGGCCCAGAACGAGCCAAAGAGCAATACTGCGGGAAAACTGGTTCATTCCCTTTGGAAAAAGCGTATCACGCCCGTTAATTCGCGCGCAATCATTCTTCGTGTGTTCAGGTAATGTGCCGGGCGCGGAGATGCAGCACCGTTTCGCTCGCACTGGTGACCAGTGCGCCATCGCCACGAACCAGTCCCGGCAACCACACGATCTCCGAACCCATCGTCACCACCGGAAAAACCGCCCTTTTCCGCGCCGGCAGCTTCCGATCGATAAACACCTCTTTCACCTTGCGCGTGCCGCTGAGGCCAAGCGGGCGAATCCGATCACCGGCTCTGAAATTTCTCGCCGTGAGCCCGCAAGCCGCGATCGCGCGGACATCGAAGAGCGCTTCCTGATTGGTTGCCGGCATCGCGGTGTCAGCGGAGGCTCGAACAGTTGCTTCAAAGGCGACGCCGGCCGGCGCTACCACCGTCGTGCCTTCGAACGCGATTGGTACGGAGAACCCGTCGTGAACGAGTCGGGCCATGCTCACGAGCCGGAGCCGATCGTATTCGCGGACGGCGCGCCACCGGCCCGGAAGTGAGACTTCGCCATTGGCCGGCCCCTCCAGACAGAGATCGACCAGTGCCGACAGATGCTCTCGAGTCAGCCGACGGAGACTGCCCAACCGTCCGGCGAGATGAAGCCTGAGAAGCGGAACACGCAGTGCGGGATCGAGCGCCGAGAAACGACTAATATCGAGTTCTTCCCCGGGAAGCGCGATCGAGGCCAACTCGCGCGCGGCAGCACGAGCGAGAAACGAATCGACGGCCTGCATTTCCTGCGCAAGCGCGGCGAGCCTTTGCGATACGCCCGGCGCGTAGTCGCGATCGAGACTCGGTAGCAGGTCGTGCCGGATCCGGTTACGGAGAATCGCGGTGGAGGCGTTGCTCGTGTCGGTGACGTAGGTCGCACCTGAGGCATCGAGGTAGTCGAGAATGTCGCGACGGGTCAGCGAGAGCAGCGGCCGAATGATCCGGCCCGGACCTGTCTCCGCCATCGCGGCAAGGCCCGCGACTCCCGCGCCGCGCAGTAGGCGCATCAGCACGGTTTCGGCCTGGTCGTCGGCGTGATGCGCCAGCGCGATGTAGTCGGCGCCGCTTTCCCCAGCCACGAGTTCGAGGAACGCGCGGCGAATGTCGCGCGCCTTCTCCTCGAGGTTCGGCATTCCCGGCCTGAGCGCCCCGGTCCGATCGACCTTCAACTCGACACTCAATTGTTTGCATCGATCTCGGCAGAAGGATTCGTCGCGATCGGATTCGGCGCCTCGCAACCCATGATTCAGGTGCGCCGCGGCGATGCGCAGGTCGAGCGACTCGCGCAGGGAAGCAAGGGCATGAAGCAGGGCGACCGAGTCGGGACCGCCTGACAGCGCGACCAGAATCGACGCGCCCGGGCGCACCGCGGCTCGCGCAAGCGCGCGCTTGACCTCGGCGAGAAAATTCTTGCGATGCCGCTGGCTCATCCCGTTCAAAGCCTATGCGCCCCGTTATGGTGGGGCAACGCGGGTTGCCTAGCGGCCAAGCCGCTCGAGGAGGTTCAGGATGATCCCGATACCGGGGAGGTTGACCTCGAGTTCCTGCTCCAGGGTTCTAATCAAGCGAGCGCGCTCAAGGGCGGCGTCATCGTAGAGCGGCTGCCGCACTCCGGACGACTCAAGCAACCGGGCGGGCACCAGCAAATCTTCGTGCTCCCAAATCGAAAGCTGGCGCTCGCTAACCCCGACCATCGCGCAGAACGCACTGCGGCTGATCAAAACGTTGTGAGTGCCCCGCGTTCGAACCGACTTGCGACTTCTGCCCGCCATCGTCAGCTCCGGACCCTCAATTCCGCACGCGGGTCGGTAACGCCGCGCGCGCGACGACGCTCGGCAAGCTGCTCCATCAGCTTGCGTTCTTCATCGGTCAGGTCGGTCGGCGCGAGAACTTTGAGTTCGTAAAGAAGATCGCCGGCGGATTCCTTGCCGCGGCTCGGGATTCCACGGCCGCGCAGTCGCAACACCCGCCCGGTCTGCGAACCTGAAGGAATCTTCAAGGAGACTTTTGCGCCATCTGCAGTGGGCGCGGTCACTTCCGCACCCAGCGCGGCCTCATAGTCCCACACCGGCAATTCGCATCGAACGTCACGGCCGGCGATGGCGAACGGAGGCTGCTCGTCGATTCGAACCGTGAGAAACAGGTCGCCGTTCAGCTCGGGTCGCGTACCGCGGCCACCCTGCCCCTTGAGCCGCAGTTGGGTGCCGTCGGTAACGCCGGCAGGAATCGTGATCTCAAGGGCACGCGGCGTCGGGATCACCCCGGAACCGCCGCAGGTCGGGCAGGCATGCGCGGACTGGATGATCCTGTTCTTGCCCTGGCGCTCTTCAGTCGTAGTGATTCCGGAGCCACCGCAAGTGGCGCATTCGTCCTGCGCGACCATCTCGAGCCGGCGCTTCGCGCCCTTTATCGCATCATAAAGTGTTACTTGAACTTCTGCCCGGAGGTCGGGCGCGCGTACCGGTTCGGCCGAAAAGCCGAATCCGCCCCTGGGAGAGCCTGCGTGAAAGCCTCCACCGCCTGCGCCGCCAAAGAATTGTTCAAAGAAATCGCTGAAGTCTCCGCCATCGAAATGGGCCGCGTGACCGCCGCCCCGCCCGCCTGCAGCCGCCTGCTCGCGGGCATAGCGGCGCATCATCTCTTCCTGCGAGATGCCGTGTTCCCAGTCCGCGCCCAGTTCGTCGTACTTTTTGCGCTTGGCCGGGTCGCTCAGGACCTGGTAAGCCTCGTTGATCTGCTTGAACTGCTTCTCGGCGTCCTTGTTGCCGGGGTTGACATCGGGATGGTGCTTGCGGGCGAGTTTGCGAAAGGCGCTCTTGATGTCGGCATCGGTGGCGGTGCGTTCGACACCGAGAACCTTGTAATAGTCGCGAAACTCCATTCGGATGATCCGTATTCAAAGATGCGCACGATTCCGCGCCGCGCAAGTCTAGTAGAGAAAGTTGGGAGTGTAGAAGCGCCCTCAAGACCCGGGCGATTCATCTGGCTCACCCGGAGAAATCGCCTTCAATCGCTTCTCGAGCGCATCCAGCTCAGCTTGCAGCAACGCCTGGCGCCGCCAGATGAATGCGACGTACAGGAAAATCGCGATGAAGATGATGCTGTAGGCTGCAAACAGGAAGCCGAAGTGATCCATCGAATCGTCCCTGCGTCAGGCCGCCCCCACGCGAAGGCGCGCGATCGCTATCTCGCGCGCCGCCGCGTTCAGGCGTGAACGCATTCTGAGTTCCGAAAATCGAAGCATCAAGAGCCACGCGAAGAGCAGCGTGAAGGCCGCCAGGGACACCAGCAGCGTCACGACCATCCGCATATCTTCAAGGCCGTGGCCGCCCTGGCGCGTGACCAGCACCGCGGGATGGATGGTTCGCCACAGTCGCACCGAAATGATTACGACCGGCACATCGAGCGCGGCCACGATTCCGATCACGGCGCCATAGCGCGCAATCTGCGGAGAGTCATCGGCCATCGCCCGCAGCATCAGGTATCCGCCGTACATCAGCCACAGAACGAAAGTCGTGGTGAGGCGCGAGTCCCACGTCCACCAGGTTCCCCAGATTGGCTTTGCCCACAGCGACCCCGTAATCAAAACCAGCGTGCAGAAGAGCATCCCGACTTCGGCCGCCGCATATCCGAGATCGTCCCAGATTTGTCCGCCGAGCCACAGGTAGAAAATTCCCGCGATCGCGACCAGCCCGAACGAAGCGAACGCGACCCACGCGCACGGCACGTGAAAATAGAAGATGCGCTGGACGATGCCCTGGTCGATCTCCGTCGGCACCCACATGAACACCAGGTAAAGCGCGATCAGCATGAGGACGAGCGTCAGCCCGCCGAGCGCATTCTGAAGCGGTTTGGCCATCGCCCTACTCTTCTCCCACCACGTGCTCGAAGAGCAGGTAGCCTGCCGCCACGAAAAGGACATCGAAGGCGGCCAGCACTCCGAACCATTGGCCAGCAGCCGCAAACTGAGCGCCGGACAAGGCCGAGGCGCTCGCCTTTACACCCGCGATCAACGCCGGCACGAACAGCGGAACAATCAAAATCGGAAGCAGCAGCTCTCCCCCGCGGGCGCGAGCGGAGATAGCAGCCAGCAGGGTCGCAAGCGCGGAGAAGCCCAGCGCGCCAAGTAGCAGGGCGACCGACAGCGTCCCGAACGCGTTCGAAAATTCCAAATTGAAAAACAGGATCGCGAGGATCATCGCGGCCAGCGCCGCACCCAGCATGAAGATGAACGCGGCCGCGAGCTTGGCGGCATAGAGCGTCGCGCGATCTACCGGGCTCAGCAGCAGCGCGCGAAGGCACCCGTTCTCCTGCTCGGCAAGCATCACGCGCGTCGCGCCCAGCATCCCGGCAAACACCAGCGCGACCCACATCGCGCCCGCGGCGGCGTCGGATCCGCCGGCAATCGCTCGATCGAGCGCGAAGGCCAACACGACCAGGACCAGCAAAGCGAGCGATACCAGCGCGGTCGTCGTGCGCCCGCTGCGCAGCTCGAGCATCAGGTCCTTCCGGAGGATGGCGGCGAATGGCCTCATGACGACCGCGGCCTCAGGAGAGAACGCAGACGTCCGCCGCGCCGAACTTCCTCTTTCTCCTCCAGGGGCGCGACTTGCCCGCGCACGATTTCGTAGAGATCGAAGGCGACGTCGTCGATTTCAAACGGCTGATGCGCCGTCGCAAGCACCGAGCATCCCTCGTCGAGCGCCGACTTGATGAGCGACCTGATGCGCGCGCTGCCATCCGTATCGAGGGCCGCGAAAGGTTCGTCGAGCAGCAACAACGAAGGACCGTGGATCATCGCGCGCGCGACGGCCAATCGCTGTTCCATTCCGCGCGAGAACGTACGCACGCGTTCCTTGCCGAAGTCGGCAAGGCCGACCCGCTCCAGCCACGAATCGGCCGCCGCGGATGCGTCCGCGATTCCGTAGAGGTCCGCATAAAATTCCAGGTTCTCCCGCGCGGTCAGGCTGGGATAGAGGAAGCTCTGATGCGACACCGCCCCGATTCGACGGCGGTAGCGAGGACTGAACCGCCGGGTGTCCTCGCCAAACACCAGCGCATAACCGTCACTCGGCGCGACCAGCCCGGAAAGAATCTTGAGCAGGGTCGATTTGCCTGTGCCGTTGCCCCCGATCACGATCGCAGCCGCGCCCGGCAGCAGGCGGAACGCGGTGTCGCGCAACACGGGTGCGAGGCCGAAGGTTTTGCCAAGCGCGTGAGTCTCGATGACCGGCGCCGCCATCAGTCCGCCCGCGAGGTGGCCCGATCGCGCGGTTTCAGAGTCGTGCCGCATTCGCCGCAGAAATTCGCGCTGTCCAGTGCGCGCGCGCCGCATTGCGGGCAGAAATTGACATTGCGTTGAGCGCCGGACGAACGCGGAGCGGCTCCTGCCGCCCGAGCCGAATCGATTCGGCGCACGGGGCTCTTGCCGCGCGCGGCCTCGCGATCTTTTTCCAGCGCCGCCATCGCGCTCAGCGCGCGCTGCTCGAGCGCATCGCGAAGCGACCCGTAATCGGCGTCGGAAAGCTTGCCCATCTCGCGGTCGAACTCGAGTTCGCGCAGCCCCTGTACCGCCAGGCCGCGCTCGTGCTCCAACCGCTCTCGATCGAGTTCAGACTCGCCCTTGCGCCGGGCTGGAAAGAATCCGCCCGCAAGAGGAGCCGCGACGAACAGCGCGACGGCTGCGATGATCAGGGCGGCGGCGAGGTATGCCACGGTCAGGTGCGCTCCCGAAGTTCGTTTTCGAGGCGACGTTTCAGGTCAGGGTCGAATTGCGATGAGGCTGCTTTCGCGGTCGAGTTGCCCGCGGACTGCTTCGCGGGACGATCGTGCCATCGACTGGTCGTGTAAAAGATCAGCGCTCCGCCAAGCACGACCGCGACAAAGGGCATGACCCAGGCCAGGATGTTGAAACCTTCCGTGGTCGGCGCGGACAGAACCTTCTCCCCGAACTTTGCGCGGTAGAATCCGATGATCTGGCTGGCCGACTCGCCCCTGGCAATCTTCGATTCGATTTGCTCGCGCACCGGCACCGAGAAGCTGCAGGTCGGATGATTGCAGTTGGCGACCGTGAGGCCGCATCCGCACTGGCAGGTGAGCCCCTGGCTGATACCCGCGAGCGTCGGCCGCTCGGCGGCGCCGGCGTTGAAATCGCCCCCCACCGAGAGCGAGAACGCGAGTGCAAGGACCAGCGCCGCGGCAATGTTGATCGACAGCCGCGGCACTTCAGTCTCCGCCGGGCGCGGGCTCGCCAATCACTTCTCCCGCTCCGACCCCGCGCAGCGTAGCGGCGATAGCGGCGCGCTCGCGGACGTTCGGCCACATCACCACCACGGTGCCGATCACCATCAGCAAGCCTCCCGCCCAGAGCCAGAACACGAGCGGAGTGAGGAACACCTCAAAGGTTGCCTGCGTACCGTTGTCGTCGAGTCCGGCAAGAACCACGTAGAGGTCTGACAGCGGCGTGGACCTGATCGCCACGCGCGTCGCGGGCTGCTGCTGGCGTTTGTAGAACAGCTTGGCGGGAGCCATCTCGGCGACTTCGTGGCCGTCACGCATCACCACGATGTTGGCGATCGCGCTCTCGAGGTGAGGCGTATTGATCGGCAGAACTCCGTTGTAGCGAAGCTCGTAAGGACCGACCGCGAAGCTCTGGCCGGGATTCACGGTCTTCTTCACTTCGGTCTTGAAGAACGACGAACCCACGATCCCGACGAACGCGACGATGACGCCGACATGGATCATGTAGCCGCCGTAGCGCCGATTGTTCTTCGCGACCAGGTTGACGAGTGCGGTCGCGGGCGTCTCACCGACCAGGTGCCGCCGCGCCGACACGCCGCGACGGAACTCCACGATGATCGTGCCCATCACGAACGCCGCCACCGACAGCGCCATGAGCACGTACCACGCGCGAATCCCGTAGGCGAACGCGACGAGTCCGGCTGAAACCCCCAGCGACACCGGAGCAGCGAAGCTTCTAATCAGGTTGCGCGGCGTGGTTCGCCGCCAGGCAATCAGCGGCCCGACACCCATCAGGAACATCAGCGCAATCGCCAGCGGACCGTTGACCTGGTTGAAGAACGGCGGACCGACGGTGATCTTCACGCCGCGCACGGCTTCGGAAAGCACCGGGAAAATCGTTCCCCAGAAAACCGCGAATGCGATTCCGACCAGCACCAGGTTGTTGAACAGGAAGGCGGCTTCTCGCGACAGGTAGGATTCGAACTCTGCCGGGCTGCGCAGATCGCTCGAGCGGAAGATCAGCAGACCCGTGTACACGACCACGACAAAGATCAGAAAGCTCAGGAAGTAAGGCCCGAGGCCCGATTGCGTGAATGAATGCACCGAGGAAATAACCCCGCTGCGCGTGATGAAGGTGCCGAAGATCGTCAGGCCGAAGGCGAGCCCGATAAGCGCGAGGTTCCAGACCTTCAGCATGTCCTTGCGCTCCTGGATCATCACCGAGTGCAGGTACGCCGTCATTACCAGCCACGGCATGAAGGCGGCGTTCTCGACGGGATCCCAGGCCCAGTAGCCGCCCCACCCCAGCACTTCGTAGGCCCATCGCGCGCCGAACATGTTGCCGAGCGTAAGAAAGAACCATGAGAAGATCGCCCATCGACGCGTCGAGCGAATCCAGGAGTCGTCGAGCTTGCCGGTGATCAACGCGGCGGCGCCGAACGCAAACGGCACGGTCGCGCTGACGTAGCCGGTGTAGAGCGACGGCGGATGGATCGCCATCCAGTAGTTCTGCAGCAGCGGGTTGAGATCTGTCCCCTCGGCCGGCGCAACCGCCAGCAAGTCGAAGGGGCGCGTCACGAAATTGAGCATGCCGAGGAAGAAGATCGCGACCACGGCCAGCACCATCATCCCGTACGGCGCGATCTCGGGATTGCGCCTGCGATTCTGGAACGCCGCGATAGAGCTGAAGATCGAGAGCAGCCACGTCCAGAACAGCAGCGAACCCTGCTGTCCTCCCCACAGCGCGGTGAACTTGTAGGCGGTGGGGAGCGTGGTGCTCGAATATGCCGCCACATATTCCAGCGAGAAATCCGACGTCAGCAGCGCCGTCCACAGGTTGATCACCGCAAAGGTGACCATCGCGCACATCGCCCACAAAGCGTGCCGTGCACTGGCGAGAAACTCCGGGCGGTTGCGCGTAACACCGTAGAGATTGGCGCCGATCGAATAGATCGCGAGCACCAGTGCGACCAGCAGCGATAGTCTTCCGAGATCGGGCATCGGCTACCTGTCTTTCTTCGCCTGGTACTTGGAGGGGCAACTCGTCAGGACCTGCGTCGCCGCAATTTCACCCGACGGCAGCAATTTCCCCTCGACGATCACGTCACGGCCTTCGGCGAACATGTCGGGCTTCGGCTCTCCTACGGAAGTCACATTGAAAGAAGCCGGATCGGTGACGGAAACGGGAGTGACTGCTCCGTCGCGCGCCGGCTCCGGGATGGGAACGATTGCGAACTTCAGGGTCAGGGAAGATGGGTCCCACGCTATCGTTCCGGCCTTGACCCGCCCTGCCACCCGCAGCGACTGGCCATCGAGTTCCGCCTGCCGCGCCGCGACCTCGCTGACCGTCAGGTAGTACTCGGAAGTGTTGCGGATAGCGGTGACGATCAGATAGCCGATCGCGCCGACGATCAGCATCGATCCGATCACAAAACGAAGCCTTATGCGCATAGAAACCCGAGCCTGAGCAATTCTTTCAGGCTATGCCCTGACGGGCAACTGGCGAACAGGACCACGGCGGGAATGAGATTTCCCGCTAGTCCGAGTCTGCTTCCCGCGCCTGATGCGGTCCGAAGGCGACGCCGCGTTTGCTCTCGCGTATAAACGCGAGCATCTCGGCTACCTCCGATGTAACGGAACCCGCAGCTTCGAGGCGTTCCATCGCAAGCCTCAGGTTCTGGCGCTCACCGAACAAGGCCACGAACGCGTGGCGCAGCGCATTTATCGCCGGAGCCTTCATGCCGGCGCGCTTGAGCCCGATCGCATTGATCGCCCGCAGGGTGTGATCGCCGTCCACGATGCAGAACGGCGGGATGTCGCGGCTCATCCGGCAGCCGCCGCGAGTCAGCGCCAGCCTGCCGATGCGGCAGAATTGGTGAACGACGCAATTGCCGGAGATCAGCGCGCGATCGCCGACGTGCACCCATCCCGCGAGCAGCGTCCCTCCCCCGATGATGATCTGGTTGCCGATGCGGCAATCGTGCGCGATGTGCGCATTGTGCATCACGAAGTTGTCGTTGCCGACGATCGTGATCTCGCCATCCTCGCACCCGCGATGCACCGTCGAGCCTTCGCGAAAAACGTTGCGATCGCCGATCCGCAGCTTGCGCAGCGACCCCGTGTACGCGAGATCCTGCGGTTCATCGCCAATCACGGCGGTCGGATGAAACACGTTGTCCGCTCCGATTTCAGTGTCGCCGAGGATGGTCACGTGACCGATGAGTCGGGTGCGCGGACCAATCCCGATGCGGCCGTCGAGCAGGCAGAACGGCCCCACTTCGACGCCGGCAGCCAGCTGCACATCGGGGCCAACTACCGCGGACGGATGGATGCGCGGAGCCGAATCAGCCGTCGTGCTCATCGCTCAATGAAGAATTTTCGGCTTCGGGCGGTCGTCGGGGTGTTCCTTGTCGTCAACCTTGCCGCCGGCAATGCGGTACTCGCCGCTGGCCCACGTCCCGAGGTCAACCAGGTGGCAACGCTCCGAGCAGAACGGCCGGAATCGGTTCTCCCTGGACATGTCCACCAGCTTCTTGCAGATAGGACAACGCATCGTCATCTGGAAACGTGCCAGATAGTCGGACGGTGCGCAACGATGATCGCAGGCTAAAGCCCGCGGCATTCGAATGGTTACATCGCGTCGGAAGGAAATGCCTGGAGCAGCACCCCATTCTTCGTGATCTTGACGCACTGAACGGAGTTGCGCTCGAAGTCGGGATCGCACAGCGGCTCCTCGCTGCCGGGACATCGATAGAGGCTCGGCTCCAGGGTCTCGCACTTGGCCAGGTCGAACTGCGCCATCGCCGTCTTCTGCTGCGCCGTCTCCTGCGGCGCGGTTCCCGTTGAGCACGCACAGATCCCGAGAAGCGCGATACTTGCGGCAAGCAGAACCCATCTGCGTGCGACTGCGATCATCGCTCCATCTCGGCCTAAACGCGCGGATCGATCAAGGGAACAAGTTTTGCGCGACGTTGAACGCCTAGAAGACAGGCTCGCCCCGGCATTTGTCGGAACCGCCCGAATGGCGAAACGTCCCCGTGCGCGCATCGTATGCATAGCGCTTGAAATCGCAGTATTCGCTGCCCTTCGCCGGCCCCTTGTAGACGATTCGCCATTCGATCTGGAGATGCGTCTTGCCGCTGGCGATGTCCTGGTACGAATCGGGGGTGAAGTAACGATAGAAAAAATGATCCACCTCGGGAGGGATGCTGCCGGTCTCCGTCACGTTCATCGCATCGGCGAT
>DATJWT010000010.1:0-6140 GCA_035500975.1 Binataceae bacterium (SeqCode)
CGCGCCACAGTTTTCGCGCTGGTCGCTTCCAGCTCGATTGGCGGTGCAGGATCGTGCGCTTGCGTTTGAGGCCTTTGTGCTTCTTCATCAGCCAGCGCCAGATGCGGTCACCGACGTAGTAGTCGAGACTGCTGAAGATCTAACTTGCACCGGTGCAGAAGCGATAGTAATTACCCCAGCCTCTGAGGATTGGATTGAGCTTCCGAAGCAGACGAAGCAATGACTGGGCGGTGGAGAAGCGGCGCCCGGTTCGGACCAGGCTGTGGTCGTCGCGAACGTTTGACACTCGAAGAATTCGTAACAATTATAGTTACGTGAAACGAAACAGCCGCTTTTCGATCGCCCTCCATGCCTTGCTCCAGATCGCGGAACGGGAAGGCGAGCCCGCCACTTCCGAACAGCTGGCAGCGTGCCTCATGACCAATCCGGTGGTGGTGCGAAGGACGATGGCCGGCCTTCGGAAAGCAGCCCTGGTCCGCTCCACTTCGGGGCACGGAGGTGGATGGGTCCTGAGGCGGGCGCCGCAGACTATCCGGCTGAGCGACATTTATCGGGCACTGGGCGAATCGATGCTCGCGGGTGCGGGTGCGGTCGAAAGTCCCGGATGCCTGGTTGAGCAGGCGGTTTCCTCGCTCATGAGGGAGTTCCGCAGAGAGGCGGAGGCGTTGCTCGTCCGGCGGCTGGGCGAGAAAACCCTCGCTGATATTTCCGCGAGCGTGAAGCGCGCGATGAGAACGCACAAGGGGCGGAAAGTACTTCACGCCGCGTGACGATGCGCCTGCTCCACCGCCGCTCAGTCGATGGAGCTGATTTATGTGGAGAAGATCCGATGAGCCAACCATTTGATTTCGATCGAAACCCGATGCTGACCGGCAATTACGAACAGGCGCCTCGCTGGTTCATTCCCGGTTACGATGTTAGCCACGCTATCGCGGCCGTGTTGCTGCGCGATCGTATCGGTGAACGCGGTCAAATCCTGGTGCTCGCGGCGGGAGGCGGGGTTGAGATGTCGGTCTTCGCGCGGGAATGCCCGGGGTGGTCCTTCATTGGCGTCGATCCCTCAGTCGAGATGCTGCGTCAGGCGCGCGCGAGGCTCGACAGTATCGGCGCATCGGATCGAGTGTCGTGGATCCATGGCGAGATCCGCAATGCGCCCCTGGGGCCCTTCGATGCAACAACCGCCTTCCTGATGATGAACTTCGTTCCCGACGACGGGCAACGGCTCGCGACGCTGCGCGAAATCCATGCGCGGCTGAAACCCGGCGCGCCGTTCCTCATGATTGCGGGATGCTCCGACCAGGGCTCTACGCAGTTCGAAGACGATCTTCGACTCTATGTGGCGTTCGGGCGGCGCAGTGGAGCGCCTGCCGAGGCGGTCCAGGTGGCGACGAAGATGCAACGCGAGAATCTCCACTATGTAACAGTCGAACGCGAGAAAGCGCTGCTGGCGGAGGCCGGTTTTAGCGATACGCGCCAATTCTACTCGGGTCTCTGGGTCTACGGCTGGATCTCGCGCGCCTGAAGGACCCCGATCTTCTCCACCCCTCTGCACCGGCGGAGCGTTCCGAGCGAGCTGAATTGCGATCGACGAATGTTGGTGGAGCCGACGGGGAGCGAACCCGCGACCTTCAAAGCATTGGCAACGACAATCATCGAGCTAACCAGTGGATTATTCGTCCTCAGCTTCAAGCCAGTCGCTCATAATCGGAACTCACCCGCGCGACACAGCTCGCCCTCCAGCCATCCCCTTGGCCTTCGTGGTCCCAGGCCAATTCTCAAGATTTGTTGAGTCGCTGCCCTGCAGCGACTGCCGCGGCTCTGACATTTGCGATCCCAGGCGCGAGCAGGTTGGTTAGCTGACTCGTGATTTGTGGGCCCGCTTTTCGGGGCGTCCCCGCATCGAATGGAGGGTCAGGATCATATTCGTTCAGGAGCTGCAGCATCTCGGCAGCTTCAACTCCGCTCATCCGCGCCGACACTGTCAATCCGAAGTCGATGCCAGACGTCACCCCCGCGCCGGTGATGCGATTGCGATCTTCGACTACCCGCCCTCGGGCTGGAATCGCATCGAGCAGAGGCAGGAGGTCTTTGAACGCCCAATGCGACGTCGCTCGATACCCCCTGAGGAGTCCGGCCGCGCCCAAAACGAGAGAACCGGTGCACACACTCGTCACATGCTTCGCGTGCGCTCCTCGCTCGGAGAGGAAAGACAGAACCTTGTCATCGCGCATCACCGCGATCGTACCCTCCAGGCCGCCCGGCACGAAGAGGAGGTCGAGATCCGCTGGACACTCCTCGAAGGTGGCGGTCGGCAAGATCGAGAGATTGCCTGGGCCGGTCGCGATTGGATCCTTGTTCTTCCACACCAGATGCACGTCGGCCTCCATTAGACCCGCTATAAACTGATGGGGGCCGACCAAATCCAGGGCGGCAAACCCGGGATACAACAGCATCGCGATTTGCCGTCGCCCCGCAGCTGATGGCGCTTGCTGTGATTCATTTCGTTGCGGGCCGTTTTCCTTCGCGAAAACTAAGCTCTTTCCTTCGATAACAGATGCGATCAGACTCGCTGCGGAGCCTGCTAAAAATTCTCGACGTTTCATATCGTTACGTGGACTCCCTCTTTTGTTCCAATCGATCGGCTTCTTGCCAGTGTGTCCAACCGCCTGCTGGTTCCGGCAGGCAAAGCTTCAGGCAGCCGCCAGCAACCAATCCGAGGCGCGAGCGATGGCGCTTCAATTGGACCCATCCCGTCTGGCTTCTTTCGCGGGGACAACTTCGCAAGCTACTCAGCGAACTCATATCGCGCCCGGAGTGCGTCGCGGATCTGCTCGACCGGGGAACCCTGGTCGTTCATCTGGCTGGAATCGATAGTCTCGCCCATGCAGGTTCCGCAGGATGCCGCGTGATTGTCACGATGGCAATCCAGCAAATTGCGGTGTCCCAGCAATTTGTCGCATCCACAATAGCAATGGAGTTGCGTCAGGAGAGAAGGTTTTTTGCGAGCGATCTCATAGCTCTGCCGGGCCCTCCCTGCGAAGTCCTGCGGATCGAGGGTAAGCGAGGAACCCTGTCGCGACTCGCCGGACGGGTTGCGGGTAATAGCCACCGGCTGCGAACGATGCCCGAACACGGTCCCTGCCAGCGCTCCTGCAATCATCAGCAAGGCGAGAAGCAAAGCAAGCCGGCGGGGTTTGTCTCGCGCGCCCATGTTCCAGAAAGATTCCTATCCGTGCGCCGCCTCTTGGAGATCCGCGAGCACCGAATCGACATGCAGAACGTCGCCCTTGTAGACTTTGAATTCGCGCCCGTCAGTCCCCACGAGAATCACCTCTTCGAGGTGCTCGATGTCGCCACCAGGCGTGCGTTCGCGCCTGAGACCGAACGCAGACAGCGTAGCATCGATCTGGTCTGGACTCCCGCTTAGGAAGAACCAACCCGCGCGGTTAGCATCGAGAGCTTTGGAGTAGCTAAGCAACTGCGGCGGGCCTTCATGCTCTGGATCGATCGATATCGAAACGAACGTCACCTGCTGACCCAACGCGGGCCCGAGTTTCTGGGCTACACGCTCCATACTCTGTGTGAGTGTTCGGCATGGACCCGGGCACGAGGTGTAAATGAAATCGACCAGTAGCGGCTTGCCCTTCAGTGTCGACAAGACGACTGGCTTGCCGTTCTGATCGGTCAAGGAGATATCCGGCAACGATGTAGCCTCGCTCGCCGGACCCCGGCTGCATCCCCCGGCCAGGTACATGGTTGCCAGCAACAATACTGCGAGTTTGTGTTTTGACGAGAAAATCATGACCAATTCACTGATTTAGCTGCCCTTGAGGTCAGACCTTTGCAGGGCCGGTTGTGCCCCGGGTGACGGACGGTCCTTCGCCCGATGATCCACGCTCTTGTCGAACGCACAAGCCGGCGTCCCGCTGTTGCGGGCGACGGCTGAAACGGGATGCGCTCGCTGCTGTGCCGCCCACGCATTGAACTCCGCCGGATTGCTGGCCAGCACCGGGAATCGCATGCAGACCGTGCCGCAGCCGCATCCCGCATCGCAGTTGCCATACAGCTTGCCGGGAGACTTGACGCGCAGATCGAGGTGCTGGGTCTTCCCAGGCGGAAGGTCGATCGCTTTCCCCATTCCTTCGATCCAGAAACTGTGGATCACGTCCGCTGACTGAAGCTCCAGCCGAATCCAGCGATCGCTCGGCAGGTACAGGGCATCGCTGCCCTTGATTCCGAGTGTCGGGTAGTCAAATTCCCACCACCATGCGTGGGCGATCACTTTGATCGGTAGAACGGACCTTCCAAATGGCAGATCGGGATACACGAACAGGACCAGGCTCGCGGCGAAAATCAGCATCGAGAACGCGAGGATAATCCATGGACGAAGTGCTCTCATAGATGGGCTTTTTGATCGGAAATGTCCCTGCTCGATACGGTTCCCGTCCGTATCGCCTGATCGATATCATCTGCGATCGTGGTTACATCCGTGTGCGACGCCGCGTACTGGTAAAGCTGCCGCCCGTCGGGTCCAACCAGGAAAAACTCCAGCACGTGATCTACCGTGCCGTCCGCTTCGCGTTGACGCACCAGCTTGAACTGGCTCATCACCTGATCGATTTGTGCGGGTGTTCCGGTTAGGAACAGCCATCCGCTTTCGTCCGCACTCTGTTGCTTGGAGTAGTCCAGCAATTGAGCGGGGCCATCATGCTCCGGATCCACCGTCACTGAGACAAACCACACCTTGCTGCCGAGCTCGGGGCCGACCTTGTTGGCGATCACCCGCATCTTCGAGGTCAGCATGAGGCACGGTCCCGGACAGGTCGTGTAGATGAAATCGAACAGGACTGGTTTTCCCTTCAGCGATGAAAGGGAGACCTTCTTGCCGTTCTGATCGGTGAGCAAAATGTCAGGCAGGCAATTGTTCTCGCTTGACGGCGCGTAGGCTCCGGTACGTTCTTCTTTTTGCTTGCATCCTGCGAGCGCTACGAAGCCGGGCAACGCCAGCGCAATCGCCAGGACGAGAGCGAGTACCCTCGATCCGGTATAGCACTGTATTTGTCTCAGTAGCGCTGGGCCTTCTTTTGATTTATCCATGATTCGCACCCGTCGATGCGGGTAAAACCGTTGCTCTCCAATCGTCTGCAAGCTGCAATCATTTCGTGGTGCCCTGTTTCAGGTATTTGTCTGGTTCCTTGGCAAAAGTGTCCCGTTCGGCCTCGTCGCAGAAGTAATAGTCTTTGCCCTGGTACTCGACCGCCGGCGTGTCCTTCTTCACGTGCAGTTTCATCCCGCACATTGCGCACTTGGTCGTGATACCCAGATCCTTGCCCGGCGGGGTGTTGAGAACGGTCGCGATCGAACTGCTGTCGGCTGCGCACAACGCTGGCGAACTCAGAAATGCGAACACGCCTAGCAACATTATTATTAGAATTCCGTTTTTTACGTATGACATGATTTACCTCGTGTCTTTTTAGATAACTGCCACGGAACGAGAACCACGATGCTCTCCTTAAGCTCTTCGGCGCAGCCTCAAGATTGCCCGGACCGAGAACACACTGTCTTCACGTTGCTGCCCTGTTTCCTGCCGATATCTGACTTGCTCAGGGTGAGGAGATCCGTTCTTTGACCGGTCCGAAGCGGTCGAGCCTTCCGACAGAGTATTGGCGCGCTTGGCGACATCATTGATGCACCGCGGACTCATCGAGACGGCGACCACGTCGTGACTGGCAGAGGGATCCTGCCGTCCAGGGCCGCTGTGTTTTTCAAGCCGTCGCCATGGATAGCGGCGATAGAACTCATCCAGCGCCGGCATCTCTTGTCTGCACGGAGGACACCACGTGGCCCAGAAGTTGATGACCACAACCTTCCCGCGCAGTGCCGCGAGATCGAAGGTCTGGCTGTTCAACTGCTGGACCACCAGTGCTGGTGCCGGCTGACCGAGTTCCGCAGCCGCGTGTACTTCAAACGGCAGCAGCGCTGCCAACGCGACCGTCAAGAACATCAATGCCGGGAATGCCTTTCGCACTTTTACTCCAGCTTCAGAAGCTATAGCTGAGAATCGTCTTGACCAGATAAGGCGCGGTCAACTGATAGCCGTTTACCCACTGGAAAACCGGAAACTCCACGTCGGTATACAA
>DATJWT010000011.1:0-9413 GCA_035500975.1 Binataceae bacterium (SeqCode)
GAGGTCGGTTTCGCCCAGGGATGGTTGTCGTTTCTGTTCCTCCTTGGAATCTATGGATTTTCGTCGCGCGCTACGCTCGCGCTCACCGACATGTTGATGGTCGCGCTGCTGATGAGCGCATGGTTGCTCATTTATCCGATGTTCGCCGGGAGCGTCGCTCCTCGACGCGTGGCCGCGGCGGGTGTCCTGCTCGGCCTCGGCATCGTGACCAAGGGCCCTGTCGTCCTCATCCTGGTCGCTATCGCTGCACTTCTCTTCGCGCTACTGAGCCGCAGCGGCGTGCGTGTGCTCCTGCGCCAGGCATGGCCGTGGCAAGTCTTTGCCATCTCGGCCGCCATAGGCGCGTGCTGGTATCTGGTCTTGTTCAGCGTCGGCGGCGCTCATGAATTCGGCATCTTCTTCCACGAAAATCTCGGGCACTTCGCGCCCGCCGGTATGGGTGGGACCGGAGAAGGCTCGCGCCCCTTCTGGTACATCGTCGCGCGACTGATCGGCGGCGCCAATCCGCTCATCCTGTTGATGCCCGCGGCGCTGGCCGGCTTCGCGACCGGCGAGATTCCGGACGCGCAGCGCAGGCCCCTCATCTTCCAGGCCAGCATGCTGGCCGCGGTCGTGCTCTTCTTCTCGATCGCAAGCGCCAAACGCGACGATTACATCCTGCCGGCGTTGCCGGGCGTAGCTATCCTGAGCGCTGCGGCATTCGGATTGCGGGAGCCCACGAGCGCGTATCCGGGCGGAGCGAAGATTCGCGATGGTGTCAGCGCGCTGATCGCTTTCGCCACGATTCTCGCCGCCGTCCTTGCGCTCGTGACCGCGCGCCGGAATCCGGACTTGTCGCTTCAATCCAGCGATGCCGCCTTGATGACGCTGCTCGAACGCGGGATAGGCGCGCGCAGCGCTCCCTTCATGCTGGTGCTGGCAGTTTCGAGTGTGGCGGCAGTTGCGACCCTGGTCTTTCTCTACCGGCGCTCCCTTATGCTGGCCGGTGCGTTGATCGGAACCATCAGCCTGGCCGGCGTTCTCCTCATCGATACCGTCGTTCGCCCCGAGCTTGCGTGGGCGCGCAGCTGCAGGATCTTTCTCGCCGATGTTCGCGATCAGATCGACGATCACCCGCTGTTCGTCGTGCATGACGCCGACTTCGAGTTGGCCTTCTACTATGGAAGGGGAATCCCGCCCCTGGTTCACGGCGAGCATGTGCCCCCGATTTTCCGCGACCAGCCTCCCGCTCCTCCCGCCGATCGACCCTTCTGCCTGGTGGCGCACGATTTCGAGCTCGGGCTGCTCCCGGAATCCTATCGCAAGCGGATGCGCATGCTCGCTCGATCGAACGGTATCGGCCGCGATGGTGGCTTGTCCCTGTACCTGCTTGAACCTGCGCAGGATGGTTTGAACAGCGAGGGCGGAACCGCTAGATAGAGTGCCGATGGCTGATCAGGTCGAGAAGGCGGAACGCGCCGTTAGTGCCCTCATCCGCCTGGGCATCTCGGGAATCCTGCCGCTGTGGGCCCTGCTGATGATTGTTCTCGGCGTGGAGTATCGCTCTCTCTGGTGGCTGGGCACGGGAATAGCCGTCGGCGCGGTCGGAGTGTTGTTTCTTGCCGGTAGTCCCATCGCCAATCTCTTCTTTCCGGATCGATAGGGCCTGCAATCGCTTCGTCGTCAGCTGTCGCCCGATGTGCCGCCGTTGCTGCCGTATCGGTTCCCGCAACCCTGAAAGAACTTATCGGCTCGATGTCCCCGGTATCACCGGCCTCGACCACAAGCTTGTTTGGAAGTGAACGAATCTCTCAGGCGAACGGATTGTGAACGGTCAACGTTTCGATCTTTTGACCGTTGTTCAGATCTTCCGTGTATAGGACCGAGGCGCCGCCTTTGATCGCGGATCGCACGATCAATGAATCCCAAAAGGAAAATCCATATCGCCGCATCGTCGCGATACTCTCCAGTATCGTGGCCGTGTCGACATCGACCACCGGGAGCGATGATAGCTCTCTTACTGCCTGCTCGGCTTGATCGTGAGGTAGAGGCGTCGATAGCTTGCGCGTCACGGCGACAAAGAACTCCTGCAACACCTGCGTGCTCAGCAGCGCCTCGCCGCCGCCGACCGCATCGGCCAACAGGGCCTGGGCGCGTGCTTTCTTCGGTGCCTGCGAGGCATCGAACAGGTACACAAGAACATTGGTATCGAAAAACCGAAGCATCAGCTGCGCTCGTGCAGGTCGTCACGAGTCCAGCGATGACCGCGGGAACTGCGCGAACGCGATTTTCGAGATAGCGTCAGCAGGCGATCCAGGGCGGTCCGTTGTGCCGTATCGGTTCCCGCATAGGACTCCAGGAACTTCCGCAGCACCTCGTTGACCGAGGTGTCGCTGGAAACTGCCCGCAAGCGCGCCTTCTTGAGCGTTTCTTCGTCTATCGCAATGGTCAGATTCGCCATATCGTGTTACACGGAACCAGTGTAGCACGGGTCTGACCGGCGCAAAAGCAACTCGTTCGACGGCTTCGCCCACTTCCCCTCCGCAATCGCAAGCGCGCCTGCCAACGCCTTCGTTGCCCGCCTCTCACTCTACCGATATTCTCGAAATCGCGATGCCGATCTTCGAATACGAGTGCGCCCGATGCGGACGAATCAGCTCCCACGTCGTCCTCGGCTCGCACAAGCGCGAACGGCGCACCTGCCCCGGGTGCAACTCGGCCAAACTGCGCCGCGTGATGTCCGCGTTCTCCGTGGTCGAAAGCGAAGCATCGCGGCTCCGGAACTTCGATACCTCCAAACCCCGCGATGAATCCTTCTACCGCGACTCGCGCAACGTCGGCCTGTGGGCCAAGAAGCGCGCGAAAGAGATGGGCGTGGACCTGGGCTCCAAGTTCGAGTCCACCGTCGAGAAGGCTCGCAGCGGCAAGCTCATCAAGGAGATGAGCTGAGCTCCAGGCTCAGCGATCTTTTTTTCAACAACCCAAACCGGAAACCATCCGCACCATGAGTGACGAGAGAGATCGCCTCGGTGACAAGCTTCGCAATGTCGAAGCTGCTCGCGAAGAACAAAGGGCCGCGCAACAGGATGCGGAGCTCATGAAACACCTCCGTGAAAAGCTCGAAAAGTCGATGCAATGTCCTGATTGCAAGCGTACGCTGGTGCCGCACACCCTCGATCGGGTCGCGATGCTGGTGTGTCCCGATGGCGATGGCGCATGGGTCGGAGGGCCCGAATTCGAAAAGCTCGCCAAATCACTCAAGTAGCGCCATTTTCCCGCCCGCTCCGGCTGCTATATAGTGATGGTGAAAAGAAGTTGGACTTAAGCGTCGATGGTTGCCCGAAAAGTCTCTCTTCTTGACAGTTTGATCCGGTACAACTAATTGAGGTTGCGGTAATTAGCTTATGTATCTGCACTTCGGCGTGCCGCTAGCCCTGACTGTGTTCGGGATCGGCTTGATCGCGGCGATGTTCGGGTTGCAGAAGCTGCTCGCACCCAACAATCCCTACCCGCGCAAGGTCATGCCCTATGAGTGCGGCGAACCGCCGACCGGGCGTGCCTGGATTAACTTCAACGTCCGCTTCTACCTGATTGCCTTGATTTTCGTGGTCTTCGAGGTCGAGGTCGCCTTCGTCTATCCTATCGCGGCCGTCTATCTCGATTGGGTGCGCAGCGGGCAGCGCCTCTTCGCGCTGACCGAAATCCTGATTTTCCTGCTCATCCTCTTCGTGGGATTGATCTACGTGTGGGTCAAGCACGACCTCGAATGGGTCAAGAAGGTGCCGGAGTAGGTGGTGATTGAATCATGTCCCTTCTGAATACGCTCCCTGATTACGTGCTGACGACCAAGACCGATGAACTGCTCAACTGGATGCGCAAATCGAGCGTCTGGTACATGCTCTTCGGCCTGGCCTGCTGCGCGATCGAGTTGATGCACACCGGCGGCCCCCGCGCCGATATCGATCGCTTCGGCGCAAGCCCGCGCGCGTCCGCTCGCCAGTCCGACCTGATGATCGTGGCCGGCACCCTGACCCTGAAGATGGCGCTGCGGACCCGGCTGCTCTACGACCAGATGCCCGAGCCCCGCTATGTCATCTCGATGGGCTCCTGTGCGAGCTGCGGCGGACTCTTCCAGCTCGCTTATTCGGTGTGCGACGGCGTGGACAAGATCGTCCCCGTCGATGTGTACGTGCCCGGATGTCCTCCGCGTCCCGAGGCCCTGACCGAGGGACTGCTGAAGCTCCAGGAAAAGATGATGACGGAGCGCTGGCTGACCCGCGGCAACGGCGCCCAGGTGACAGCAGCCTGAGGATGGAACCGCTGGCGATATATCAGCGGATCAAGGAACGGTTCGGCGATCGCGTTCTCGAAATTTCCGAAACCAAACCTGACCCGTTCTGCGTGATCGATCCCGGCGCGATCGTCGAGATCGGCCAGTGGCTGCGCGACGATCCGGAAACCTCGATGGATTGCCTCTCCAACCAGAGCGGCGTCGATTACAAGGATCACGTCGAGGTCGTCTACCATTTCTTTTCTTACCGGCTGCGCCACGGCGCCGTGCTCAAGGTCAAGCTGCCGCGCGACAATCCGTCGGTGCATACGCTGGAAGAGGTCTGGAAGTCGGCCAACTGGATGGAGCGCGAGATTTTCGACCTGCTCGGCGTGAACTTCGAAGGGCATAGCGACCTGCGCCGCATCCTGATGCCCGAGGATTGGCCCGGCTATCCCCTGCGCAAGGACTTCGTCGAGCCGCTCGAATACCACGGCATCGCAACCGTCCGCGAGAGCCCCATCATCCGGCTCGACCCCAAAAAGAAATGAGCACCTTTCGCACCGAAGAAATGACCCTCAACATGGGTCCGCAGCATCCCTCGACTCACGGCGTGCTCCGCTTCGTGGTGCGCGCCGACGGCGAGGTGATGCGCGAAGCCGTTCCCGACGTCGGCTACCTGCATCGCTCGATCGAGAAGATCGCCGAGAAGGTCGGCTACCACGGCTTCATGCCCTACACCGATCGCGTCGATTACATCTGCGCGATGTTCACCAACCAGGGATGGGGCATGGCCAGCGAGAAGCTCGCCGGCATCGAGGTTCCCCGGCGCGGCGAGTACTGCCGCGTCATCGCCGCCGAGTTCAATCGCATCGCCTCGCACCTGCTCTCCGCCGGTACCATGGGCATGGATATCGGTGCGATGACGCCGTTCACGCATGCGCTGCGCGAACGCGAAATGATCAATGATCTGATCGAGGAGCTCTGCGGCGCGCGTCTGACCTTCAACTATATGCGCATCGGCGGCGTCGCCTGGGATCTTCCACCGGGCTGGCGCGAGAAGGCGCTGGCGTACCTCGATCACTTCGGTCCGATCCTCGATGAGTTCAACGCGCTCATCTCCTACAACAAGATCTACATCGAGCGCCTCGCCAACGTCGGCGTGATCACGCCCGAGGAAGCCATCGGCTACAACCTCGTCGGCCCCAACCTGCGCGCTTGCGGCATCAAGTGGGACATCCGCAAGGACATCCCGTATTCGGTCTATCCGGAGTTCGACTTCGAGGTCCCTGTAGGCTCGGGCGAGTGGGGCACCCTTGGCGATTCGATGGATCGATACATGATGCGAATCCGCGAGATGAAGGAATCTGCAAAGATTCTGCGCCAGGCTCTTACCCAGCTCCCTTCCGGCCCTGTGCTCGCCAAGGTCGCGCGCAACTTCAAGCCCCCCAGGGGCGAATGCCAGGTTCGCGTCGAATCCGGGCGCGGCGACATGGGTTGGTACGTGGTCAGCGATGGCACCGGCTACCCGTGGCGCGTACACGTCCGTACCGGGTCGTTCGCCGCGATGGGCATCATCCAGAAGCTGAGCCGCGGCCTGATGATCGCGGACCTCGTTACCTTGATCGCAAGCCTCGACGTGGTTGCGCCGGAGATCGATCGCTAGAACATGGAAACGCTGATCAACAACCTGATCGCTTCCGGCATGTTCGGGCCGAAACCCAACTTCGCCGTGGTCGCCGCGATCGTCGAATTCGTGATGGGCGCGATCGTGTTCCTGGTGGTCGCGATGCCCTTTGCCGGTATCGTCACCTGGCTCGAGCGCCGCGTATGGGCTCGTATCCAGTCGCGCGTGGGTCCCAATCGCGTGGGGCCCCAAGGCTTTCTCCAGTGGCTCGCCGACGGCCTCAAGAACATCTGCAAGGAAGACCTGATTCCGGCCGAGGCCGATGCGCCCCTGTTCAAGCTCGCGCCGTACCTCGTGATGCTCGCGTTCATCCTGCCGTGGTCGGTGATGCCGTTCTCCAGCAGTCTCATCCTCGCCGACCTCAACGTGGGTGTGTTGTTCTTCACCTCGATTACGGCGCTCACCGTGGTGGGCGTGCTGATGGCGGGATGGGCCTCCAATGACAAGTGGTCCCTGATCGGTGGAATCCGCTCCGCGGCGCAGATCGTCAGCTACGAGATTCCCGCCGGGCTGTCGATTTTCCCGGTCGTGCTGATGACCGGAACGCTCTCGATGCAGGGAATTATCCGCGCGCAGGGATGGGCCCCGCAGCACTGGTTCGTGTTCGCCAATCCCTTCACCTTCATCGCGGCCAATATCTTGTTCGTCTCGGCTCTCGCTGAAGGAAACCGTACTCCCTTCGACTTGCCTGAAGCCGAAAGCGAGCTGGTCGCCGGCTTCGCCACCGAGTACAGCGGGATGCGCTACACCTTCTTCTTCATGGCCGAGTGGGGAAACCTGTTCCTCATCGGCGCGCTGATGACCACGCTGTTTTTCGGCGGATGGCGCTTCCCGCACGTGACCGACAACGCGGTCGTGATGAACATCCTCGAGCTCATCACCTTCAACCTGAAAGTTCTGGCGGTCGTGTTCGTCTCGATGTGGATTCGCGGCACGCTGCCGCGCGTGCGTATCGATCAGCTCATGACCCTGTGCTGGAAATACTTCGTGCCGATTTCGTTCGCCGACATGATCGGCACCGCGGTCTGGGTCGCGATTTGGCCCGACGGCAACGCGTTCATGGGCTACCTGATGTTCGCCGGCGGCCTGGTGGTATTGGCGATGTTCCTGCGCCGGGTGGTGTACTATGTGCGTCGGTCCCGGATGGAACTCTACTTCCGTCCCGGTATCTAGGATTTGAAAAGATGGGTGCGTTCGGCTCCTACATCCAAAATATAAAAGACACCGTCTCCACGATCTTCGAGGGGATGGCCGTGACGGCATCGCACTTCGTGCGCCGCCCCTACACCGTCCAGTATCCCGACCGCATGCCGGTCCGCGTCCAGGACACGCTCCCGTTCCGCTATCGCGGCATCCTCGAAGTCGATCTCGAAATCTGCACCGGATGCCTGGCGTGCGAGCGCGCCTGCCCGATCGATTGCATCGTCATCGCCTGCGAGAAAGATCAGAAGACGAAGTCGATGATCATCTCGCAGTTCGATATCGACATCGCCAAGTGCATGTATTGCGGCCTGTGCAGCGAGCCGTGCCCGACCGGCTCGATTCATCACACCACCGAGTTCGAGGGCGCCGATTATTCGCTCGAAAGCCTGATTCGCCGGTTCGTCAAGGAACCCGTGCAGGCTTACAAGCCCAAGAAGGGACCCGAAACCGATCCGCGCATCGCGCCGATTCTCAATCGCGGCATGCGCTATATCAACGAGTTCGCTCAGCCCGGCGGCGAGAAGCCCGCGGAAGAAGAGGCCGAAGCGTAAGCGCCACGGCCGGGGGTAGGGGAGGAGATTCTCGGGGCATGGTTGCGACCATCATCTTCTATGCGCTTGCGGCGCTGACCGTCGGCTCGTCCTGCATGGTCGCGTTCTCCCGCAACATCGTTTACTCGACCTTCGCGCTGCTCGGCGCCTTCATGGGCGTGGTCGGTCTCTACGTCCTGCTCGCCGCGGATTTCGTCGCGATGGTCCAACTGCTCGTCTATGTCGGCGGCATCCTGGTGCTGACCATCTTCGCCGTGATGCTGACGCAGGGCATCGCCGATGTGACAATCTCCAATCGCGCGGTCGGCCTGGCGCCTGCCGTCGCGATCGTCGCGATCGCGGGCGGCGTGATGGCCTATGCGATCGAGCGCACTCGCTGGCACGTGGCTGCGGCTTTTACGCCGTCGCCAACCACTTATGGAATCGGCAACGCGTTTCTCGGCGACTACGTGCTGCCGTTCGAGATCGCTTCGCTGGTCCTGCTGGCCGCGCTGATCGGGTCGATCGTCATCTCACGGCACGAGGCCCGCGAGTAGGGAAAATGTCAGCCGCAATCGGACTCAATCACTTCCTGCTGCTGAGCCTCGTCGTCTTCTCGCTCGGCATGGTCTGCGTCCTCACCCGCCGCAACGCCATCGGCATCCTGATGGGCGTCGAGCTCATCCTGAATTCGGCCAATATCAACTACCTGGCCTTTGCCTTCTACGGCGGCGGCAAATACGACGGCCAGATCTTCGTTATCTTCGTAATCATGCTGGCGGCGGCCGAGGCGGTGATCGGCCTCGCCGTGGTCCTGGCCATCTACCAGAACTTCAAAACCATCGATGTCGATGCGACCGAGACCCTCAGTGGATAACGCGCTAGCGCCGACTGGTTCCCTCTCCTTGTCCAGGGAGAGGGCTGGGGTGAGGTATGACGGTCGGGCGACAGCCCTTCGTTTGCACCGGATCGCCTTTTCGGAATTACGTTTTTCTGCTTATATCAGCCGGATTGTCGAGGTGGGGCTTTGCGGGGCGGATCTTCCGATTTCCGGCACGACAATTTGACCTGAGCACTACGTGATGGACCATCCGGTAAGCATAACGATCGCACGCTATATCGTGCTGCTGCCTCTCGTCGGCGCGGCGATCAATTTTCTGCTGGGCCCCTGGCTCCAGAAGACCTTCGGCAAGCGCGCCATCAGCCTCGTCGGATGCGGCGTCGTCATAATCGCTTTCTGCCTCGCCCTCAAAACCTTCTTCGCGATGGTCGCTGCTCCCGCCGAAGAGCGCTTCATGCTCGACCGCCTCTGGACCTGGATCGATGTCGGCGGGCTCAACCTCGATATCGCGTTCTGGCTCGACCCGCTCTCGATGATCATGACGCTGATCATCACCGGCGTCGGCGGCCTCATCCACATCTACTCGACCGGCTACATGCACGACGAGGAATCGTACTGGCGGTTCTTCGGATGGCTCAACTTGTTCACCTTCGCGATGCTCGTGCTGGTGCTCGGCGACAACATGTGGCTGATGTTCGTCGGATGGGAAGGCGTGGGGCTCTGCTCCTTCGCGCTCATCGGCTTCTGGTACAAGGTCCTCGCCAACACCACCGCCGGCAACAAGGCTTTCATCGTCAATCGCGTGGGAGACTGGGCCTTCGTCATCGCGCTCTACAGCCTCTTCATGGCGCTCGGTAAGGTCGGCCATCCGACCCTGGTGACGCGCGAAGTTGCGCAGTATGC
>DATJWT010000012.1:0-4505 GCA_035500975.1 Binataceae bacterium (SeqCode)
CCGCCGCCACGCGGTCCGCCCGTCGAGGCGCGAGCCTCGTCGACGCGGATACGACGGCCCTTGAGGTCGGTGTCGTTCAGGGTTTCAACGGCGCGAGTCGCTTCGGCTGGATCGGACATTTCAACGAATCCGAATCCGCGGGACTGACCTGAGAACTTGTCGGTCACGACGGTCGCAGTCTCGACTTTTCCCGCCTGCGCGAAATGCTGGGCGAGATCGTCATTGTTAACGGCGTAGGCAAGATTGCCTACATACAACTTAGTGGGCATAGAAAGCCCTCCTTACGGGCTTGGTCGGGCTGCCCCTAAAACAGAGACCCTGCGATCATCGAGGCGGGATCTACGAGAAAGGCTGCGGTCCGAGCGTTTGTCCAGCATCGAGAGTAGCTGCGGCTGAAATGCGAGTAAAGCAGAAATTCCGAGTGCGGGCGGTGTTAGGAGGAGCGCGCGCGAGTAGCTGGGGATTTTACGAACTTTCCCCTACCAAGGGTCGCAGAAATTTGCGCATGTAAGCATTCACCTGCTCCGGCTGCTCCTGCTGCACCCAGTGTCCCGACTCCGCGATGTAGCGAAGTTCGAACTGTCCGCTGAACAGGCGATCCATGTCGTAGGTCAGTTCCTTGCCCAGCGCGAAATCCTGCTCGCCCCAAATCAGCATCGTCGGCGCAGCGATCTTGCGATCGATCCAGGCGCCCTCGTCCGATCGCGCCATTAACCCGGTGCGCATGTTCGCCCGGTAGTAGTTGATCGCCGCGGAAATCGCGTACGGATTTTTGAACGCGTCGCGGAAGTAGCGCATGTCTTCGTCCGTAATCGCGCCCTTGCGCACGGTGCCGTTCTTGAGCGCGCTGTCGAGCGCGGCATAGTTGCGCGCGCGAAACAGCGCTTCGGGCAGCGCGGGAAGCTGGAAGAAGAGCATGTACCAGCTTCGCAACATCTGCCGCGGATTGCGCCGCAGCTCCTCCGAGAATCGCTTGAGATGCGGACAGTTGAGGACGATGAGCCGTTCCACGATCTCCGGGCGCATCAGCGCCGTAGCCCACGCTACTCCGCCGCCCCAATCGTGCCCGACCACGACCGCGCGATCGCGCCCGAGCGCATGAATCAAATCGGCGACATCACCGACCAGCTTCTCGAGGCTGTAGTTCGCGGCTCCAACCGGCGCATCGGTCTCGCCGTAACCGCGCATCTCGGGAGCGACGCAGTCGAACGAGTCCGATAGTCCGCGCAGTTGATGGCGCCACGAGTACCAGCACTCCGGGAAGCCGTGCAGCATCACGACCAGCGGGCCGCTGCCGGCCCGCGCGATACGCATCTTGAGACCGCTCGCGAGCGTGAGATGTTCGAAGCGCCAGGGAACCGACATCACAAAAACAGAATCCGCAGATTTCGCAGACTGAAGCCAGATTCAGAATCAGCGAAATCTGCGGATCTCTGATTTGCCTTACGCAGCGACCTTGGTCGTTCCCTGCATCGCGGGCAGTTCCGGATTGCAGATGTAGCGAATCTTCGGCAGCGTCATCTCCGCCACCGCGAAGCTCGCCATGATCGGATTCATCAGGCGCAGATGCGCGCCGGCGCCGAAGGCATCCGCATCGAGAGTGACCAGGTTCGGATTACCGCGCTCCGCCTTGGAGAACGCGTACTCGGGATCGACCTGCACCAGCACCATCTTCTGATCGTCGCGGCTGCGCGCCAGGTGCATCGAGGCGATGTACTGGATGTCGTTTCCGGAGATCATGTCGCGATCCATCAGCTCGGCGTGGAGCACGGTTTTCCCGTCAACCACCACCTTGCCGACCACGCGATCGTGCCGCTGCACGAGGCTGACCTCCGCGGGCGCGACCGGGAACCCCCATCGAGAGCTCAATTCCTTGCGGGCAGCTTCGCTGTCGCAGAAGCTGCGTAACACAAAGCCGCGTGGACGCACCCCGGTCCGACCGGCGATACGCACTTCGCCGACCGTGAAGGCGCCGACCGAGCTGTCCGGCACGTGCATCACGTTGATGATCGCGTACGCCGGGATCGCGGGATGCATGGTCTTGGGAATCAACGCGTCGGCCGGGTCGTCATCGATCTCGTTATGCAGCTCGAGAATCTGCACGCCCTTGAGCTTCCACTCGTCGGTCTTGAAACCGTTGATCGTGGACGCCGCCTTGGCCCACGCTTCCACATTCAATGTTCCAAACCGCGGCGGCATCAGCGCGCTCCCGCCGCGGCAGCCGCGGTCTCGCCCTGCCCCGCCTTCTTCTCGAAGTGCGGCATGACTTCCCTGGCGAACAGGCGCAGCGAATTGAGCACCTGCTCCTGCGGAATCGTTTCGAGGGCGTTGAGCAGGAAGTTGACGCGATCGACACCGACCGCTTCCCACTTCTTGAGCTCGCGCACCAGCCGCGCGGGATTTCCGATCGCGATTCCCTCGGGCGCACCCGAGGCATCGCCCGGCCCGGCCACGTCGCGCCGCAGCGAAGGCAGCAATCCCAGCGACGGATACGACTTGGTCGGATAGGCCTCGCGGGCCGCCAGCAACTGCGCGGCGAGATAGTTGAAGGTGCCTGTCATGCGCATGCCGGTCTTCACGCCGACGGCATCGTCTTCATGGCAATACAGGAAGTTGACGGTGGACACCGACTCGTTGATGAATTCGCCGACTGGCTCGCAACTGCGGATGATCTTGCGGTAGCGCTTGACCTTTTCTTCCTGCTCGGCGAATCCGCCGAAGGTCAGGCCCAGGCTGCCCATCCCGCGCTCTGCCGCATCGATCTCGGTGCCGGGGCTGGTAACCGCAACCCACATGGGAGGATGGGGCTTCTGGTAAGGCTTCGGCACGATCGTCCGCTGCGGCATCGACCACGACCGCCCCTGGTACGAGAAGCGTTCCTGCGTCCACATCTTGGGCAGGCAGTGCACGAACTCGTCCCAAGTCTTCTTGGTCTCGTCGGGATTTGCGCGGAAGCCGCCAAGTTCGGTCCAGGTGGCGGAGCGTCCGGTGCCGACTTCGAGACGGCCGCCCGACAGGATGTCGAGCACGGCGGTGCGCTCGGCGATTTTGATCGGATGATTGAACTCGGGTACGCACACCACGATGCCGTGGCCGACCCGCATCTTCTTGGTGATCATCGCGCACGCAGTCAGGAACAATTCCGGCGCGGGGCAATGCGAATATTCTTCGAGAAAGTGATGCTCGACGGCCCAGACCGAATCGAAACCGAGCTCATCGGCGAGCTTCACCTGCTCGAGGCAGTTGTCATAGACGTTCTTCTCCGTCTCGCGGCCCCAGGGACGTGGAACGGAAATCTCGTAGAAAATGCCGAACTTCATGGGTTCACCTCCGACGGGATGGCGCTCTCCCTACAATACCGCTCGTTTAGCGCAAACGAGCGATTAGCGAAAGTCCTCCTAATGGTACTAGTGCGGCCTCGACAATTCGGCGGCCTTGCGTTCGCTGCCGAGCAGGATGACCACGACGGTCACGGCCATCACCACCGCAGCGGTTCCCGCCATCGCATGCGCGTATCCGAAGCGCTCGGCGAGGATTGCTTCTCCAAAGGCCGCGAACGATGCGAAGAACACACCGGATTGGTACGCTACCCCGCTGAACAAACCGCGGACCTGCGGCGGCGATAGCTCGGCCAGGTGCGCGGGCACGATGCCCCAGGCGCCCTGCACCATGAACTGCATCATGAAGGCGCCGGCCGTGAGCATCGCGAGCGATCGCGGGAAGATCCAGAACGGCACGATGAGGCCGGCCAGGGCAACCGCGGTGGCCATCATGGTGCGTCGGCCCCATTTGTCGGAGAGGTATCCAAAGACCAGGCCGCCCAGGATGGCGCCGACGTTATATATGATGGCGATCGTCGCGACGGTCCGAACGCTCAGGTCGCGCTGCTTCTGCAGGAAAGTCGGATACAGGTCCTGCGTCCCATGCGAGACGAAGTTCATCATCGTCATCAGCAGGATGAGGTAGCCGAGGGGCTTGAGGTTGGCCTTGATCGCGCGCATCACGTCGTGCCCGGTTGGACGCGTGCGTTCCCAGGTTTCTGATTCGGGGACCTTGCTGCGGATGTAGATGGTCAGCAGCGCGGGCAGTCCGCCCACGAAGAACAAGGCGCGCCAACCAAAGTGCGGGAATATAAAGAAGAAGGCTCCCGCCGCGAGGAGATATCCGACCGCGTATCCTTCCTGGAGCAGACCAGAGAAGAAGCCCCGCGATCTGGTCCCGACCGCCTCCATCGCGAGCGCAGCTCCGACGCCCCATTCGCCTCCCATGCCGATTCCGTAAAGGGCGCGAAGGAAAAGGAAGCTGTGATAGGTCGGCGCAAGCCCGCTCAACACCTCGACCACGGAATAGAAGATGATGTCGGCCATCAGGGGAATCCGGCGGCCGTATCGATCCGCAAGCCATCCGAAGAGAACCGCGCCGACCGGGCGCATCGCGAGCGTCAGGAAAATGGTGAATGTGACGTCAGGTACGCTGCGTCCGAACTCAGCGGCGATGGTGGGGAC
>DATJWT010000013.1:0-5001 GCA_035500975.1 Binataceae bacterium (SeqCode)
TCCCCGGCTTGGCGCTGTGATCGACGATGCCGTAAACCCCGCCCGGCTTGAGCGCCGCGAAAACCGACGCATTCATCCTGGCGCGGTCCGCCTTCAGCCACACGAGGTCGTGATAGTTAAGATTTATGATCACCACGTCGAGCGAGCCCGCCGGGAACAGGTCGGGCGCATCGACCCACTTGTCGACTTCGACCACGTTTTTCAACGCCGGTTCCTTGAGCCGCGCTTGCCACGTTTCGCCGACCTTCTTCATCCTCTCGGGGAACGGGCCGTTCTCCGAGTACACCGTGCCGGTCGGACCGACCGCGCGCGAAAGCAGCTCGGTGGTGTAGCCTCCCCCCGCGACCAGGTCCGCGACTTTCATCCCCGGCTTGACGCCGAAGAACGCGAGCCACTGCTCCGGCTGCCGGCCCGCATCGAGCGCCTTGTCTTCTGCAGGGCGTTCGGCAGCGTTGACCGCCTCCTTGTCATTCTCCGGCACCTGCGATTCCGGGATCGGCGCGGTCTGCATCACCACCGCCTGCAGCGGCGGATTCAGCGCATGCGCGTTGATCGCAAACGCGCAAGCCGCAAGCAGCAGTGCGCCGGACGGGAAGAGATATCGTGGTTTCATGGTTGCCTCCCCTGGAGATGCCGGATGCAGTCTCCCTCGCCCGCCCCCTTGCGGGAGAGGCAAGCGGCGCGGCGGCTGCTTCTTTGTCTGCAGCCGGCGTGACGCGCGGATGAGGGTGCTGCCTCAGGTTCCGATTACGGCTAACACACCGGCCCAAACGGGCGCAAAGTACAATCTGCATCGAGTGGGGCATAGACTTCGCCCAAGTGGCGAAGGCAAGATTAATGCGATGAGCGCGCTGACCGATACTGACGCCGCGCGGAACCAGCTGAATTTTAGCGGCCTGCGCGTCGTCGCGTTCGAAAGCCGGATGGCGGCCGAGACCGCCCGCCTGATCGAGCGCAACGGCGGCCGCGCGATCGTCGCACCCGCGATGCGGGAGGTTCCACTCGGCGACAACCCGGCGGCGCTGGAATTCGCGGATCGGCTGCTCGCCGGCCAAATCGATATCGCGATTTTCCTCACCGGTGTCGGTGTGCGCGCGTTGTTCCAGGTGATGGAAACGCGCCACCAGCGCGCTGCGCTGATCGCTGCCCTCGGACGCGTCGTCACGGTGGTGCGCGGTCCCAAGCCGCTCGCCGCTCTGCGCGATCTCGGCCTGGCGGCCTCTCTCGAAGCACCCGAGCCGAACACCTGGAAAGAACTGCTCGGCGCTCTGACTGCGCATGGAGATTTGCGCGGCAAGCGCGTGGCCCTCCAGGAGTACGGCGTCTCCAATCGCGACCTGGTGTCCGCGCTCGAAGCGCGCGGCGCGGACGTGATGATCGTGCCGGTATATCGATGGACCCTCCCGACCGATCGCGGTCCGCTCAACGATGCCCTCCGCGCGATCGCCGCGGGCGACGCCGATGTCGCCCTGTTCACCAGCTCCAACCAGGTCACCAACGTGATGCAGGTGGCGGAAGCGGAAGGCATCGGCGATGCGGTCAGGCGCGGGCTCGCCTCGATGGTGATCGGTTCCGTCGGTCCGGTCTGCTCTCGGGAGTTGCGCTCGCGCGGACTCCCGGCAGACCTCGAACCGAATCATTCCAAGCTCGGACATCTTGTAAAGGAGGCGGCTGCTCGCGCTGGAGCAATCCTGGCCGCGAAGCGTTCCTCTGCTGCGATCAGCGTGGGTACGGCGTCACCCCGTCCGGCGATCGATCGTGCTGACGCGCCGCGCCCTCACCTCTGGAACCATCCGTTTCTGAAGGCGTGCCGCCGCGAGTCGGCCGACTACACTCCCATATGGCTGATGCGCCAGGCCGGCCGCTATATGCCTGAATATCGGCGCGTGCGCGACCAGCATGATTTTCTCGAATTGTGCACGCGCTCCGAGCTGGCCGCCGAGGTAACCGTCACTGCAGTCGAGCGCCTGGGCGTCGATGCGGCGATCATCTTCGCTGACATCCTGCTGCCTCTCATCCCGATGCAGGTCGGGCTGCACTACGAAAAAGGCGACGGCCCGATCGTCGATCGGCCAGTCCGTTCATCCGCGGACCTCGCTCGCATTCCCGACATTGACGTGAGCGCGCTCGCGTTCGTCGGCGAGTCGATCAAGCTGGTCGACCGCGCGATCGGCAGCAAGACTCCCATCATCGGCTTCGCCGGCGCGCCCTTCACGCTCGCGTCGTACCTGATCGAGGGCGGCTCGTCGCGGCAGTATCAAACCACGAAGACCCTGATGTACACCGAGCCGGAAACCTGGCATCGGCTGATGGAGCTGCTGGTACGATTCACTGCGGACTACCTCAACATGCAGGTCGATGCGGGCGCGAGCGCGGTGCAGCTCTTCGATAGCTGGGTCGGCAGCCTCGGCCCCGATGATTACCGCCGCTTCGTGCTGCCGCACGCCGCAACGCTGATTTCGAAGGTCAAGCCGGGAGTTCCCGTCATTCACTTCGGCACCGTCACCGGAAATCTGCTCGAGCTGATGCGCGAGGCGGGTGGCGACGTGATCGGGCTCGATTGGCGCGTCGATCTGGCGGAAGCCTGGCAGCGTCTCGGCCATGACGTCGCGGTGCAGGGCAACCTCGATCCGATCGCGCTGTTTGCCGATGTCCCCGAAATTCGTTCGCGCGCTCGCGCGATTCTCGATAAAGCCGCCGGCCGCCCCGGCCATATCTTCAACCTCGGTCACGGCATCCTGCCCGAAACCCCCGTCGATCATGTGATCGCGCTGGTCGATGCCGTCCATGAAATGAGCCGGAGATAGTCGCGCGGTGGCGTCGGTCGGCGGGCAATGCGACTCGGTGCTGGTCGTCGGCTTCGGGGGACCTACCCGCCCCGAAGAGATTCGGCCCTTTCTCGACAACGTGCTGCGCGGCCGGCCGGTCCCGCGCGAACGCTACGAAGAAGTCGTCCGCCACTACGAGAACATTGGCGGTCGATCGCCTTACAACGAACTGACTCTGCGACAAACCGACGCGCTGCGCGCCGATCTATCGCACCGCGGTATCACCGTTCCCATCGAAGTCGGGATGCGCAACTGGGAGCCGTACATCGTTGACGCGATGGTGGCGCTCGAGCGCGCGGGCGCGCGCCGCGCGCTCGCGTTCATCATGGCCGCCTTTCGTAGCGAGGCGAGTTGGGAGCGTTACCAGGCCGTCGTGCGCGCCGCGCGTGAGGCGATGGGTCCGCGCGCGCCCGAGGTGGAATATCCCGAGCCGTGGCACGCGCATCCGCGTTTCATCGCCGCCGTCGCCGCGCGCGTAACCGAAGCGCTCGCGCGTATCGAGTCCGCCGAACGCAGCCGCGCGCGACTCATCTTTACCGCCCACAGCATCCCGGTGGCGATGGCTGCCGATGCTCCGTACGTCGACCAGCTAACCGAGTCTTGCCGGATGGTCGCGGCGCAGGTCGATATCAAGTCATGGACGCTCGCTTTTCAAAGCCGCAGCGGAAGCCCGCGCGATCCCTGGCTCGAACCCGACATCTCCGCCGCACTGCAGAACCTCAAGAAGGGATCGATCGCGATCGTCGTCCCAATCGGCTTCCTGTGCGATCACGTCGAGGTGCTGTACGACCTCGACGTAGAAGCGGCGCGAGTAGCACGCGAATCAGAAGTACGCATGGAACGCGCCGCGACCGTCAGCGATCATCCCGAGTTCATCGCCATGATGTCGGACATCGTCCGCGTTCACCTGAGACGCTGACTCGTCCCAAAAGCTCCTGTTCGAAATTTCCTCTCCCGCGTCCGCAATCTGGTCGCGGGCGCACATAAGGAGAGGTCGCTGAAGAACTTGCCGGCAAGTTCTTCAGCGGGTGAGGGGCTCAATTCCCGTACGCGTATGCCCCGCCCTTCTCCAACGCCTTCTTGTATGCGGGTCGCTCGTGCAGCCGCTTGATCCACGCGTCGATCTCCGGATACGCGGCACGCACTCCGAATGCCCCCGCTACCTCGCCTACGAAACTCATCTGTACATCGGCGCCGGTGAGCGAATTTCCCACCAGGAATTGCTTACCTTTGAGCGCGCCATTGATGTACCCAAGATGGTTCGCAATCTCGCTCTCGATTCGCGGACGCAGCGGCGCCCCCGCCTCGCCCAGCCGCGACACGTACAGGTTGAGCATCAGCGGCAGCATCGCGGAGCCTTCCGAATAGTGCAGCCACTGCACATACTCATCGTAAGCCGGGCTGTCGGCCGGCGGTGCCAGCCGCCCCCCGCCGTGACGCCGGATGATGTAATCGACGATCGCGCCTGACTCGATAATGGTCCGGCCGTTGTCGGTGATCACCGGCGACTTGCCCAGCGGATGCACCGCCTTCAGCTCCGGCGGCGCTAGACGTGTCTCGGCATTGCGCTGGTAGCGCTTTATTTCGTACGGCAGGGCCAGTTCTTCCAGCAGCCACAGGATCCGCTGCGAACGGGAATCATTCAGGTGGTGTACGACAATCATGATTTGCTCCTTGTGAGATCGATAGGCATCAATGCCCGCCACAACCATGCCCTTCCGGTTGCCGAGAGTCCACGCTTCCTGTCATCCCGAGGAGTAAGCGAAAGCGGAATAAAGATGAGGTGGCCTCCGGACAGCTTCGCGCACTTGGTGCGCGAAGCTGGTACCGGTTCCTCGCTCGCAAACCACCGACTTCTTATGCAAAGCTCAGGAAGCAGCCCACCTTGGCTTGGAGGGGGACAGCAATGGAACCGACAATCGATGCGGCGAACCGATGGCGTCTGGAAACTCCGGGACACGCGGGATGGAACCGCACCGTACGCCCCGGCGACCGGAATCGCTTCCTGATGATTTCGGCCGATTGCCACGCCAACGAACCTGGCAACCTCTGGGCCGAGCGTCTCGATGACAAGTACAAGAGCCGCCTGCCGAAGATCGAAATCGACAAGGACGGCGTGAAGTGGGTCGTGATCGATGCGCTCCGGCGCACCCGCCTGCAGGACAGCATCTTC
>DATJWT010000014.1:0-2694 GCA_035500975.1 Binataceae bacterium (SeqCode)
AAAGTTGTACCCGCAATACAAGGACCGGATGGATTTCGTGGTCGTCGATTTGAATCGCGTGTCACCCGATCAGAAAGCACTGGTCGCGCGCTACTATCGTGGCTTCATTCCTACCATCGCGATCGTCGACGCGAAGGGGAACGTGGTTTACGACAAGGCGGGAGAGACTGCGAGCAGTCGCGGCGATGCCGGCAATCTGCAGAAGTTGCTGGATTCAGCGAATTAGGGCAGGCCCCCGTACCATCGGAGCCTTTTAGTCTGGCCGGATAGCTGCAAGCGAACCATCTGCTGAGGTCCCTCGGCTCCGTATCGGAATGCTCCGCTCGGGATGACATAGTGGGGTGAAGACCTGCTTCAGGCTTCTTCCGCGGTCGCGGCGAAACCCGGCGACTCTTCGTCGGAGCGCGGGGTGGTTGCGCGGTAGGCGACCAGGGTTGCGGCCGTTAGCATCAGGGCTGCCAGCAGGTACGGTGCGCCCGGGAGATGCCAATCGCGGGCGGGCCCGATGAACGCAGCGAAGGTGTTGGTGAAAATCAGCGGCCCGATCATGAAAGCGATTCCGCGGATGCTGCTGAGCGCGCCCTGCAACTGGCCCTGCTCGGATGCGTTCACGCGATGCGTCATCAGACCCTGCATGGAAGGACCAGACAGCCCCCACAAGCCGCCCACCGGAATCGCGAGCCAGAAAACCAGCCCGGTCCCGGCGAGCCCGTAGATCACGAAGGCGAGCACACCAAACCACAACCCGGTGAGCATCACGCGGCGATCGCCAAAGCGCGCCACCGCGGGTTCGACCATGCCTGCGCCGACAATCGCGGAGCATACGCCGACGGTCGCGAGCGCGAGGCCAACCGTGCGTTCGTTCCATCCATAGCGATACATCGCGTACAGCACGAAGGTGGTCGGCAGAGCTTCGTGCGCGATGTTCCCGATGAAAGTCGAGATCGAAAGTCCGAACAGCTCCGCGTGCGAGCGCAGCAGCTTGATCGATCCGACTGGATTGGCGCGGCGCCATGAGAATGCTTCGCGCTTCTCGGGCGGGAGCGATTCGGGGAGCACGAACAGACCATACATCGCGTTGAGCAGGCTGAAGCCCGCCGCGACCCAGAACGGGAGCCGCGGATCGATATTGCCGAAGACGCCGCCGAGCGCGGGTCCGAGGATGAAGCCGAGTCCGAACGCGGCGCTGAGCATGCCGAAACCGGCGGCGCGCTTTTCCGGCGGGGCGACATCGGCGATATACGCGCTCGCGGTGGAGAAACTGGCCGACGTGATGCCCGAAATGATGCGGCCGAGGAACAGCCAGCCCACGCCGGGCGCCAACGCCATCACGATGTAGTCGAGGCCGAGCCCGAAATTCGAAAGCAGGATCACCGTGCGGCGTCCGTAGCGGTCGGAAAGCGAACCGAGTACGGGGGAGAAAACGAACTGCATCAGCGCCCAGACCGTGCCGAACAGTCCGTAGATTTCCGCGGCGCGCGCGGTGTTGCCGTGAACGAAGTCTTCGATGAGCTTGGGCAACACGGGAACGATCATGCCGAGCGCCAGCATGTCGAGCACGACGGTGATGAAGATAAACGCCAGCGCGGCGCGCCGCGCCTGGCGCGGAACTGCCTCAGTGCTCATGGCGCACCCGCCCGGCGCGCGACTTCAGGCTATGCCTGGCCGTGGTCACGGGAGAGGTAATTCGCTTCGCGCGGATGCTGCTTTTCTTCATCGGAAGCGACATCTCGTAGCCGTCTTTAAGGATCGCCGCGAGATGGCTCCAGTCGAGCTTGCCTTCCAGCCTGACGCCGACCCATCCCTTATGGCCCATGTACGGCGGTTTGAAGAAGCGCTGCGGGTCCGAATTGATCAGGATCTCCTGCGCCATCGCGGGAGCTTTTACCCATACCGCTACGTGACCGCTCTTATGATGGTTGTTGTCGGTCATCGCGAACATCGAGCCGTCGACGACGCGAAAGGTACACTCGCCCCACGCTTCTTTCTCGACGACGTTTCCCAAAGCGAGACAAACCTTCCGCAACTTCTGAATCAGCGGATTCGAATCATCGTACATTCGCGGATGGGGCATGGTGCGACTCCTTCGAGTTACAGCATGAATGTAATCGGTGCGACTGCGGCAATGCTCCAGGAGAACCAGATCGATTCCACCAGCACTATCAGCAGCAAGTTGCGCGAGGAGCTGTAGGCAGATGCCGCGTAGATCTCGACTGCGACATAGATCAGCACCAGTTGCGGGAGAATCAGCATCAGGACGCCGGGGAGCACTTGCAGCACGATTCCGACCACGAGCATCGCGAGGATCAATGCGCGGCCGATGACGGCGCGAATCGTGGACACGACCAGGCCGCCGCGGCGCAGCATGAATTCGAAACTGAGCCAGAACGGAAACAGCAACAGCGCGCCGACCATCGTGAAGATCAACCGCTCCGGCGTGAGTGCCAGGGTGTGGAGCGTAACGGAGGTCGCGCACTGGGCGAGATAGACCACCATCATCGCGAGGATGGCGGCGATGACGGTGGCGCCCAGACCATCGCGGAGCCGTCGCCAATCGAATGCGTGGGCGGCGATCAGAACGATCGCCAGTATCACTCCGGCGACCCAATTCCACGCGACCTGCGTATCTCCGACTACGAACGGGAAGAACGCGGTCGGAACGATCGTCGCGACCATCGGCATCGCGGCGAGCAA
>DATJWT010000015.1:0-6340 GCA_035500975.1 Binataceae bacterium (SeqCode)
TCGCGAGAAACTGCGCGGCTGCGGAGTCCTCCGGTCAGCACGACTACCAGGCTCTCTGCGCCTCCTGCCACGGCACGAACGGAAACGGCGCAGGCGCGACTCTCACCGAGGCCAACCCTCCCGACCTCACGCAGTTGAGCATCAAAAACGGCGGCAAGTTTCCCTTTGCCGAAGTCTACCGGTCCATCGACGGCCGCGAGATGAAGGGATTGCACAAACGCTTCGCGATGCCGTTCTGGGGTGAGTATCTTCAGCAGCAGACGGGCAAATCCGGTGCCGAGAGCGAGGCCGAGGTTAAACAGAGGATCGTTGGCATCGTGCGCTACCTCGAAACGATCCAGCGGAAATAGCAATGAGTGCCACATGACGACCAGCGCCCGCGGGATTGCAGTTCTCCGCGATCCCCATCTCAACAAGTCGGGTGCGTTCTCCGAGGCAGAGCGCGATGCGCTCGGGCTGACCGGTCTCGTTCCTGAGTCGATAGACAACGAGACAATCCAGAGAGAGCGGGTGACGAAGCGGCTCGCGGAATTGTCCTCGAGCCTCGATCAGTACCGCGAGCTCCGTGCACTGCAGGACTTCGACGAAACTCTCTACTATCGCCTGCTGATGTCGGACCAGGCGCGATTCATGCCGATTGTCTACACGCCGACGGTCGGCGAGGCATGCCTCAAGTTCGGCCATCTCGGTGTTCGCCCCCGAGGGCTCCACCTCTCGATCAAGCGCAAAGGCCGCATCCGCGAGATTCTCAGGACCTGGCCCGAGCGCAACGTCCGCTTCATCGTGGTCACCAGCGGCGAGCGCATCCTGGGCCTCGGCGACCTCGGCGCACACGGCATGCCGATTCCGATCGGCAAACTGGCGCTCTATACCGCGGGCGGCGGCGTCCCGCCCCATCTGACCCTGCCTGTCACCATCGATTTCGGAACCAACAACGGCTCGCTGCTCAAGGATCCGCTCTACGTCGGATTGCGTCGGCATCGCCCGCCCGCGGCTGAAGTCGATGAGCTCGTCGAGGAGTTCGTAACCGCCGTCCAGGAAGAGTTTCCCGATTGCTGTATCCAGTTCGAGGACTGGGGGCGCGAGGATGCCTTCCGGTTGCTGGATCGCTATCGAGACCGGATTTGCTCCTTCAACGACGATATCCAGGGTTCCGCTGCTGTGGTGCTCGCGGGCGTCCTCAGCGCCCTGCGTCTCACCGGCGGCGCCCTCCGCGACCAGACCTTCCTGTTCCTCGGCGCGGGGTCTGCGGCTGTCGGCATCGCCAACCTGCTCACCGACGCGATGATGCTCCAGGGCCTTTCGCCGGAAGATGCTCGCGAGCGCATCTGGCTCTTCAACCGCGGCGGACTCGTTCATTCCGCGCGCAAGGACCTCGCCGGCTACCAGCGGCCCTATGCTCAGTCGCATGCGCCAATCGCGCGCTTTGTCGACGCCGTCGAATCCATCAAGCCCACCGCGATCGTCGGGGTCAGCACCCTCGCGAAAGCATTCGATCAATCCGTCATCGAGGCGATGGCCCGAATCAATCGACGGCCGATAATCCTGGCCCTCTCAAACCCCACTTCTCATTCCGAATGCACCGCGCAGGAGGCGTACAAATGGTCTGACGGTCGCGCGGTCTTTGCCAGCGGAAGCCCCTTTGCGCCGGTTTCGTATCGCGGCCGGGTGTTCGTGCCCGGCCAGTGCAACAACGTCTATGTGTTCCCGGCTGTCGGTCTGGCTGTCTATGCGACCGGCGCCCGAAGAGTGACGAGCGAGATGTTCCTGGCGGCGGCTCATGCAATCGCCGAGCAGGTCACGGGCGCCGATCTGGAAGCCGGACTCATCTATCCCGCACCCTCGAATCTTCTGGCGGTAGAAGTGCACACCGCCCGCCGCGTGGCTGAGGTTGCCTTCTCGCGTGGCCTGGCTTCAGTCGACCTGCCGAAAGACTTGAGGGCTTTGGTCGAATCTTGCGTGTACGAGCCTGCCTACCCGAGCCTGCTCTGAGCAGCGAGTTCGGCTCACAGCATCCGGTGCGGCCAATGGAGACACCGCGTGATCTTTCGTGGTGCCGTTTCGCGCCGATAGCAAATCGCCTTCCTTTCGGGTCCGCGAGTTTTTTTGTCTCAATCTGGCACGCGGGATGCACAAGACCGCACTGTCACGTCATCCGGACCAGCAAGGAAATCCCAATGCATACAGCCAGGTCGAAACAAACAATCCACGTTGTCAGCTTCATGTTAACGCTGCTTTTGCTGTGTAGTGGCGTAAACACCTATGCCGACGATACAGCCTCTCCTTCCCAAACTTTCGCCAGCGCACAACAGGTGGAGGCTGCCTTTCGCGGGCAATCATTCGTGCTGGGCGGAAACACGCAGATCGCCCAGGTCCGCGCCCTGGACTGGAGCAACGACCGCTCAGTCGCGCTCCCGTTCTGGCTCGGCACCGGTAACGTAGTGCCACCCGACCGCCGACCGGTTGTCGGCGGCTATTACGTAATCAGCGAAGCGTACATCGTCCGCACCCTGGGCGGACCCGAATGGCTGATTCGGGCGGGCAGTTCCCTCCAGAAACCCGATGCGGTCCTGGTTACCAACCGGACACACTACAAAACGACCGGTGTCCTGCTGCCGACGATCGTGCAGTATACCGGGACCCGAAATTTCACGCGCGAGGACGGTAGCAAGATCGACATCCCGGTTCTCCACGAAGTCTCGCTCCCGATGAAATGGGACAAGCCCGGACCCGTTCCGACGATGTACGCGCAGTTCATGATCCACCGGTAGGTCACGGCATGTCGCGGACCGTCAGCGGCGGACGTGGAGCGACTTCAAGCTCCGGGTGTTGAGGACATCCTCCGGCTCCAACCATCCACGCCGCGCCTGGTTCACACCAAATTCGAGCAAATCGAATTCGCGCGGCGAATGGGAGTCGCTCGAAATGACCAGCTTCACCCCGGCGCGCTTTGCCGCCATGCAAGCAGTGTCGTTCAGGTCCAGGCGATCAGGCTGTGAATTGACTTCTAGCGCGCAGCCTTCCTCGCGTGCCGCGCGCAGGACCTCGGCCAGGTCGAACTCTACGGGTTCGCGATGACCCACCAGGCGGCTGCTCGGATGCCCGATCACGTCCACGTTCTTGTTGCGGATGGCTTTGACCAGCCTCCGCGTCATCTCCGCCGAACTTCCGCGCAGGTTGTAATGAAGCGATGCGACCACCCAGTCCAGTTCACCCAGGACATCGTCGGGCAGATCGAGTTTGCCGTCGTCGAGGATGTCCACTTCGATGCCGCGCAGTAACCGGATTCCCTTGAGCTTTCCCGCGACGCGATCGATTTCCTGCCATTGCTCCCGCAAACGCGCCGCATCCAGTCCGTGTGCCATCGCGACCCGCCGCGAATGGTCCGTCACCGCGAAATATTCCAGGCCCAGTTCGCGTGCCCGCCGCGCCATCTCTTCGATTGAACTGCGCCCGTCCGTATACGTGGAATGGGTGTGAAGGTCGCCGCGCAGATCGTCTCGCGTAATCAGCGTTGGCAATCGCCTGTCTGTCGCCGCCTCCAGTTCACCCCGATCTTCGCGAAGCTCCGGCGCAATCCACGGCAGCTTCAGAACCTTGTAGACTTCTTCCTCCGATTTGCCGGCTACCATCTCCTTGTCGCGGAACAGGCCGTATTCGTTGAGCAGCAGTCCCATCCCTTGCGCGATGCGCCGCAGGTGGATGTTGTGCGCTTTCGAGCCCGTGGAGTAGAGGAGGGCAGCGCCGAAGCTGTTCGCCGGTACCACGCGCAAATCGACTTGTAACCCACTCTTCAGAACGACGGTAACCTTCGTTTCCCCCGACAGCAGCACTCGCGATACCTCCGCGAAGCTCTTGAGCTGCCGCATGCAGGGTTCGTAGTCCGTGGCTGACACAACCACATCGAGATCGCCCACCGTCTCGCGCTTGCGCCGAAAGCTCCCCGCCACTTCCAGATCCTTGATCGCCTTGCTCTTGCGCAGGTGCGCCACCAATCGGTCCGCAATCGCGGCCGCTTCCGGGTAGAGAATGCGCTTGTCTTCGCCGCCGGTCGTTCTGGCAAGCGCCTCCAGAATGCGCTCCTCGCTCCTGGCCCCGAAGCCCTTGATGGTGCGCAGTTTACCCGACCGTACCGCGCGTTCCAGGTCATCGCGGCCGTGAATGTGCAACAGGTCGGCCAGCACCTTGACCCGCTTGGGTCCGAGTCCGGGAATGTTCGTCAGTTCGAGGATTTCTTTCGGAAATTTTGCCGAAAGCTCGCGATGGAGCGGCAGCTCTCCCGTCTTGATCAGCGTCGTGACCTTGCCCGCCAAGTCGGCGCCGATGCCCGGAATCTCGTCGATTTGCTCCGGGCTCAATTCCGCGACCGCCACCGGCTGATCGCGTATCGCACGCGCGGCGTTATGATAGGCGCGCACGCGAAAGAAATTTTCGCCGCCCAGTTCGAGCATCTCGCCGATTTCGTCGAGTACTTTCGCGATTTCGTCGTTCTGCATCATCGCGAACGGGCGTGGAATTACTTCAAGCGATTCTTTAGATATGCGACGCACTCGTCGAGCGTAGCCATCCGCGAGTAGTCCGCTTCCGGAATCTCAACGCCGGTCGCTTCGTGAATCGCGATCATCCAGTTCAGGATGTCCATCGAATCCAGGTCCACCTGCTCGCGCAGTTCCTGGGCCGGATCGACGCTGTCGAGGTCGACCTCGGGAGCGATTCGATGCAGTTCGCGCACGATCAGCGTCTTGATTTCGTCGTTGGTCACAGTTTCTCCGGCTCCTGCAGGAGGCGATCGATGGCCGCCAGGAAGAGGGCGCCGCGATGGCCGTCGCTCGCGCGATGGTCAGCCGCCAGCGTCGCCTTGATGATCGGATGCGCCCCAACCATTCCATTCACCGCCCACGGACGCTCGCTGATCTTTCCGAAGCCTACCAGCGCGACCTGCGGCGGATAGATAACCCCGAATACGGTCTCAACACCTTGCTCGCCGAGGCTCGTGACTGTGATCGTCGCGTCGGCGATCTCCGAGCTGCGCAGCGTCTCCGCGCGCACCCGCGCCACCAGGTCTCGCAAGCTCGCCATCAACTCCCCCGGCGTCTTCTTGTCGACATCGTGAATCGCAGGCGCGATGAGCCCGCCCTTGCGCAAGGAGATCGCCACTCCCACGTGGATCGCTTCACTGTGCTTGAAGGAATTCTCGATCCAGTACCCGTTCATTTCCGGGAACTTGCGAAGTGCCAGCGCCACTGCCTTCAGGAGTATTGCCGAGTAAAGAATTCGCTCGGCAATCGGCCGCTTCAGATTTTCGGTCTGCAACCACGCCATCGCGCGGCTCATGTCGATATCGGTACCAAGGTAATAGTGGGGGATTTCCCTCTTGGAGCGCGCCATCGATGCGGCGATGACGCGGCGCATCGCGACATGATGGTCTATCGGCGCAGGCTTTGCCGCAGGTGCCGGTTTCGGGGCGGCTTCGCGTGCGGCGGCTTCCGGACGGGCGGTCGGTTGGGGAGCTTTCGCTGCGCGCTCCACGTCGGCCTTCGTAATCGCGCCGTCCGGTCCCGTACCCTTGACCGTCGCGAGGTCTACCTTGAGATCAAGCGCTACGCGCATCGCGAGCGGGGAGACTCGCAGCCTGTGCGGTGGAGCTGCGGCGGGTTTCGCGGCCACTGCGGGCGCGACTCGCGGTAGAGGGGCAACCTCGATGGGTTTAGGAACCGTGACCGGAGCGCGAGCAGGGGCGGATGGTGCCGCAGGTGCTGCAACCTCGCCGTCGCCCTGAATCAGCGCAAGCAGCGTTCCTACCGGAACTTCCTGACCTTCGGGAACGACGATGCTTTCGATGATTCCTGACTGGAAGATTTCTATTTCGATCGTCGCCTTTTCCGTATCGACTACCGCCACGATATCGCCGCGCTTTACGGTGTCGCCGGGTTTGACCAGCCACTGCAGTATCGTGCCGACCTCCATGTCGGCGCCGAGCGATGGCATGTGGAACTCACTCATTGGAACCCATCAGCGCTCTGGCCGCTTCCACAATTGCCGGAACCTGCGGCAGCGCAGCGTCTTCGAGATGCTTGGCATACGGCATCGGCACTTCCGCGCTGCATACCCGCGCTACCGGCACGTCCAATTCATAGAACGCACCCTCCATGATGCGCGCGCTGATCTCTGCCGCGATGCTTCCGCTACGCCATCCTTCGTCGATGATCACCGCCCGATGCGTTCGCGTCACGGAGTCGACAATCGTCGTCGTATCCAGCGGCCGCAGCACTCGCAGATCGACGACCTCAGCGTTGATCCCCGTCGCGGAGAGTTGCTCGGCCGCGTGCATCGCCTTGTG
>DATJWT010000016.1:0-19597 GCA_035500975.1 Binataceae bacterium (SeqCode)
CTGCGCACCACGGAAGAGGAAGTCCAGGATCCGGCTTTCTACGAGAAGCTGGGCCTGTAGATGGAAATGAGTTTGGCGGTGAAACACGACGACGGCGCGACGGCCCGGATGCATGTGCCGGTGATGGTGGCGGAGGTGCGCGATTTGTTGTGTGCGCACGGACCGCGCGTCGTCGTCGATGCCACCCTCGGGACCGGGGGGCACGCGGCCGCGATGCTGGAAGCGACGCAGGCGCGGTTGATCGGCCTCGATCGCGACACCGATGCGCTCGCGGTTGCGCGCGAACGGCTCGCGGCGTTCGGCGATCGCGCCACGTTGCGGCACGCCGACTTCGGGCAAATTGCCGAGGTGGTTCGTGACTGCGGGGTCGAGGCGGCGGACGCGATCCTGGCCGATCTCGGGATGTCGAGTTTCGCACTCGATGACTCCGAGCGCGGGTTCAGCTTCCGTTTCGAAGGTCCGCTGGACATGCGGATGGATCGGTCGCAGCAGCTTCGCGCGTACGACCTGGTGAACGAAGACAGCGAGGCGGACCTGGCCGACATCCTTCATCGATGGGGCGAAGAGCGGGCCGCGCGCCGGATCGCGCGATCGATCGTCGAAGCGCGCCGCCGCCGTCCGATCGAGACGACCGGCGAATTGCGCGCGATTGTTGAGCGAGTGCTGGGACCGCGCCGCGGTGGCGGAGTGCATCCGGCGACCCGGACGTTCCAGGCGCTGCGAATCGCGGTGAATCGCGAGATGGAAAGCCTGGCGGGATTTCTCGCCTCGGCGCCCGGATTGCTCTCGGCAGGGGGCCGGTTGGCGGTGATCGCGTATCACTCGCTGGAAGATCGCGCGGTCAAAGAGCGGATGCGCGAGCTGGCGCGTACGGATGACTACAAGGCGATCACGCGCAAGGTGATGAAGCCGAGCGACGCCGAGGTCGCATCGAATCCGCGCGCGCGGAGCGCGCGGCTGCGATGCCTGGAACGGGAGATGGTGCAATGAACAAGCGCATCAGCCCGACCAGGCGCGCATCGCGGTTGGCGCCGGCCATCCTGATGATCTCGATTGCGGTCCTCGGCTTCACGACGCTGATGATTCGGCTGGAGACCACGCGTGAGGGTTATCGGCTCTCGGCGCTGAACGAAGAGATCGGGCAACTGGAAGATCAGAATCGCTCGTTGCGGCTCAAGGTCGCCGAGTTGTCGTCGCATGAACGGTTGCGGTCGCTCGCCGCGGGATACCATCTGGCGCCCCCGACGCGCGGACAGGTGGTGCAGGTGCCGTGAATCTCGCCTACAAACAGCGACGCACGCGAATCGGATGGCTGACGCTGGCATTGGCCGGGCTGTTCGTAATTGCGGTCTCACGGCTGGTGGTGCTGGTAACCTTCGACGGTCCGCGGCTCAACTCTCTCGCGCACAGCGAGCACACGGCGGAAGTGCAACTGGCGGCGGTGCGTGGTCCGGTGGTGGATCGCGACGGTGAGCCGCTGGCGCTGTCGGCCGAGACGCGCTCGGTGTATGCGCGCCCGCGTCACGTGTTCGATTCATCGACGCCCCAGGAACGTTCAAAGCTGGCGGCGATTCTCGGCATGAAGCCGGCCGAGCTTGAGAACAAGCTCAAGAAACCTTCGCCGTTCGTATGGTTGGAGCGGCGAATCGATCTCGACAAGGCGCAAGCGGCCGACGCGCTCGGCATCGAGGGCATCGGTTCCGTGGCCGAATACAAACGCTTCTATCCGGAGAGCAACCTGGCCTCGGCGGTGGTTGGGCTGGCGGGGATGGATGGCCAGGGGCTCTCCGGCCTCGAACTTGAATACGACAAGATGGTTCGCGGCGAACCAGTGTCGTTGAATTTTTATCACGATGCCCTCGGGCATCCGATTCTCGACAGCCCGTTGGCGCTGCAGACGGCGGAGCCGGGCGCGCAGCTCGAGCTGACTATCGACTCCTCGATCCAGTCGCTCGCGGAGACCCAGGTCGCCGCGGAAGTGCAGCAGAGCGGCGCAAAGCGCGGGGCGGCGATCGTGCTCGACCCGTTCACCGGCGAAATCCTGGCGATGGCCAACGTCAGTGCCGATCCGTCGGAGATCCATGACCGGCTGCACAACGCCGCGATCCAGGATGCATACGAGCCCGGCTCGACGATGAAGGGCATCCTTGCATCCATTGCGCTGGCAGACGGCGCGATCACCCGCGACAAGACCTTCTATTGCGAGAATGGCAAGTGGACCATCGACCGGCGCACGATCCACGACGATGCGAAACACGGGGTGCTGAACCTCGACGGCATCATCGAGGTGTCGTCGAACATCGGCGCGGCGAAAATTGCGCTGACGCTCGGCGCCGATCGCTTCTACCAGGGCATGCACGCCTTTGGGCTCGGCTACCGGACCGGAATCGATCTGCCCGGTGAGACATCGGGTCTCATCATGAAGCCATCGACCTGGCGCGAGATCGATCTTGCCAACCACGGGTTCGGGCAGGGCGTGGGCGTTACGCCGTTGCAGCTCGCGATGGCGTATGCGGCAATCGCGAACGGCGGGCTGGTGATGCGTCCCTATATCGTGAAGACCGCGTACGACGCACACGGCAACGTGATCCTGCGGCACACGCCGCAAGTGATGCGCCGCGCGATTCCGCCGGACATCGCGCACGAGATGAACCAGATCCTGCGTGGCCCGGTGAACGGAGCCAATGGCACGGCGCGGCGCGCGAAGGTGGACGGCTTCGAGGTCGCGGGCAAGACCGGCACGGCGCAGATGGTCAATCCGAACGGCGGGTATTTTCAAAATCGCCACGTATGCTCGTTCGTGGGCTTTCTGCCTGCCGACGATCCGCGGTTGCTCATCCTGGTGGTGCTCTACGATGTGGGCCACGCGCATTTCGGCGGTCTCTACGCGGCGCCCGTGTTCAGCCAGATCGCGGCCGGAGCGGCGCGCGATCTGGGTATCCGGCCAACTACGGATCCCGGCTACGATATCGCGAGCGTCTTCCCGCTGCCGACGTCGAAGAACGGCCATTCGAAGATTACTCCTGCGGTCGCGCCCGATGCCGACGACGCGATTCCGGCGCTGACCGGTGCAAAGTCTCCGACGACGCCGAATTTTGTCGGGATGAGCTTGCGCGAGGCGCTACAGGTCGCGCGACGCCTGCACACGACAATCGATGTGAAAGGCGACGGCTACGTGATCGGGCAACAGCCGGATGCGGGAGCGCCGCTCGGCGCAATCAAACTTACGATGGGATCGCTGCTGGCGGATGCGGCATTGCCGGGTTCGTCGGCGACGCGAGGAGAAAAATCGGCGCGGACTCTCAAATCGGTGCGGAGGACTAAGTGAAGCTCCGGAGTTTGCTGTCCGGGCTCGACTACGAGGAAGTCAAGGGTGATGCGGAGGTGGAGGTTGGTGGTCTCAGTTATGACTCGCGCAAGTCGGGCCCGGAGAGTCTGTTCTTTTCGCTCACGCGCGATGCGGAGCGGAGCCGGGCAAACATAAAGGATGCATTAAACCGTGGCGTGCGGGCGGTGGTGATGAGGGGTGGTGGTGATGGTGAAGCCGCCCGCGCTGCGGCCACCATAGTGCGAAGCGAGCGGCCGCGCCTGCTGATGGGCGCGGCCGCATCGCGTTTTTTCAACGCACCGAGCGAACGCATCGACCTGGTGGGAGTCACCGGGACGTCAGGCAAGACCACGACCACGTACCTGCTGCAATCGATATTCGAAGCAGCGGGACTGCCCACCGGCATCATCGGGACGGTGGGAATTTTTATTCGCGGCCGCAAGGTATATAGCGGCCTGACGACGCCGGAGTCGGTGGACTTCGAATCATCCCTCGCCGAGATGGAGCGCGAGGGAGTGAAGGCGGCGGCCGCCGAGGTGTCGTCGGTGGGAATCGCGGAGGGGCGTGTCGAGTATCTGAACTTCCGCGGCTGCCTGTTTACGAACCTGGGACGCGACCATCTCGATTTGCACGGGACCATCGAGAATTACTTCGCGGCGAAGTTGCGGCTGTTCACCGAGATTCTTCCGCACAGCCGCCGCACGGACACGGTGGCGGTCTCGCGTGGCGACGATCCCTACGGTCGGCGGGTTCTCGATGCGGTCAAGGGACGCAAGGTCAGCTTCGGTTTCGATTCGTCGCTCGATGCGCATCCGATCGAATACCAGGCCGACCTGTCGGGGATCCACGGAACGATCTCGGTGCTCGGCAAGAAGCTGAGGATCGAATCTTCGATGGTTGGCGAACCCAATCTGCTCAACATTCTCGGGGCCTCCGCTCTCTCGGTGGCCCTGGGCATCGATGGTGGTGCGGTGGAGGAGGGGGCGCGGCGATGCCCAGGGGCCCCCGGCAGAATGGAGGCGATCGCGGCCAAGCCGGGAGTGAACGTGCTGGTCGACTATGCCCACAAGCCCGATGCGCTCGATGCGGTGTTGCGCACGGTGCGCAAGCTGACGCCGGGCCGCATCATCTGCGTGTTTGGCTGCGGTGGAGATCGCGATCGCGGCAAGCGCCCGGTGATGGGTGAAATCGCGGCGCGGCTGTCCGACATCCCGATCGTCACGTCAGATAATCCGCGCACCGAGAAGCCGCTCGCGATAATCTCGGAAATCGAAGAGGGGCTAAAAAAAGCGGGCCGCGTGCGCGGAAAGAAAGCATCGTCGATTGGCGCCGGCGACTACCTGGTCGAACCCGACCGCCGCGCCGCTATCTTCGCCGCGCTGCAGGTTGCGGTCGCGGGCGATACCGTCCTGGTCGCGGGCAAGGGGCACGAGAACTACCAGTTGCTTGGTTCCGACGTGATTCATTTCGACGACCGGGAAGTCGTGCGCGAACTCGCCGCGGAACTGAACCGGGGCTGACCGCAGACTCATCGCCGAACGATGCTGTACCTGCTGCTGTATCAACTTCACCGGCTTCATCCCGGTTTCAACGTTCTTCGTTACGAGACCTTCCGATCCGTGCTGGCCGGACTCGCGGCGCTCGCGTTATCGCTGGCGCTCGGGCCGCTGCTGATAGAGCGCTTCCGCTCGGCGCGTATCGGGCAGACGATTCGCGAGGAAGTTCCGCAGACCCATCAGAAGAAGGCCGGTACCCCCACGATGGGCGGCCTGCTCATCCTGGCTGCGACGCTCGCGGCAACGCTGCTGCTCGCGAACCTGACCAACCAGTACGTGTGGCTGGCGATCGCGGTCACGGTGACCTTTGGCGCGGTCGGCTTCGCTGACGACTATCTCAAGCTACGGCGCGGCAAGGGGAAGGGTCTCAGCGGCCCAACCAAGCTGGTATTGCTGTTTGGGACGGCCTTCGCTGTCGCCGCGTACCTTTTCCTCGGGCTTGGCTTCGATACGCATCTCACGGTTCCGTTCTTCAAGAATCTGCATCCTGACCTGCATTGGTGGGGATACGTCCCGCTTGCGATGCTGGTGCTGGTGGGATGCTCGAACGCGGTGAACCTGACCGACGGTCTCGATGGGCTCGCGATCGGCCCGGTGATGACGACCTCGTTCACGTACTGGGTGTTCAGCTACGTCGCGGGTAACCTGAAATTTGCGACCTACCTGCAGGTGCCGCACGTGGTCGGCGTCGGCGAGGTTGCGATCTTTTGCGCGTCCCTAATCGCATCGTCGCTCGGCTTTCTCTGGTACAACGCCTACCCCGCCTCGATGATGATGGGCGATGTGGGAGCGCTGTCGCTGGGCGGCGCGCTCGGGATGGTTGCGATCCTGGCCAAGCAGGAACTCGCGCTGGTACTGGCCGGGGGCGTGTTCGTTATGGAAGCAGTCTCGGTGATTATCCAGCGCTACTATTTCAAGCTGACGCGCCAGCGATTTTTCCGCATGGCGCCGCTGCACCATCATTACGAACTCAAGGGATGGCCGGAAACGATCGTGGTTGTGCGCTTCTGGATCGTCTCGATCGTCTGCGCGCTGGTCGCGCTATCCACCCTGAAGCTCAGGTGAGATGAAGTTAAACGGCGTCACTGCGATGGTCGTGGGGCTTGGCGCGAGCGGAATCGCCGCGGCGAGGTTTATGGCATCGCGGGGCGCCCGGCTCATTCTCACCGACCATCGAAGCGATCTCGATCGCCGGCCGCTGCCCCCCGGCGATGTCCGCCTGGGCCCGGAAGATCCCGCGTGGCTCGACGGCGTAGGCCTGGTAGTGACCAGCCCGGGGGTTCCGCGCGACGCGGTCCTGCTGCGCGCGGCGGTCGAGCGCAAGATTCCCGTGATCGGCGAAATCGAGCTGGCGGCGCGTTTCATATCCGCGCCGATCGCGGCGATCACCGGAACCAACGGCAAGAGCACCGTCACCGTGATGCTCGGCGAGATGCTCAAGGCAAACGGCCGCCAGGCCTTCGTCGGCGGCAACCTGGGCACGCCGCTGGTCGATGCGGTTGGGGGAGAATTCGACGCGATCGTCGCGGAGATTTCGAGCTTCCAGCTCGAGTGGATCGAGAACTTCCATCCCCACGTCGGGGTGCATCTGAATCTCACCGACGATCATTTCGATCGCTATCGCGACCTCGAAGATTACGGCCGCGCGAAAGCGCGATTGTTCGAGAATCAGCGATCGGGAGACTGGGCGATTCTCAATCGCGATGACGCCAACGTATGGAAGCTGGCATCGCAGGTGCGTTCGCGCGTTATCGGCTTCGGGCTGGAACGCGGAAAGGCGACGAAGGGAATCTGGCCGGTTGACGGCGCATTGCAATTCGACCTCGGCGCGATGAAGGGCAAGATCGGTCTCAGGAATTTCAAGCTGCCGGGGCGCCACAACCTGGGCAACGTCATGGCGGCATCGGCGGCGGCGCTGGCGATGGGTGCGAGCGTCGGTGCGATCGAGCGGGCGATCGCCGAATTCAAACCTCTGGCGCATCGAATGGAATTCGTGCGCGAGAAGGACGGCATCACCTGGGTGGACGATTCGAAGGGGACCAATGTCGGCGCGGTGGTAGAGGCGCTGGAAGCGATGAAGGCGCCGGTCGTCTTGATCGCCGGCGGAGTGGACAAGGGCGGAGACTACGCTCCGCTGATCGAGCCGCTGCGGCGCAAGCAAGGCCGCGCGATTCTGATTGGCGCGGCGAAAGAACGAATCGCGGCTGCGCTGAGCGGTGCGGTTGAGGTGGAACTGGTTTCAACTCTGGGGGAGGCGGTCGAACGGGCGGCGCGGACGGGGCGGCGTGGTGACACGGTGTTGCTGTCGCCGGCGTGCTCGAGTTTCGACCAGTTCAGGGACTATGCGGAGCGCGGTAACATATTTAAAGAGCTGGTTCGGGCGCTTTGAGGCGGTAGGATACCGGCGGCCCGACCCGTGGCTGTGGCTGCCGGCGGCCGCGCTGTTGTTGCTGGGGCTGCTGATGGTGCTCAACACCACGTATTTTCTCGGGCTCGAGAAAACCGGCGACGCGTTTCATTTCTTCAAACAGCACCTCGCGCGCATCATCGCGGGCGCAATCGTGATGATCCTGCTGTCGCAGTTCTCGCTGACTGGCCTGCGCCGCCTGGTGGTTCCACTGACTGTCATATCGCTGGTGATGCTGTTGATGGTGTACGTGCCGCATCTCGGGCAGGTGCGCGGCGGAGCGCGGCGATGGCTCAAGCTCGGCCCCGTGGTCCTGGAGCCATCGGAATTCGTGAAGCTCGCCCTGGTGTTCCTGCTGGCGGATTTTTTCTCCAGGCGCGCGGACCGGATGAAATCGTTTCAGCACGGGGCATTGCCGGCGTTCATGATGGTTGGGCCAATCGCCTTGCTTTTGCTCAAGCAGCCGGACTTCGGATCGACCGTGATGATCTCGGTGATCCTGTTCGTGATGATGTATGCGGCGGGCGCCGAGTTGAAGCATTTGGGTATCGCCGGTTCGGGAGCGTTATGCCTGCTGGTGTTCCAGGCATTTGCGAAGTCGTACCGCATGAAGCGGATGACGACTTTTCTCGATCCATGGATCGTCGCGCGCGGAGCGGGCTTCCAGCTCGTGCAATCCTTCATCGCGCTCGGGGCTGGAGGAAAATGGGGGGTCGGCCTGGGAGCGGGGCGGCAGAAGATGTTCTACCTGCCGCAGTCGCATACCGATTTCATCTTTGCGGTGGTAGGCGAAGAGTTCGGCATCGCGGGCGCCGTGGCGGTGATGCTGATGTTTTGCGTTATCCTCTTCCGCGGCATGCGGATTGCGCATGAGGAACCGGACGGGTTCGCGAGCCTGCTGGCGGTTGGACTGACTTCGCTGCTGTCGTTGCAGGCGCTGATCAACATGTCGGTTGTGATCGGGATGATCCCGACCAAGGGCTTGCCGCTGCCGTTTCTCAGTTACGGAGGCACGGCGATCGTAATGTCGATGGCTGCGCTGGGGGCATTGCTCGCGCTAGGAAGACGGCCCGCGGTGAGGTGAAGCCAGGTTCCGTGAGGGTGATAATCGCAGGAGGCGGCACCGGAGGGCATCTGTTTCCGGCCGTCGCGGTAGGCGAGGAAATCGTCCGCCAGCGCTCCGATACGCAGGTGATGTACGCGGGGACCACTAACGGCTTCGAGGCCAGATGGCTCCCGGGGCGCAACTACCAGTACGAATTGTTCGACGTACACGGAATTCGCGGCCGCAATGTGCTCAGCCGCGTCAGATCGATTTCAGAATTCCTGCGCGCAGTCGGCCTGGCGCGCGGCCTGGTGGGACGATTTCGCCCGGATTTGGTGGTGAGCGCGGGCGGGTACGCCTCGGCGCCGACCGCGATTGCCGCGATGCTGGCACGCGTGCCGATCGTGATGCTGGAGCAGAACACCCGCCCGGGCTTGTCGAACCGAATCGTGCAGCGGTTCGCCACGAAAATCTGCGTGAGTTTCCCGGAGAGCGCGGTGCACTTCCGGGCAGATAAGGTTGTGGTCACGGGCAACCCGGTTCGCTATCGGGTGGCCGACGAGCCGGCTCCTCCGGACCTTGGTCAAAAACAAATCCTCGTTTTAGGTGGGTCAACCGGCGCACGGCGCCTCAATTTTGGTGTCCTTAGGGCTTTCAAAATATGGGGAAATAGTGTTATAAACTGGACACTCCTCCACCAGTGTGGGGAGGCGGACGTGGAGCAGTTGAGGGTGGAGTACCAGAAGACCCCGATTCGGGCCGAAGTGGTCCCTTTTATCGACGATGTCCCTGCGGCACTGTCCCGGGCCAGCCTTGTGGTCGCCCGCGGCGGAGGCGGCACGGTGACCGATATTGCGCTGGCCGGTCGCGCCGCAGTCTACGTTCCGTATCCCTTTCATCGCGATATGCAACAGCTTCACAACGCGCGCGTGATCGAGAAGGTCGGCGGTGCGATTGTAGTCAATGACGACGATCGCCTGGCGGAAAATCTTGCGCGCGAAGTGAGAACGCTGCTCGACGATCCCGCGCGCATTGTCGAGATGGGCAAACGCGCCCGTAGTATCGCTTTTCCGGACGCGGCAGCGCGCATCGCGCGCGTTTGCTTTGAAGTCGCGGAGGTGGAGAACTAGATACCGTGGCCGACGCGCACGCATCGGGAATGCTCACGCGCCAGCGCCGCCTCCATTTCATCGGAATCGGCGGCGCGGGCATGAGCGGTATCGCGGAGTTGAGCCTGAAGCTCGGTTTCGCGGTGAGCGGATGCGACCAGCGCGAGAGCGCGGCGACGCGGCGGCTTGCGACCCTCGGCGCGCACATCGAATTCGGGCACCATCCGTCCCATCTGTCGTCGGGACTCGATGCGGTCGTGATCTCGTCCGCGATCAAGTTTTCGAATCCTGAGGTCATGCGCGCACGTGATTTGAAAATTCCGGTTATCGCGCGCGCGGAGATGCTGGGCGAGCTGCTCCGGATGGCGAAGCTCGGAATCGCGGTCGCGGGCACTCACGGCAAGACCACCACGACCGGGTTGGTCGCGTTGATCCTCGAAGAAGCCGGCCTTGATCCGACGGTTGCGGTGGGCGGGAATATTCGCAACAGCGGCACCAACGTGCGGCTTGGCAAGGGCGACTACATGGTCGCGGAAGCGGATGAGAGCGATGCCTCGTTCCTGCTGCTGCTGCCGACTATCGCAATCGTGACCAACATCGATCCGGAACACCTCGATCACTACGGCAGCATGGACCGGGTTCTCGATGCGTATGCGGACTTCATAAATCGCGTGCCGTTTTACGGCGTCGCGGTGCTCGGAATCGACAGCGTGAACGTGCGTGGATTGTTGCCCCGGGTGCGCAAGCCGCTGATTACGTATGGCGCCGCAGCCGACGCGAACCTGCGCGCCGAGAATATCGTGATCGACGGCCTCTCGACGAAATTCGAGGTTCTCCGCGACGGCAACCGCCTCGGTTCCGTGGCGATTCCCAGTCCGGGCGTTCATGTCGCGATGAATTCGCTGGCTGCGATCGCGGTTGCACTCGAGTTGGGGATCGACTTCGCGGTTGCGGCACGCGCGTTGGGCAAATTTGGCGGAATCCATCGCCGTTTCGAAATCAAGGGCGAGAAAGCCGGGCGCATCGTGCTCGACGACTACGCGCATCATCCCGCCGAAGTCCGCGCGACCCTGGCGGCGGCACGGGCCGCATTCAAGCGCCGGGTCGTGGCGGTGTTCCAGCCGCATCGATTCACGCGCGTCCGCGATCTGTTCGACGAATTCCTGGGTGCGTTCGATGACGCGGGCGCGCTGTTCCTGCTCGACATCTACCCGGCCGGCGAAGATGCGATTCCCGGTATTTCTTCGCGGCGGCTCTACGAGGCGCTGCGCGCGCGCGGGCATCTGGATGTGCACTACGTCGACGCCGCCGGCTCGGCCGCGCGCGAAGTCGCGAACGCGTCGCGCAAGGGCGACCTGGTGGTGACGCTCGGCGCGGGTGACATCTACAAACTGGGCGACGAAATCCTGGCCGCAATTGGCGATGAGGCGAACCTGCATGAGCCCGCTTGAAGAGCATCTTCAGGCGCGCTTCGGAGGGCGATTCGCCGCGCGGCGACCGCTGGCGGATCTCACTTCGTTTCGCATCGGCGGTCCTGCCGACCTCTACGTATCGGTCGAGGATGAGAACGAACTTTGCGACGCGATGGCGGCGGCGCATCGCGATGGCATTGGGGCTTTCTGTCTCGGTGCGGGGACGAACCTGTTGGTGAGCGATCGCGGGGTTCGCGGCCTGGTGGTCCAGCTCGGCGAGGGCTTTCGCAAGATCGCAATCGACGGATTTCACGTCGTGGCCGGTGCGGCGATCGAATTTGGCGCATTGGTGGAAACCGTGGTCGAACGCGGGATGGCCGGACTTGAGTTCGGTGAAGGCATCCCGGGCAGCGTCGGCGGCGGACTGGTGATGAATGCGGGCGCATTCGGCGGCGAAATCGCGCGAGTGGTCACGCTGGTACATGGAGTGGCCCGCGAAGGCGTGGCGAAGACGTTGACCAGGGACGAAGTCGGATTTGCATATCGGCGCACCGCGCTCCCGCCGGGATTCATCATCACGCGCGTTGAGTTCGAGCTTGAAGCGGGAGATCGCGACCAGCTTCGCGCGCGGGTGGCCGATGTGCATGCGAAGCGTGCGTCGCGCCAGCCGCGCGGAGTTCCCAACGCGGGATCGATTTTCAAGAATCCGCCGGGAAACTTTGCCGGGCGATTGCTGGAAGGCGCGGGTCTCAAGGGCGCACGCTTGGGCGGCGCGGCATTTTCGGATCAGCACGCGAACTTTATCGTGAATCTTGGTGGTGCGCGCGCGGAAGAGGTTCGTGCGCTGATCGAAATGGCGCGCACCAGGGTAAGAGAGCAAAGCGGGGTCTGGCTCGAGCCGGAGGTCAAGCTCGTCGGCGACTGGTAGGGCGCGGACGTGGTGGTGGATGCGGCGGTGGCAAAGCGGAGTGGAAATAAGGCGGCAGCGGGATGGAACGCCAGGATGCTGGGGTTGGTCCTGTGCGCGTTCTTCGTGCTGGGTGTGATCACCGGGTTCAGCACGGTGGGCCGCGCGGTAGCGCTGCGCGTCTCCGGCTTCATTTCATCGTTCTCGGGCAAAATTCCTCACGCCTCGTTCTCGTGGGCTCCCCTCAACGGATGGATCGATGATCAGGTCCATCGCGCGGAGCTTCGCAGCGGGATCAATTTCTCCGCGCTGTGGCGCCGCCCGACGAGCGCGCGTGCGAACGGCAGCGTGGTCGCGATTGTCGAGCGGCACGACGGTTTCTATGCGCTGTTTTCCGACGGCGAGTTGCGCGGACCGATCTCGCCAACCGCGACCGACGATCTCCCGATCCTGAGCGGCAACGGGGTCGAGAACGCGCGCGGCAGCGACCTGGTGGAATACGCGGCGGTGATGGTGCGCGCGGAAGCGCAGCTTTCCCATATCGTTTCGGAAATGAACGTCGATGACGACGGCACCGCGTCGCTCTACCTGGATCGTGCGCGAACGGCGGTGGTTTTCGATCTCGACCAGGTGCCGCTCGAGCTTGGCCGCGCGGCGGAAATTCTCGGGCAATGGCATGATCGCGAGCAGATGATCGCCGCGATCGATATGACCACGCCCGGTGAAGCAGTTGTGCGCGTGACGGAGACGGCATCCGTGCCGCATCCCGCAGTCAACAAAGTTTCAGACCACGCATCCGCCGGGGCGGCGAGTGCGCCACCCGCAACAACGCTCAGGAGCCGATGACCCCATGAGAAACCTGCTCACCGGATTGGATGTAGGCACCAGCAAGGTGTGCGCGCTGGTTGCGGATGTGAGCCCCGAAGGTGAAGTGGCGCTTTTGGGTCATGGAGTGGCGCCGTGTACGGGGCTGCGCAAGGGCGTCGTGGTTAATATCGAAGCGACGGTCGAGGCGATTCGCGCGGCGCTCGATGAAGCGGAGAAGACCTCGGGGTCGCGCATCGGGTCGGTGGTCGCGGGCGTTGCCGGGCCCCATATCCGCGGACTCAACAGTCACGGCATCGTCGCGGTGCGCGGCGGCGAAGTGGGCGCGCGCGATGTCGATCGCGTGATCGACGCGGCGCGCGCGGTTGCAATTCCGCTCGATCGCCAGGTCCTGCACATCCTGCCGCAGCAGTTCGCCGTCGACGACCAGGAAGGCGTGCGCGAGCCGATCGGGATGGCGGGAGTCCGCCTCGAGGCGCGAATTCATATCGTCACCGCGGCGCAGAGCTACGGCCAGAACCTGAGCAAATGTTGTGAGCGCGCGGGCGTAACGCCGACCGAGCTGATGTTCGAGCCGCTCGCTTCGGCGGATGCGGCGCTCTTTCCGGAAGAGCGCGAACTGGGCGTCGCGTTGATCGATATCGGCGGAGGCACCACCGACATCGTGGTGTTTCATTCCGGCGCCGTGATGCATACCGCCGTGCTGCCGCTGGGCGGCAATCACCTGACCAGCGATATCGCGGCCGGTATCCGCACGCCGGTTACGGAGGCGGAGAAGCTCAAGGTGTCGTACGGCGCGGCGACCGTCGCGGTCGTGCGGCGCGATGAGATGGTGCAGGTGGCGGGCGTCGGAGGACGCGAGCCGAAATCGATCGCGCGCAAGATGCTCGCGGACATCGTCGAGCCCCGGATGGAAGAGATCTTCGCGATGGCGCAGCGCGAGATCATGCGTTCCGGTGTCGCGGACAACCTCGCATCGGGAGTCGTGCTGGTGGGCGGCACCTCGTTGCTGGAAGGAACCCAGGAACTGGCGGAGCGGATTTTCAGCGTGCCGGTGCGGCGCGGTCTGCCGATCAATCTCAAGGGGATGCCCGAGGAATTGATGAAGCCGATGTACACGACGGCGGCCGGATTGATTCTACATCAGGCCGCGCATGGCGTGAGTCAGAACGGAGCGCGCGGCTACGGCAAGTTCGGCCGTCTGCGCACGCGCTTCAGTGATTGGGTCAGAGATTTCTTTTGAAACGACGCCGCAGGCATAGAGACTACGGCGATCAACAAAGTTTGCTGATGGGTGGTGCAGGAGGAAGTGAAATGATCGAGTTGGTTAACAATCCCGATCCGGGTGCGCGCATCAAGGTAGTCGGGGCAGGCGGATGCGGCGGCAACGCCGTCAACCACATGATCGCGGCGGGCGTTCGCAATGTCGATTTCATCGTGGTCAACACCGACGCCCAGGCGCTGGAGAACAACCACGCGCCGGTCAGGATGCCGATAGGGCAGGCCCTGACCCGGGGCCGCGGGGCAGGCGGCAATCCGGAAGTCGGCCGCAAGGCCGTGCTGGAGGACGAGGACCGCATCCGCGAGATGCTGGTGGACGCCGAGATGGTCTTCGTGACCGCCGGAATGGGCGGCGGGACCGGCACGGGTTCCGCGCCCGTGATCGCCAGGCTGGCGCGTGAAGTCGGTGCGCTGACCGTGGGAGTCGTCACCAAGCCGTTCCAGTTCGAGGGGCGCAAACGCATGTCGCAGGCCGACGAAGGATTGCGCGAGCTCAAGAGCGCGGTCGATACGCTGATCACGATCCCCAACCAGCGCCTGCTCTCGGTAGCGAGCCGCAACACGCCTCTGAAGGAGGCATTCCAGAAGGCGGACGACGTGCTGCTTCAGGCGGTGCGCGGAATTTCCGAGCTGGTCACGGTGCCGGGCCTGATCAATCTCGATTTCGCCGACGTGCGCGCGATCATGGCCGAGATGGGGATGGCGATGATGGGTGCAGCGACGGTCGCCGGCGAAAACCGCGCGGTCGAAGCGGCACAACGGGCGATCTCCAGTCCGCTGCTCGAAGACGTATCGATCAAGGGCGCCCGAGGACTGCTGATCAACGTGACCGGCGGAAGCGACATGGCGCTGTACGAAGTGAACGAAGCCGCCAGCCTGATCCAGGAAGAAGCGCACGAAGATGCGAACATCATTTTCGGCGCCGTCATCGACGACAAGTTGACCGACGAGATTCGCGTGACGGTAATCGCGACCGGGTTCGGCGATCTCGGCCTGCTGCATCCGGGCAAGTATTCGTCTTCGGGCGCGCCGATCACGACCCCGATCCAGGCCGCCGTGACGCATCCGGTGGATCCGATGGAGCTGCAGCCCGAGCCTGTGCGGCCCGGCGCGATGGCGCAGGCCAAGTCGATTGGTAACAAGCCGGTGCGCAGGATGGGCCGAATCGACGACGACAGCGTGCTGGACATCCCGGCATTTCGTCGGCGGGGCGGCGATGACGACTACGCTTCGGAGCGGCTCGAGCCCAACTCACTGCTCGACGGCGACGATAAGCTCGACATACCGACTTTCCTGCGCAAGCACCCAAGCTAAGCGGAAGTCGGCGGTGGATTCCGGGTTGCGCGGCAATGGCCGCGCCCGGAGTGGTGGATGCGGGCACGCATAAGAAAATTGCGTGCAGGGGATGGGTCGAGGATGAGAGAATCGAGTGCAGGCGCCCTCACTCTGAAGCGGCGCGATCTCGAACCAGAGTCGCGTACCGTGATCAAGGTAGGATCGGAGTTCTACATCCACGCCTCGTCGCTGAGCTCGCGGCGACGGGCAACCCACTCGCTGGTGAACGGCGAAAGCTTCGCCGTGTTCGAGGCCGGCGGCGACGTGCTGGAAACGCCGCACGAACCATTGGGCTTTTTCCATCGCGACACGCGCCACCTGAGCCGCTTCGAGCTGAAGATCGCGGGTGAGACTCCCTACTACCTCGATTCGCACATCACGCGCGAGAACGCGCAGTTCCGTATCAACCTGAGCAATCCCGATCTGAGCGTCGACGGATACGAGTCGTCGCTGCCGCTGAATTCGATCCAGATAGAACGCAACTGGGTTATTTCCGGACCGGCGCTGTGCCAGAAGATCGCGGTGCGCAATTTCGCGCGCCTGCCGCTGGAGATTCCGCTCGACGTTCTTTTCGGCGCGGACTTCGCCGACCTGTTCGAAGTGCGCGGCGTGAAGCGTTCCAGCCGCGGGGAGTTGTGCGAGCCGAAGGTCGCCCGCGACCACGTCCACTTCCAGTATCACGGCCTCGACGGTCGCAAGCGCTTTACGCGCGTGATGTTCGATCCCGAGCCGGAGACATTGCAGTCCGGCCGCGCATCGTTCGTGTTGACGTTGAATCCCGATGAGCAACGCTTCATCGAGGTGCAGGTAACCGGCGGCGACGACGATAAGGTCGCGCACGTGCCGCTGCGCTTCGAGCGCGCGCTGGCCGCCCGCCGTTCCGAAATTGCCAGCTACGATCCCGGATGGAGCTCGATCACGGCGAGCAGCGAGCCGCTCGACACGCTGCTCAGCCGATCGACCGCCGATCTAACTTCGATCATTCAGTACGCGCCGGAAGGCACGTTCATCATGGCCGGGGTTCCCTGGTTTGCAACCCTGTTCGGACGCGACAGTATTCTCGCGGCACTGTCGGTGCTGCCTTTCAACCCGGCGGTTGCGGTTGGAACCTTGAAGACGCTCGCGAGCCTGCAGGGGACCGAAGTCAATCGCGAGCGCGATGAGCAGCCCGGCAAAATCATTCACGAGATTCGGGGCGGCGAGTTGGCTGGCACCGGGGAAGTGCCCTTCGGCCGCTATTACGGCAGTATCGATTCGACGCCGCTGTTTTTGTGCCTGCTCGGTGCATACGTCGCGGTCACCGGAGATCTGAAGCTTCCGGCCGAGCTGTGGGGCAACGTCGAGCGCGCGCTGGAGTGGATCGAGCGCTTCGGGGATCGCGACGGCGACCTGTTCCTGGAGTACATCCGGCTCACGCCAAAAGGTCTCGCCAACCAGGGATGGAAGGACTCATTCGATTCCATTTCGCACGCCGACGGCAGCCTGGCGCGCGCGCCGATCGCGCTGTGCGAAGTGCAGGCGTACGTGTATGCCGCGTATGTGTCGATCGCGGAGGTGGCGCTGCGGCTGGGTCGCGGGAAGATGGCGGCGATTCTTGCCAACCGCGCCAAAGACCTGAGACGCCGGTTCCTGGCTCAATTCTGGCTCGAAGACGAAGGTACGGTTGCGCTCGCGCTGGATCGCGACAAGCAGCCCTGCCGCGTGATGGCGTCGAATGCGGCGCATTGCATGGCCGCGGGATTGCTGGAGCCTGAACAGGCGAGAGTGCTGGCGGAGCGCTTGCTGAGCGACCAGATGTACAGCGGATGGGGCATTCGCACGCTGGCGTCCAATGAGCGGCGCTACAACCCGATGAGCTATCACAACGGATCGATCTGGCCGCATGACAATGCGATCGCCGCGGCCGCCTTCCGGCGCATTTCGCATCACGGCGGAATTCTCAAGGTCCTGGAAGGTCTGACCCAGGCGGCGGCCCATCTGAAAACCGGCAGCCTGCCGGAACTGTACTGCGGATTTCCACGCGACGAGCGGGTGAGCCCGGTTCCGTACCCGGTGGCGTGTCATCCGCAGGCGTGGTCGGCAGCGAGCATCTTTACCGTCGTGCAGGCGATGCTTGGAATCGAAGTGGGTGGCTTCGACCGCAAGCTGGTGCTCGAATCGCCGGCGATGCCTGAATGGCTGGACTGGTTGAAGATAGAGAACCTGCGAGTGGGAGACGGCGCGGTATCGTTGATCGCACATCGGGCGCGGAACAGCGCGAGGATCGAAGTGCTGGATAATCGCGGCGATGTCAGCGTAGAGATCCGGCAGTAACTTTCCTGGTTTGTCATTCCTGCGTGTGATGCGCAGCGCGTCCGGAAATCCGCGAGGAATCCCGACTTGGCTAAAGTGTCCTGATGACGCCTCCGCGCGGGAGAGGTCCGCAGAGCGCAGCCGAAAGAAGAGAGCTCAATGGGTGCCGTTCAATGACGCGGCCAGGCCCCGATGCTTGTCGCGCAGAGCTTCCGGCATGTGAGGGCCGATCTTGTCGAAGAACTCTCCCGACGATGCCAGCTCTTTTGACCATTCATCTTTCTTGACAGACAGGTCTTCCCGGAGCTGTTCGCCGGAGACATCGAGGCCGCGCAATTCGAGATCTTCCAGGCGCGGCACTCTTCCGACCGGCGTGTCAGAGGCGCCCGCCCGTCCGTCGATCCGATCAAGCATCCACTTGAGCGCGCGCATGTTGTCGCCGAAACCCGGCCACAGGAACTTTCCGTCAGGGCCCTTACGGAACCAATTGACCATGAAAATCCGGGGCGGGTTCTTGATCGCGGACTGCATCTTGAGCCAGTGCCCGAAATAGTCGCCCATGTTGTAGCCGCAGAATGGCAGCATCGCCATCGGATCGCGGCGAACTACGCCCACGGCTCCAGATGCAGCCGCAGTGGTCTCGGAGCCCATCGTTGCGCCCATGAATACGCCGTGAGCCCAGTTCTCCGACTCGAGCACCAGGGGCATCGTGGTCGCGCGTCTGCCGCCGAACACGATCGCCGAAATGGGAACACCCTGCGGATCGTTTACATGCGGTGACAGCGCGGGATTGTTGGACATCGGCGTGGTGAAGCGGCTGTTGGGATGCGCGGCCTTCTCGCCGGAGTCCTTGTTCCAGGGGCCACCCTTCCAGTCGATAAGGTGGTCGGGCGCGGGAGTCTCGATTCCTTCCCACCATACGTCCCCGTCCGCGGTCATCGCGACGTTGGTGAAGATGGTGTCGTGGCCCACCATCTTCATCGCGTTCGGATTCGAATGCGCATTGGTTCCTGGCGCGACACCGAAGTAACCGTTCTCCGGATTCACCGCCCATAGGCGGCCATCGGAACCGACGCGCAGCCAGGCGATATCGTCGCCGACCGTGAAGACCTTCCATCCGTCGAAGCCAGCCGGCGGCGTGAGCATCGCGAGGTTGGTCTTGCCGCACGCGCTCGGGAAGGCGGCGGCGACGTACCGCGTGTCGCCCGCGGGGCTCTGGAGACCGAGGATGAGCATGTGCTCCGCCAGCCAGCCCTCGCTGCGTCCGAGCCAGCTCGCGATTCGCAGCGCGAAGCATTTCTTGCTGAGGAGTGCGTTGCCGCCGTAGCCCGAGCCGACCGACCAGATCGCGTTGTCCTGCGGGAAATGGCAGATGAGCCGGCGCTCGGATTCAAATCGAGCGTGCAGTGGACGCCGCGGCAGAAGTCATCGCGTTCGCCGAGCATCTCCAGCGCATGCGATCCCATCCGGGTCATGATGCGCATGTTCAGGACCACGTACACGCTGTCGGTCAGTTCGACGCCGACCTTCGAGAACGGTGAGCCAAGCGGGCCCATCACGTAGGGCACGACATACATGGTGCGCCCGCGCATCGACCCCTTCAGCCATCCGCGAAGTTTGGCGTAGGTTGCGTCGGGTGCCGACCAGTTGTTGGTCGGGCCCGCATCTTCCTTATTCGGAGTGCAGACGAAGGTTAGCTGTTCAGTGCGTGCGACGTCGTTGGGATTCGATCGATGGAGAAATGAACCGGGTTTGTGCCGAGCGCTGAGCGGAATCAGCGTGCCGGCCTGGACGGCGAGGGCGGTAAGCCGCTGCTTTTCCTCTTCGGAGCCGTTGCACCACACGATCTGATCGGGCGTGGTAAGGCGCGCGATCTCCGCGACCCATTCGCGAAGGGCGCGGCTTTTGGTCTTGTCTGCGTCCACGTTCTGGCTCACTGGCTCAACTCCGTCTCAATTCCTAAACCGGTCGCTCCCCGCCCGCCATTGTCCACAAAAAGATGGGGCAATGAATCCGAGAGCGTATCATTTAGTTTACCTAATCGCGAGCGTCAAGACCATTAGTTTGACTTCTTATGGAAGGAAAAAAGAAGGCGGGCCT
>DATJWT010000017.1:0-6259 GCA_035500975.1 Binataceae bacterium (SeqCode)
CCACCCACCGGTTTCGGATTGTGACCTCCGCCCCCTGAGCCTCCTCCACCGCCGTGGTGCCCGCCTCCACCGTAGTAGCCCATCCCGGCACCGTACCACGCGCCCCATCCACCCCAGAAAAATGGCGTCGGTACGGCGCCGTTGAACGCACTCGCCATCAGCGCCTGTTGCATCGCGCTTTCTTCATTCTCGTTCTCTTCGTATTCCGCGAGATCGTTCTCGTGCTGCAGCGCGATCTCGTAACGCTCGTTCTCCGCGTCCGTGCCTTCGTAAAGGCACTGGCAATATTCCGGATCGTAGTACCAGAACACGTGGCCCGAGATGCTCTGGTAGTCGTTCAGCGTGAAGGTCGGTAGATGCTCGAGGTCTTCTGACGGGACATCGACCGGAACCTTGGTAAATCCCGCATCTTCCAGCATCGCTTCGGTCTCGCGCGCGCTCTCCTCATCGTTGTTGACCGCGGTCGCGCACGAGCACACTGCGATCAACGACAGGATCGCGAGCACGGCCCGGTAGCGCGGGGTCTTCATTCGCTCTTGATCTAAAGGCTTGGGCCTTCGGGAACCAAGGGGTGAAATTCACAAGAAAAAACGCCGGCAATAAGCCGGCGTCGTTGTGCCAATAACGGAAGTCGACTAACGAGCTGCGGGCGCTGATGCCTGGACGCGGGCTCGTGCGAGTAGCAGGGCTTCTTCCGCCGCGGAGTAGCCGGCATCGTAGAAGCTGATCGCTTCTATCTTGTGAGTCGCCTGCCGCTCCTCGTCCTCCGCCTGCGCGCGATCAATCGATTCCGGCTTCTGCGCACCGCTGGCCAGCACCGTCATCGCGCCATCCTTCACTTCGGTCAGTCCGCCCGACACGACCCAGGTCTCCAGCGTGCCGTCTTCTTTCGTGACTCGCAGCAGCCCCGGCGTGAGCGACGTGATGAAATTGATATGGTCCGCAAGCACCCCGAACTCGCCGCGCGGACCCACCGCGGTGACCTGCCGCACGTGGCCTTCGAAAACGATGCCGGTCGGGGTGACCAGCTTGAGTGGAAAACGATCAGCCAAGGAACTCTCCGCTACGACTGACGCGCCATCTGCTCGGCCTTCTCGCGCGCATCGTCGATTGTTCCCACCAGCAGGAACGCCTGCTCCGGAAGGTCATCGCATTTGCCGTCGAGGATTTCCTGGAAGCCGCGCACCGTCTCCTGCCGCTGCACGTACTTGCCCGGCAGGTTCGTAAACGGCTCCGCCACGAACATCGCCTGCGACAAAAAGCGCTCCACGCGGCGGGCGCGTGCGACCACCAGCTTGTCGTCGGCCGACAGTTCATCCATCCCGAGGATCGCGATGATATCCTGCAGGTCCTTGTACCGCTGGAGAATGCCCTGCACCCGGCGCGCGGTGTTGTAATGATCGTCGCCCACGATCTGCGGATCGAGAATTCGCGACGTCGATGCGAGCGGATCGACCGCCGGGAAAATCCCTTTCTCGAAAATCTTGCGCTCGAGCACCACCTTCGCGTCCAGATGCGTAAACGTCGTTGCCGGCGCGGGGTCGGTCAGGTCATCGGCCGGGACGTAGATCGCCTGCACCGAGGTGATCGAGCCTTTCTTGGTCGTGGTAATTCGCTCCTGGAGCTCGCCGATGTCGGTGCCCAGCGTAGGTTGATATCCGACCGCGCTCGGCATGCGGCCCAGCAGAGCCGAGACCTCCGAGTTGGCCTGCACGAAGCGGAAGATGTTGTCCACGAAGAACAGCACGTCCTTGCCTTCTTCATCGCGGAAATATTCCGCCACCGTGACGCCCGACAGCGCGACTCGCGCGCGCGCTCCCGGCGACTCGTTCATCTGGCCATAGACCAGCGCGGTCTTCGCGAGCACTCCCGATTCATGCAGTTCGCGATACAGGTCGTTGCCCTCGCGCGAGCGCTCGCCGACGCCGGCGAATACGGACACGCCGCCGTGCTGCTTGGCGACGTTGTTGATCAATTCCTGGATGGTGACCGTCTTGCCCACGCCGGCGCCGCCGAACAATCCGACCTTACCGCCGCGCGAGAACGGGCAGATGAGATCGACCACCTTGATGCCGGTTTCGAGGATTTCCACCTCGGTGCCCTGCTCATCGAAGGCCGGCGCATCGCGATGAATCGGCATGCGCTTGATAGCCTCGATCGGGCCGGCTTCGTCGATCGAATCTCCCGTGACGTTCATGAGCCGTCCCAGCGTGCCCGGTCCGACCGGCACCGAGATCGGCGCTCCGGTGTTCTCCACCGGCATACCGCGCACCAGGCCGTCCGTGGTGTCCATCGCGATGCAGCGGACGGTATTCTCGCCCAGGTGCTGCTCGACTTCGAGAACAAGGTTGTTGGCCTTGTCGCTGATGGCGGGGTTGCTGACTCGCAACGCGGTCAGGATGGGCGGCAACGATCCGAACGAAAACTGCACGTCAACCACGTTGCCCAAAACCTGGCAGATATTTCCCTGCTGTGTCTCGCTCATTTTCCTGGGTTCCTGTGTGAACTTGCTATCCGCGTATCGCCTCTGCCCCGCCGACGATATCCATCAGTTCCTTGGTGATTTGTGCCTGGCGGGCTCGGTTCATTTCCAGCGTGTACGCTTCGATCATCTCACTGGCGTTGTTGGTCGCACTATCCATCGCGGTCATCTTGGCGCCGTTCTCCGATGCCTCGGCTTCGAGCAGCGCGTGGAACACCGATGCTTCCAGGTAGTTCCTGACTACGACCGGAACCAGTTCTCTCGGGCTCGGCTCGATAAGATATTCGACCGACGCCGCACCGCCGTCTTCTGCCTTCCGTTCCTGTTTCGGAACCGGAAGCAATCTCTCGTACGTCGGCTCCTGCGTCATCGCCGAATGGAACCGTGAGTAAACGATCGATGCTTCCGAGATCGCGCCCGATTGAAAATCGGCCAGCATCCGCGAAGCGATGGTCCGGGCCAGCTCGATGGTGGCGAGGCGGGGCAGGTTGTTTACGCTCTCGACGGCGATCGATGCTTTCGAGCGCTTGTAGTGCTCCACCGCCTTCCTGCCCACCGCGTAGTAATCCACTTCGAAACCGTCTGCTTCGAGATTGCGGCGGGTTTCCTCGCCGGCGCGGAGGATGTTGGTGTTGTATCCGCCGCAGAGACCTCGGTCGGCCGCGATTACCGCTACCAGTGCGCGCTTCTGTGCATTTTCGGAAGGCGCCAGGTCCACGCCTTCGGCGTTCAGCAGCGAATCCGCCACGCGGGTCAGCGCTTCGCTGTATGGCCGCGCGGCCAGCAGCGACTCCTGCGCGCGGCGCAGACGGGCCGCCGCGATCAGCTTCATCGCGCGCGTGATCTGCTGGGTCGATTTGACCGAGGCGATTCGCCGCCTGATTGCCTTTAACGATGCCATCCGCCCGGAATCGCCCTGTCTCTAGGCTGCCTTGCCGTTCTCCGCCAGGAAGGTGGACAGGTAGCCCTCGATTGCTGCGGCCAGTTTCTTCCTGAGGTCGGGGCTGAGCTCGCGCTTCTCGATAATCTCGGCGAGCAGCTCGGGATGACGCGCGTCAAAATTCGCGAACAGTCCCTTCTCGAACTTCTGGACCTGGTCGACTTCGAGCTTGTCGAGGTAGCCCTCGTTCGCGGCGAACACGATCAGCACTTCCTTTTCGACCGCCACCGGCTCGTACTGGCCCTGCTTGAGCACCTCGGTGATGCGCGCGCCGCGGTTGAGCAGGCGCTGGCTCGATGCATCGAGGTCCGATCCAAACTGCGCGAATGCCGCCATCTCGCGGTATTGCGCCAGGTCGATCTTCATCGTCGAACCGACCTGTTTCAGCGCCTTGATCGATGCGGTGAAGCCCACGCGCGAAACCGAAAGTCCCGGGTTGATCGCGGGGCGCACGTTCGAGTTGAACAGGTCGGTTTCCAGGAAGATCTGGCCGTCGGTGATCGAAATGACGTTGGTCGGGATGTACGCGGCGATGTCGCCCGCCTGGGTTTCGATGATTGGAAGCGCCGTAAGTGAGCCGGCCCCATGCTCATCGCTCAGCTTGGCCGCGCGCTCGAGCAACCGCGAATGCAGGTAAAACACGTCGCCCGGGAACGCTTCGCGCCCGGGGGGGCGCCGCAACAGCAGCGAAAGCTGCCGGTAGGACTGCGCGTGCTTGCTGAGATCATCATAGATGATGAGCGCGTGGCGGCCGTTGTCGCGGAAATACTCACCCATCGTGCAGCCTGTGTAGGGCGCGATGAACTGAAGCGGCGCCGCTTCGGAAGCGGTCGCGGCCACTACCGTCGTGTATTCCATCGCCCCGAAGCGCGCGAGCTTCTCAACCAGCTGCGCGACCGTCGAGCGCTTCTGACCGATCGCGACGTAGATGCACTGGCAGTTCTGACCTTTCTGATTGATGATCGTGTCGATCGCGATTGCCGTCTTGCCGGTCTCGCGGTCGCCGATGATCAGTTCGCGCTGACCGCGCCCGATCGGGGTCATCGCGTCGATCGCCTTGATGCCGGTCTGGAGCGGCTCCTTCACCGGTTGGCGTACGATGATTCCGGGAGCCTTGAGTTCGATGCGGCGATTCTCGGCCGCCTTGATGGGGCCCTTGTCGTCGATTGGCTGCCCCAGCGTGTTCACCACCCGTCCGATCAGCCCATCGCCGACCGGCACCTCGACGATTCTGCCGGTGCGCTTGACCTCGTCGCCCTCGCCGATTTCCTGCGGGTCGCCGAACAGCGCGGCGCCGACGTTGTCCTCTTCGAGGTTCAGCACCATCCCGTAAACCTGGTGCGGAAATTCGAGCAGCTCGCTCATCGACGCGTTCTGCAATCCGTACACGCGCGCGATTCCGTCGCTGCACGACAAAACCCTTCCGGTTTCCCGCACCGCGACCGAGCCTTCGAAGCCCTTGATTTCGCTCTTCAGGATCTCACTGATTTCCGATGGTCGAATGTCCGCCATAAAGTTTCCCGCCGATTACGCCCGTCCTGCCAGCTTGAGCCGCGCTTCCGCGATCCGCGCCGCCAGGCTGCCGTCGTAGATCTTTCCGCCGAGCTCGGCCACAACGCCGCCCAGCAACTCCTTATCGACCTTGATGGTCGGTATGATCGTCTTTTTGGCGATCGCCGCCAAGCCCGCGACGACCCGCTCCGTCTCTTCCGCCGTGGGCTCGACCGCGAAAGTCAGCGTCGCGCGCTCCCGCCCCAGCATCTCGTCCACCAGGTCGCGATAGGCCTCGGCGATCGCGGTGACTTCGGCGATACGCCCGTGACGCGCCACGACCACCGCGAACGATCGCAGCGGAAAGCTCAGGTCCAGTTTCTCCGCAATCTTGGCCATCGCTTCCTGGCGCGATTCCTGGCTCAACTCCGGCGATGCTAGGCGCGCTTCCAACTCGGGCGAATCGACGATCGCGGCGAGCCGTTCCAGCTCCGCACCCCATTTCTCGACCTGTGATTTCTCGGCCAGCTCGATGAGGGCGCGCGCATAGCGCTTTGCGACGCGGGTACTTTTCATCGCCGCGCCTCCTGCCCGAGCTTCTCCATGAAGCCGTCGAGCAGCCGCCGCTGATCCGCCGCTTCGAAATGACGCGAGATCAGGTCGCGCGCCAGTTGCGCCGCTACCGTCGCTAGATTCTCGCGCACGCGGCGCTGGGCGTTGTCCGCCAGCGCGGTGGCCGTTGCCTGGGTGTCGCGCCGGATTCGCTCGGAATTCGCGCGCGCCAACTCCTGGACGCGATTGACCTGAAACCTGGTCTCGCTTTCGAGGTCCTGCTTCAGGGTCGCTACTTCGTTTTCCAGCGCGGCAATTCTTTCCGCGGCCGCGCGCGCGAGCTGTTCCGCTTCGCGCAGGGCTTCCTCGGACTTCGCAAGGTTGGCGTGGATGTTCGAGGCGCGATCGCCGAAGAACTTCCGCAGTTGCGGACCCGCGAAATAAACCAGGATGAATGCGAACAGGAGGAAGTTGATCGCAAAGAAAGAGAGAGTGAGCCAGGAGCCGTGCCCCTCGGCTTCTTCAGCCGCCATCGCGGCTGACGGGAAAAACGCCGCGAATGCGAGTGCGGCGGTCACAATCGATCGTTTCATCGTTCAGTTGCTCGTTCCGCTTCCGTTGAGCGGACGGCCGAGCACCCGTTCAGCCAACTCAGATGCGAGCGTTCGTCCCATCTGTTCCAGCTCGCGTTCCGCGGACCGAAGCTCCCCTTCGATTCGCGTCCGCGCCGAGTCCAGCAGCTCGCGTGCATCGGACTTCGCCGCTTCGAGCATCTGCGCGGCCTCTGCCGTCGC
>DATJWT010000018.1:0-2408 GCA_035500975.1 Binataceae bacterium (SeqCode)
TTTGCGCAGTATCTCGCCGGCAAGCCCGGCGCGAATACGCAAGCATCGGCGCGATAAGTCCGCGGTTTTTCTTCCGTCATTCTTCGCTCCGCAGACTCCGCCCAGGATGACAAAGAGGGGCGAAGTCGGCGGTCCTTTCAAGTCGGGGCCCAATGGGAGTAGTTACGAGCAGGAACCCCGCGAGTCGTCGCAAGTCTGAAGGAGGAACCCCTCATGAAATTCGGATTGCTCTATGAAATGGAGACCCCGCGTCCCTGGCACGCGCTCAGTGAATACAACGTTTACTGGGAAGCGCTCGCCCAGATCGAATTGGCCGACAGGATCGGCATCGACTACGTGTGGGAAGTCGAGCATCACTTCCTCGAGGAATACTCGCACAGCCCCGCCCCCGAGGTGTTCTACGGCGCGGTCACGCAGCGCACCCGCAACATCCGCATCGCGCACGGCGTGCGGCTGCTGCCGTTCAATTTCAATAATCCCATCAAGGTCGCGGAGCAGGCCGCCGTCCTCGACATCATGAGCAACGGGCGCGTCGATGTGGGCACGGGGCGCTCGACGACCGCGCAGGAACTCGACGGTTTCGGCGTCAACTACGATCGCACTCGCGAAGAAGTGCGCGAGGCGCTGGAAGTGATCGTCAAGGCGTGGACCGAGGAGATCCTGGAGTTCAACGGCAAGCTCATCAAGATTCCGCCGCGGCGCGTGGTGCCCAAGCCGATTCAGAAACCGCATCCTCCCATGTGGATGGCGTGCGTCGCGCCCGACAGCTACCAGATGGCGGGCGATCGCGGGCTGGGCGTGCTGAGCTTCAGCCTGAATTTCGATTTCGTGCAATCCGCGGTCGAAAGCTACAACCAGGCTTTTGAAAATCGAAAAGATCAGGTTCCCAAGGTGCCCAACCAGGCTTTCGGCTCGCTGATCATCGCGCACGTCGCCGAGAACAAGGAGGACGAGGCGGTCGGTATCGAGGGCGCGCGATGGTTCATGCACAACGTCGCCAAGTTGTTCCAGCCCCTGATGACCAAGAACCAGCTCTATTCATACGAATACCTGCGCAACCTGATGGCGGTCGATCTCGATCCCAAGGACATTCCCGATGCGCAGTTGAAGCAGCATCCGATGGTGGTGGTGGGGAATCCCGACGAAGTGATCCGCAAGCTGGAAGGCTTCGAGAAGGCCGGCGTCAGCCAGGTGATCTGCTTCAAGCAGGCCGGGCGCATCCCCCATCAGAAGATCATGAATTCGCTCCGGCTGATGGCGAAGCACGTGCTGCCGCATTTCAATCCGCACAAGCGTGTGGCGATCGAGGAGTTACACAGCGCGGCAGCACGCTAGAAAAATTTCCGGGAGACGCGTGCTCAATTGAGATTCTTCGCTTTGTTCCGAATGACGGAAAGGCCCGTGTTGTCCGTCATTCGGAGCGGAGTCTGCGGAGCGAAGAATCTCGGCTGCTGAGCCTGCTGCGAACATGTGGTTGGGAAGCCCTCCAAAAGAATGATGAAACGCGACTACTGGGAAATCGTGCAGGCGATGCCGGCGCAGGAGCTGGCGGACCTGATGCGGCGCTTCGAGGACCTGGGCTTGTACGGCGTCTGGTCGCCGCAGTTGCATTCTCCGCCCTTCGTGACGCTGGCCGCGGCCGCGATGGCGACCAGGCGGCTCAAGCTCGGCACCGGCATCGCGCTCGCCTTCGTGCGCAGCGAAGTCGAGACCGCTCTAAGCGCACTCGATATCGATCGCCTGAGCGGCGGGCGGATGGTGCTGGGGCTCGGCACCAGCGTGCGCGACTGGAACGAGCGCGTGCACGGCGTGGCATATGGCAAGCCGGTCGCGCATCTGCGCGAAGTCGTGACTACCGTGCGCGCGGTGATCGAGAAGGGGCACACCGGCCAGCTTGGCGAAATCGACGGCGCGTACCACAAGCTCGACCTGCGCGGATTCGGCACGCGGAAGCCGGTGCGGGCTTCGATTCCGATCTACGTGCCGGCCTTGTTTGAAGCCACGGTGACTCTGTCTGCCGAGGCTGCCGACGGACTCCTGGGCCATCCGGTATGGTCGCAAGGTTGGGTCGAGACCCAATCGGCGCGGCTGGAGAAATTGCTGGCGGCGAAGGGCCGCAAGCGCGGCGACTTCCACGTGAACCTGTGGAACTACGTGGCGATCGCCAAAGACCGCAAGCAGGCGATCGACGACATGCGCGGCACCATCGCCTTCTATTCAAGCGTCGCGCAGTACAACAAGTACTACGCGGCGCACGGCTTCGGCGCGCAGGCCGCCGCGGTGGTGGATGCTGCCGCGCGCAAGGATACGGCCGCGATGCTCAAGGCGGTGCCGGACGAGATGGTCACCACCTTCGCGATCGTGGGCACCCCGGACGAGGTGCGCGAGCGGGTGTCGAAGCTGTGGCC
>DATJWT010000019.1:0-5273 GCA_035500975.1 Binataceae bacterium (SeqCode)
TTCTGCTGCTCCTCGGCAACCACGCTTCCCAACTGCATCCGGATGAACCCAATGAAGAATGGAATGCGTTTCAGATCCGCCCCGTCGCGAATCTTTGCGGCCGCCGCGATCGCCCATCCCGCCTGTTCGCGTCTGCCGGTCCTGAACAGGTAGTAGGCGGTGTCCTCGAGGCGCCGGCGGATGCGCTCGCCGCTGTCGCCCGTGAATATGCTCGCTATCGCGCGCTCCACGATCTGCGCGACACGGCCCTGCTGCTGTATCTGGTTCAGCACGATCGTGCTCTCATTCGCGCGATTCAGTTCATCGACATAAGGAGCGATCTGGTCGCCGGCGAGTTTCCATTCCGCTATCTCCGGTTCGTTGAGCAGCTCAGGTGCGGGATCCCTGGCGACGTCGTTCGCCAGCTCCGCATATACCGGATGGTCGAGTGCGGTCGGCGGCGGGGACGATACGAGTTCCGCGCGCAATGCCAGGAAGTTCCCGACTTTGCCGCGCCGAGCCTCGGGCGTGTGCCGGTAGGCCTCGCACAGGATGAAGTCCGCCAAACGCCAGTCGCCCTCGACCAGCTTCATGCCGGCGCGCCGCTCCATGTCCTCGCGTTCCTCGCGCAGCTCGCGGCGGCCTACGGTTCCCGCGATCGCTCCGACCAGACCCTCCTCCTCGGACACGATTCCCCACAGGCGCATCAGGCCGCCCTGCGTGCGCGGCTTGGTGATCCAGATGATGCGTGCGCCGTCCGAATCGATAGGCGAGAAGAGCGCCGTCAGGTTGCCCCCTTCAGGCGCGGACACCGGCGCGCGCCCCGCCGATGCGGACGAAGGCGGTTCGATTCCGCGCTGATGGAGCTTGAACAGCGCCCGCCTGATCTCGCGCCGCAACGATCCCGCCGCGTGCGCCTCCATCTCGGCCAGCATCGCGGCCGCGCCGGGGTCGGCGATGTTGCCGAGCGCGTGCGCGATCGTGGCGCCGGGAATTTCCGGGTTTGTGCTGAGCTGCCGCAGCTTGGCAACCGCCTCTGCTGCGGGAGCGGCGGGATCGAATCCTGCCGCGATCAGGTTGGCATCGTCTGGCGCGGACACGCGGCTAGACTATGCAAGGCGGCTATCCGTGTCCAAGGGATGCCCGCCAGGCGAATGCGAATCGTTTGAGAATTGAACGAACGTTTAGCTAATCTTGGGACCGCGACTCGCTCGAGAACCCTGTCCATTCGACCAAGGAGCCAACGGCCATGATGACCGGAGAGCAATACAAGAAGACCCTCAACGATAATCGCGAAACCTTCTTTGAGGGCGAACGCGTCCGCGACCACGTGACTCATCCTGTCCTCGGGCCCTGCGTCTCGCGCGTCGCTGCCGGCTACGACCGTTGGTACTCGCCCAAACCCGATGCGGTCAGCCCGCTGATGGCGATTCCGCACTCGGCCGACGAGCTGAAGGAGCGCATTCCCCTCACGCACGAGGCCGACATCGTATCTGCCGTCACCTACCAGTCGATCATGACGCTGACTACGGCAGCCACGCGTATCGGCGATTCGCTCCCGCAGTACACCGAGCGGATTCGTCACTACGTACAGGGCGCGCAGAAGCGCGACATCCGGATCGTCGAGTGCATCACCGATGCGAAGGGCGATCGCAGCCGGCCGCCGGGGAAGCAGGACGACCCCGATGCGTACACGCACGTGGTCGATCGCCGCAAGGACGGCGTGGTCATTCGCGGCGCCAAGCTGCACATCACCGGCGCATCGCTGGGCCACGAGCTGATGACGATTCCGACCAAGGCGATGAAGCCGGGCGAGGAATCCTATGCGATCGCGTGCGCGGTGCCGGTCAATTCACCGGGCGTGAAGATCGTCGATACCACCTATGCGCCGCGCCATCCCGACAATCGCATCTTTCCGATCTCGTCCAGGTATCACATGCCCGAAGGCTTCGTGATTTTCGATGACGTCTTCGTCCCGAACGAGCGCATCTTCCTCGATGGTGAAGTAGGGCAGGCTGCCGTCTTCGCGCATTCGCTGGGGCTGTGGGAGCGCCTGGGCGGTCTCTCCGGGATGGCGGAAGAAGCCGATCAGCTCGTCGGCTTCGCGCAATTGATCGCCGAGGCGAACGGCTTGGCCAGGGAAAGTCACATCCGCGAGAAGATCTCCGAGATGATCATCCATGCCACGCTGGTGCGCGCCGCGCTCGAGGCCGCGATCGCGAATTGCAGCGTCACGCCCGAGGGCGCCTTCCCCGACGAGCTCTACACCAACGCCGGCAAGTATCATGCGGCCGCGAACTACAACGTGATGGTCCGGCATCTGCACGATATCTCCGGCGGCTCGGTGCTGACTGCGCCGTCCCCGGCCGATTTCGAAAACGAAGTCACGGGGCCGCTCGTCCGCAAGTACATGGGCACCATGAACGGCGTCGACGGCGAGTATCGCGCCAGCCTGTTCCACGCCATCCGCGACCTGACCGCCGACGCCTACGGCGGCTGGAAAGCAGTCACCAACGTACAGGCCGGCGGTGGCCTCTACGCCCAGCGCATCGTGACCCGCCGCTACTACGACCTGAAAGGCGCCAAGGAAAAAGCCCTGCACATCGCGGGCATCAAGGCCAAGGTCTCGAGCAACTAAGGCTGGCCGGCATCCCCGGAGGCCCGCCGCTGGCCCGGGATTGACGCTTCGCGTAAACCGGCGAGCCGCCGGCCCCCACTGATAAGAGGTCAGTGGCCCGGGGTGTTGAAACTCGGTTTGCGGTTCATTCCAATACTTGGCTGCTTCTTCACTAGTGTCGAGCGGCTCGCCCGATTAGCAGGAGCTCAGGTCCGGCCTACTTTTGTGGCCGGAGTTTCCCCATCCTCGAGAAAGCACCACGCGATCCAGGACGTCATCCCGAGCGGAGCCGAGGGATCTCAGCGGACGATACGACCGCAGCCTTCACAACAGACTAAGATGCCGCGATGTTTCGCACTTCGCAGGTGGCAGCGAGTGCCGCGACTCGCTGCCTCAACGCGCACCTCCGGCGGCTCGGTGCTGGGGGGATTTATCGGAACACCGATCCGTTTCTGGCTTCTAACGCATCGATAGCTGCGCGCTTCGCTGCTACTCTCCGGGGGCAGGTGGCTTTATGACCAAGCGTCTTTGGAAAGGCCTCAACCCGATGAGAGTAGTTGTTTTGGTATTCGTACTTTGTTTGATGCTCGAATTGCCGTCTGTGGCCGCACAGGAATCCGATTCATCCCCACTTGGAACTGTGACGACCCTGTTCGCAGATTGGAACAGGGGCGACCTTCGGGCAATGTCCAGGCTCTTCGTCCAGCAGCCGTCTGTGACCGACGCTTTTCCGCGTTTTTATTGGCGGGGGAAGAACGCATTTAGAAACTGGATATCCGATCTCGATAAGTCGAACACCATCGAGGGCTTTACAGACTATGACTTCGAGCCTGGGAAACCGCTGACAAACGATACTGAGGGTGCGCGTGCCAATGTAGTCCTGCCTGTTGTGATCTACCTCAAACGGGACGGCCGACCTGAAAGCTTCCCGGGCCTGGTCAACATCGTACTACGGCAGAACGGCGCCTCCTGGAGGATAGCGGCTTTCACCTGGACTGCGACTGCGAACTAGCAAGCGAAGCGAGGCTTAGCTCGGCCGCTGGTGCGCAAATACATGGGCACCATGAACGGCATCGGCGGCGAGTATCGCGCCAGCCCGACTTGGCCCGGGATTGACGCTTCGCGTAAACCGGCGACCCGCCGGCTACCACTGAAGAGAGGTCAGTGGCCTGGGATGTTGAAACTCGGTCTGCTGTTCATTCCAATACTTGGGTCTGCTTGTTCAGTGGTGTCGGGCGACTCGCCCGATTAGCGGGAGCTCAGTTCCGGACTACTTTTGTAGCCTGGATTTGCCCATTCTCGAGAAAGCACCGCGCGATCATTACTAAGATTCACGCGCCTGTGCACCGTCCGGGGGAACACTGATTAGATGCCTGCGCATCCTGTGCGGCCGAGCCTGCGATTCAGTTGTGAAATCCTGAAAACCATTAGAGCAAAATGCGTACTCCCGGCGTGAGCCTCATGCTAAGAGCTTGTGAAGAAATTGCCGTCGTGGCGGTAGAGTCTCAATCCTCCCGCCTGGAGCCAGGACGTTATCCCGAGCGAAGCCGAGGGATCTCAGCGGACGATACGTCTGCAGCCTTCACGACAGACTAAGATGCCGCGATGTTTCGCACTTCGGACGTGGCAGCGAGTGTCGCGACTCGCTGCCTCAACGCGCATCATCGCGAGGGACCGCGCCTCTGTATTCGTGTCCAAACGGCACTGTGGTCGCGGGACTGATAGAGGTTTCTCTGTAGACCCAGCTGACAATCGTGGATTGGGCTCAACTGCCGCGAGCGGTCACGTCAGAGAGAACAGCCCGGCGCCTCTAGAAAAGTTTCTTCAGCAGACGGCGCATGACTGCCTGCTCATCGCGATTGAGCGGCGCCAAGGTCTGCACGAGGCCGCCTTTTGCCCGGTCCATCAGCTCCGGGACTATCGCTCTACCCGCGGGGGACAGTGAATGCAACGACAGCCGCTGATCGGCAGCATCGTAGCGCGTCACGATAAAGCCGCGCGCCGTCAGGCGCTGGATGACACCATGGATCGTCACCGGCTTCATCCCAACCAGTCGTCCCAGCCGGTTCTGTGAAGCTTCGCCTTCCTCGCGCAGCTTGATCAAAATCACGAATTGGCGCGGTGTGAGATCAAGATCTGCCAACCGCCGATACAGATTGCGATGCGCCTGCGCGAAGCCGCGCGCCAGCAGGTAGCCGATATCGTCGTCGAGCGAGTATTGGTTAGTCGCGTTCGCGCGTGGAACGCTGTGCAGTTTGGGGGAAGCGGCAGGCATCACAGTACACTTTGAGTCTTTGAGGTTTCGAGATTGTTCTGATAATAACGATCGTGGGCTTGGCCGGCAAGTCGGCTTCAACATGAAAGGACTCCAGGAATGAAGATCGGCGGATTTTACGAGCATCAGCTTCCGCGTCCGTGGACGCCCGATTCGGAACATCTGCTGCTGAAAAACGCAATCGAACAGGTCGAGCTCGCCGACCGCACCGGCTACGACTACGTGTGGGCGACCGAGCACCATTTCCTGGAAGAATACGCGCATTCTTCCGCGCCGGAAATTTTCCTCGCCGCGTGCGCGGCACGAACGAAGAATGTGAGGATCGGCCATGGCATCGTGCAGATGCCGCCCTATATCAATCAGCCCGCGCGAGTCGCCGAGCGAATCGCGACCCTCGACCTG
>DATJWT010000020.1:0-7080 GCA_035500975.1 Binataceae bacterium (SeqCode)
CTCGAGCTTGGTGACCATCGGGCCGCGCCAGATCACGGCGGTTTCGTCGTTGATGAACATGGCCATCGAGACGTACCTGATTCCGTAGCGCTCCAGCGGGATGATGCGGCGTTCGGGAGTCAGCGATGGCGCCTTTTCGAAACCCACCATCATCGCGACGCTGGGGCCGTACACGTCCGCGTCCATGAGCCCGACGCGCCATCCGCGTCCGCGCAGCGCCAGGGCGAGATTTACCGCGACGGTGGATTTGCCGACGCCGCCCTTGCCGCTGGCGACCGCGATGATGTGCCTAACACCGGGGATATCGCGATGCGCGGGAGCGCCGGCGCCGACCGCGCGCGGCGCGGCAGCCTGCGGCTGTTCGACGCGGACCTGCACGGCGGGAACACCGGGCATCGCGGTGACTGCCGCCTTCACGCCATCGACGATCTCGCCGATCAGTTCGGGCTTGGCCGACGCGGCTGTGAGAATGACGGTGACACCGCTGGAGGCGACTTCGATGTCCTTGACCATCCCGAAGGAGACGATGTCGCGGCTGAAGCCGGGATATTTTACTTTTTTGAGCTCGGAGAGGATGTCGTTGGGGCTTGGCATTGGCTGTTCGTCTGGAAGAGCACAGGCTGGAAGCCGGTGCCACTCAGGAAGCGGTCAGTATTAAAGTCGTGGGGTCATGTTATCATCCCGCAATCGCGCGAAAAATGAGGTGGCTCCCCTCATCCGGCGCGCAGCGCTCCACCTTCTCCCCGGGGAGGAAGGCTCTCTCGCGAAAGCCCGAGGTTGGTCATGAGACCGCAAAACGTTGCCCCTAAAGAAGCTGCGATCAGGCATGGTGCCTTGGGCGAGGTTGGGGCGACGGCGGTTAGGGAGCTTAGTGACGGGCTGGTGCAGATGACGGGATGCGCGACCTCGATCGCGGAGAATGCCGCAATTGGTCGGCGCGAGATTGTCCTGGATTTGGGCAGCAACGAAGGATTGTCGCAGAGCAACGGTGCCGCGCTCAGTGAGGACTCATTCCGGATAGCGCGCAACGGCGAGCGATCGCTCTCGATACGGGCTGGGAGCGAGCGCGGGCTGGTTCATGCGGCGGCGGACTTGCTCGCGCGGCTCGGCGCGGAATTTCCCCCGGGTGCACCCGCCCGCTTTCCGCGAATCGAAGTTGAGAAGGTCGGGAAGATCGAACCATACGCGGTGATTCCATCGTTCAGCCGGCGCGGGTTCGTGTCGGACATCATGACCTGGAATTACGGGTTCGCCGATCGGCTGGAACTGCATCTGCGGCACGATCGCGAATTCATCCCGTGGATGGCGCGGCGCGGTATCAACACGTTTTCTTACATCCGGCACGCGCACGACACGCGGCTTCGGATCGATGAGATCGCTCCGATGCTGGGCGCGCACGGAATCGGCGTGGAGTACGGCGGCCACGTGCTGCAAATCCTGCTGCCGCGGGAGAAATTCGAGAGCGATCCGGCGCTGTTTCCCGCCGACGATGATGGGAAGCGGCTGCCGCGCGGCAACCTCTGCGTATCGAACCGCGCGGCGATCGATATCGTGCGCGAGGGCGCCCTTCGCTACGTGGCCGATTACCCGGAGAACCAGCTCCTGCATGTATGGGGCGCGGATGTGAAGCGGGGCGCCTGGTGCCGATGCGGGTCGTGCCGCGAGCTCGCGCCGCAGCATCAGTACATGGAAGTGGTCAACACGATTGCCGAGTCGCTGGCGCGAAGCGGCGATTCGCGGGCGGTTGCGTACCTTGCATACCACGACACGATCGACCCGTATCCCGGGCTGCGGCCGCTGCCGAACGTGCGGGTCGAATGGGCGCCGCGCGAGCGCTGCTACTCGCACGCGATCGATAGCCGGCAGTGCGAGATCAATTCGCGCTACTTCGATTCTTTGAAACGGTACGTCGAGATTTTCGAGGGGCGGTGCGACATCTTTGAGTATTACGCCGACGCGATTTTGTTTGGCGGGCTGGCATTCGCATCGCCGGCGATCATCGCGCGCGACATGCGTGCGTACCGTGCGCTGGGAATCGACAGCATCTCGTGCCTGAGTTTCGGCGCGTACAGTTTGCTGGCGTATCCGACCAATCTGGAGACGTTCGTGCGATGCACTCGCGACGTCAATTCAGATAGCGACGAGGCATTGAGAGCGACGGCTCGCGGACGGCATCCGCGGTGCGCGGTGGAGATGAGCGATGCGTATCGGGCAATCGCGGACGCATCGAGGTTGGTGCTCGACTACGCGGACGTGATGAGCCTGCGGATGGAACCATCGAAGGCTCGGCGCAAACGCAGCGAGATAGCGCAGGCGTCGGCGTTGTTGCGGCGTGCGCTCAGCGCGACCGACGCGGTAAAAGGATCGATCGCGTTGCTGAAGGCGGAGAGGCAGCTCTGGACTTACAGCGCGGAAGTGCTGGAAGGAATCGTCGATTACCTGGACGTGAAACTCGGTATCGAGAGCGATCGGGCGACGCGCGGTGAGGCGGCGGTCAGGAAAATCACCGATGCAATCGAGCACGTGCGTGCGATCGATCTGGAAATTCGGGGCACCTGGGGCGCATACGATTTGGAGTGGATGCGCGAGGTTTGGATTGCGAGGCTCAGACGCGGCTTGGAAACAGGAAGCTGACCTTACTTAAGGCGCCTTGATATCAGGGCGACTCGTTGTTCAAGGTTCCCCTATCCGTCCCGAGGACGGGACACCTTCTTCCCGGGGAGAGGGCTTTCGCGGGGCGCGGCACCAGGAGGTGAAACGATGGATGCGATGAATGGATATCAGCTTCCGGAAGAGCTGGTCGCGCTGCGCGACCAGCTCGGCAAGATCATTCGCGATGAAATAATTCCGATCGAAGCGCGGATCGATCCTGATGCGCCGGAGATTCCCGAGGATGACTACTGGCGGATCGCGCGCAAGGCGCAGTCCGCCGGCATGTGGTGCATGGGCTCGCCCAGGGAATACGGCGGCGGGGGACTGAGCACTTTTCAGATGACGGTGCTGACCGAGGAGATGGCCCAGCATCGGATGGGTCTCTACAACCCTGGCGCTGGGGTGTTCGGGCGGACGCCGCCGCCCGTGATCTGGGCGGGCACGCCGGAGCAGAAGGAGAAATACGCCGGCGGCACGATCAAGAACGCGTGGTACACGTTCTTTGCGATCACGGAGCCCTCCGGCGGGTCCGACCCTGCCGGCGCGATTCAGTGCCGCGCGGTTCGCCAGGGCGACAGCTACGTTCTCAACGGCACCAAGATTTTCATCTCGCATGCGCACGAGGCCGAGTGGGGCGTGGTGTTTGCGCGCACCGACCCGAAGGCCGGCAGGCAGGGCGTGACCTGCTTCATTATCAAGAAGGGGCAGGCGGGGTTTACGCCCCGACCGATTCGGACGATTCGCACCTCGGCGATCCCGAACGAAGTGGCGTTGGAAGATTGTGTCGTGCCGATCGAGCAGCGGCTCGGCGAAGAAGGGCAGGGACTCAACCTGTGCCTCGATTTGCTCGCGCGGCTGCGCTTTCCGTACTCGGCATGCAACGTCGGAGTGGGAGTCGCGGCGCTGAAGATGGCAATCGAGCACGCGAAACGGCGCAGCACCTTTGGAGAGCTCTTGTCGCGGCGGCAGGCGATTCAGTGGATGCTCGCGGATTCGGAGGTGGAATTGCGCGCGGCGCGATGGCTCACGTGGGACGGAGCGTGGAAGGCCGACAGGAAGGAGGACTTTCGCACTGAGGCATCGATCGCGAAGCTGTACTCCAGCGAAGTGCTCGGCAATGTGGTCGATCGCGCGGTGCAAATTCACGGCGGTTACGGGGTGAGCAAGGAGCTGCCGCTGGAGCGATGGTATCGGGAGGCGCGGGTACGCAGGATTGGCGAGGGGCCGTCGGAAGTGCATCGGATGGTGATCGCGCGGACGTTGTTGAGATAAGGAGTGAGACCATCGGCATTTTCGAAAGCGCAGACTGAAGTCCGCGCTCACTTCAGGAAGCGGAGGACCACACCGCCTCGCTTCGCTGGGCCGCCTCTCCCGTACAAATAACGAGAGAGGCCAGAGAAGAAGGATTTGCTTATGACCTTACCGCTTGAAGGAATACGCGTGATCGATTTTGGGCAGGTGTACGCGGCGCCGTATTGCACTATGCAGCTCGCTTACATGGGCGCAGATGTCATCAAGATTGAGCCGCCCAGGATTGGCGATGTGCTGCGGCGGCCCGATTTGCCGCCCGGTGGCGCGGGGTATTCCTTCCTGATGCTCAATGCGCAGAAGCGGTCGGTTACGCTGAATCTCAAGGACCAGCGCGCGGTGGAGATCGCGCTCAAGCTGATCGCCGATGCCGATGTGCTGGTCGAGAACTACCTCGACGGCGTCATGGAATCATTCGGACTTGGCTATGCGCAGTTGAGGGATCGCTTTCCGCGGCTCATCTATGCCTGCGGCAAAGGCTACGGGTCGAACAGCCGATGGGCGAAGCTGGGCTCGATGGACAACACGATCCAGGCATCGTCGGGATTTATCAGTATCACCGGATTTCCCGATCGCGGCGTGAAGACTTCCGGGACGTTTATCGATATGGGCACCGGCAGCCACCTGGTGAGCGGCATCCTGGCGGCGCTGATCCAGCGTGGGCGGACCGGGCGCGGCCAAAAGGTCGAGGTCGCGATGATCGATGTGGCCGTGCCGGCGCTCACCAGCGCAGTCGCGCCGACTTTGCAGGGTCTCAAGTTCAAGCGGTTGGGGAATCGGCATTGGGGTGCGTGTCCGACCAATATCTATCCGGCGAAGGATGGCGAGATTCTCATTTTTTGCCTGACAGAGGCGCACTGGAGAACAATCGCAAGGCTGATTGGTCATGAAGAACTGATTTCGGACCCGCGATGCGCATCGCATGCGACGCGGCTGCGAATCGCCGACGAGCTCGATGGGTACATGGCGGATTGGACGCGCAATCAAGGGCGCGACGAGATGATCCAGAAGTTGATCGAGTTGGGAGTCCCGTGCGCTCCGGTGCGGCAACTGGATGAGGTGGTAGCTGATCCTGAGATGGCGATGCGGGGGACGCTGGTCGAAAGTGATTTTCCGACCCGCGGTCAGATTCGGGTGGCAGGCTCGCCGATCAAGCTGTCCGATGCGCCCCAGCCGAGACCAGGTGAGCTGCGCAGACCGCCGGAGCTGGGTGAGCACACGCGCGAAGTGCTGGCGTCGGTTGGGGTCGGGGCGGAGGAATTCGAGCGGCTGCGTGCGGACGGCGTGGTGTAATTCGCCTGCTCAGGAGCGCAGGCTAGAAGCCTGTGCCACGCAGGAACGCAGGCTGAAGCCTGCGCCACTTTGGCGTCGGATGCTTGCCTTAGACGCGGAGGTGGCGGCGTTTCTTGGGGCGGCCCGGGGGAAATGCGCTTGCGGGCTTGCGGCGCGGTTTGAAGTTGAGCCGATCGAGAAGGCGGAAATAGGAGTTGCGGACGACCTCTAGCCCCCAGAGGATTCCCATCCCGAGCGTCAGCCCGATGCCCTGGGCCAACTCGCTGAAATAGTTCAGGGTGGTCAGCTGCTCGATTTCGAGCCGGACCGGGCGGGTTTCGTCAGTCGTTTCCATTACCGAGAAGGTTAAGCGGCGAGACGCCTCGATTCAAGGCGTCTCGCCGCTTTCAGTACGACCGGTTATTGCGAAGCTCCGGGGATCGGCAGAGTGATCGTCACGTCGTCGAAACGCGCCTGCGAATCATCGCTTGCCCACAAGCCGATGCGGCCCTTCGCGATCTTGGCGTCATCGACGTCGAAGATCATCTTGTTGTCGTCGTAGCAGGTGAGGTGACTGCCCTGCGCCCAGACCTTGAGCTTGTACCAGGTGTCCTTGTCGGTGGGCACGACCTGCTGCTTGAGGTTCTCCAACTTGCCGCCCGTCATACGCGAGAGCGCGAAGTAGTCACTAGGGCATCCGGCCGACAGCAGGTAGAAGTTGTTCGCGTCGACGTACCGGAAGATCAGCCCGCCCGAGCAATCGAAGCGGCCTCCCGCTGACTTGAACGATGCTTCCAGAGTGAAATCGCCGTACTCGGTCGGATCGGTGAGAATGGTTTCGAGGTTGTAGTTCAGCCCGTGCGTAAGCGAGCTGATGGTGCGGCCCGCCGGCAACCCGTAGGTGTTTGGCTGGCTGGGGGCTGTGGGGTCGGGAATGACTTCCCAATCGCCCTCGATGGCGGTCCATCCGGCCGGCATCGCGTGGGCCTTGTCGGAATCGAAGTTCCAGGCCTTGACCTCAGGCGTCGCCGTAGGAGTCGGCGTCGGGGTCTGGGTGGGAGTCGGTTCTACCTTCTTTTTCCTTGACCAGGCGGGTGAAGTGGTAAGTCCAACCGCAAATGTCACACCGGCCGCGACGACGATCGCGGTGCGCAGCCATGCTTTAAACGTCATCTCTTAAATCCCCTCTCCGCCCTGTGTCCGGGAAAGTTTGTGACACGGAGGCCCGCGCGAGTTTCCCTAATGCGGTAGTACCCTGTCAAGAAAGTTGTTCTTCTGGGCGGAAGGGTTGTTTAGGCCTACCCGTTGCTGTCATGGGATTCCTCGCGGACGTCCGGGACACGTTGCGCGCATCACACGCGGGTTGACAAAATTCCTCCCAGAGTTTGGGGGCGGGACTATAGAGGGAGCAGGCGAATAGTATTTCGCCTTTCATTCGCCATAGTGACTAGTGAATTTGATACTCATTTTTTCCTGCGCCTTCGCGGTCTTACTTGACCTCAGTGGTAGATAGTGGGATATTGTGGGCCTCTAGGGAGGCCTGCGGTGTTCAGCGGTCGATTCGACCACGCGATCGATGAAAAGGGACGCGTCAGCATCCCGGCGCGGTTCCGCGAGGTCCTCCAGCGCGAAGGGCACGATCGCCTGTTCGTCACCAACTTTTTCCACGAGCGAGAGCGATGTCTCGAGCTGTATCCGCCGCGCGAGTGGGATGCGTTCGTGGAGAAGGTCGCGACCCGCAGTCAATTCGATCCCAAGGTGCAGAAGTTCGAAACCTTCTACATCGGCGGCGCGCAGGAAGTACCGGTAGATCGGCAGGGCCGCGTTCTGATCCCGTCGAAGCTGCGC
>DATJWT010000021.1:0-17365 GCA_035500975.1 Binataceae bacterium (SeqCode)
CTGCAACTTCATAGCGAAGCCAGCTACCGGTTCGCGCGCGGAATCGATCGCGCGGGACAACTGACCGCTCTGGCGCGAGTTGCGGAACTAATCACGGGCTTCACCGGCGGCAGGCCCATGGGTGCCGCGACCGACCTGGACGCCAAGCCTGCGCGGCCGCGCGAGATCATCTTCGACCTGGCGGCGATGCATTCCTTGACTGGCGCTTCGATCCCGCTACCGGAAACGAAACGCCGCCTCAAGGCGATAGGCGCCGACGTGAGGCCGGCGGGGCGTGGATCGCTCAAGGTCATGCCGCCGACGTGGCGCGCCGATCTCAACGAGCCTGCCGACCTGGCCGAGGAAGTGGCGCGGCTCGGGGGCCTCGATGAGGTCCCGAGCGGGATGCCCGAGCGGATCGCATCGCGTTCATTTGAAAACCCTTTGCGCCTGTTCCTGCGCGGCACACGCGAAGTGATGCTGGGAGCGGGGTTGAACGAGGTTCGCACGCTCGCGTTTATCGCGCCGGCCGACAATGAGCGGTTTCCCGGCGTTGTCGCCGACGTTCAGTCGCTGAAGGTTCAGAACCCGCTATCCGCGGAACTCAGCGAGCTCCGTCGCAGCCTGATGCCGGGGCTGGTTGCCGCGCTGCAATTCAATCTCAACCGGCAAGCATCCGCATTCCATGCCTTTGAAGTCGGAAAAGTATTCGCGATGCGCGGTGGCGCCGCCTCCGAGACCCTGGTCCTCGCCGGCTTGAGCAATGGTCAGTACCTGGTGCCGGCAATCGGCCAGGGCGGAATCGACGGCGGATTCTTTTCCGTGAAAGGAATCCTCGAATCGTGGTTCGAGGCGATGAATTTGCGCGAGCGAATCTCGTTCGATGCTGCGCTGCCGGACGCCGTGCCGTTTCTGCATCCCGCGCGCGCCGCGACCATCTCCCTGGAAGGTGGGCGGGTCGGTTATGTGGGAGAGTTGCATCCGCGCGAGGCGATGCGACTGGAGCTCAGCACGCCGTGCGCGGTGTTTGAACTTGACTTAACGAAATTCATTTCTTATGGTTTCTCGCCGCGCGAAACAATCGAAATACCTCCGCGTTTTCCGGCTGTTCGGCGCGACGTTGCGTTGGTTCTGGAACGAGACCTCCCCGCGGAGACGGTTATCAGGACGGTTAGGGAGGCCGCGTCGCCTCTGCTGGAAAGTGTCGAGGTCTTCGATGTGTATGAAGGCCAGGGGATCGCACCGGGGAGGAAGAGCGTAGCGCTGGCTTGTCGATATCGGGCGAAAGACCGCACGCTGACAGATGAGGAGGTCAACCGCGTCCATACCGCCGTGGTTGAACAGGCGAGGACGCGCCTGGGAGCGGAGTTGCGGCAGTAAAGCGTGCTCGTAGCGAGTTGGGTGGGGACCAATACGCCGCAGGGCATGACCAAAGCCGATCTCGTGGATTTGATCTACGAGCGGGTAGGCTCCTCCAAAAAGGAAGCCGGAGAGGTGGTCGAAGCCGTCTTTGCGATCATTCGCGAAAGTCTGCGCGACGGCGATAAGGTCAAGATCTCCGGCTTCGGCACCTTTATCGTCAACCAGAAGAACGCGCGCCGCGGCCGCAACCCTCAAACCGGCGCCCCCATAACAATCGACTCGCGCCGCGTGCTATCCTTCAAGGCAAGCCAGGTCCTCAAGGACCGCATCAACAACGGCAATTCCGGAAAGCCATGAACCGCAAAAGCCGCCCCGCCGCGCCCAAGCGTAAAACCGCCAAGGCCGCGGCGTCCGCGCGGTCCTCCACTCCGACGCTGGCGGGTATGCCGGAGCGCGGCCTCAAGATCGGCGAAGCGGCGGAGGTCCTGGGCGTCGAAACCTACGTGTTGCGGTTCTGGGAAACGCAGTTCGCGTTCCTGAAACCGCGCCATTCGCGCACCAAGCATCGCTTCTACCATGATCGCGATCTCGAGGTGCTGCGGCTGATAAAGCGCCTCCTGCACCAGGAAGGCTTCACCATCGCGGGCGCCAACAAGTACATCCGCGAGAACGGGCTCGAGAGTTTACTGGCCGGGAAGACCCCCGCCGCTCCGTTCCCGGAACCTGCCGCCGCGTCCGCGGAGGAGAGTCAGCTCAAGCCCGCGGTCAATGGCGAGGTAATGCGGGTTCTTTCCGATGTACGGCGCGATCTTGAGTCGCTGCACAAGATGCTACAGTAGACGACTATGGCTCAGCCGGTTGCCGCTACCTCCACGTTTCCGATGGCGCGATGCGCGTCCTGCGAAAAGGATGTGCTGACGTACGTGATGCTCGATGAGGCGGGCGCGGAGTATCGCGCATGCGCCGACTGCGATGCGCCGGTCGCAAGCGAAATCTCGTGGGTTAGTACGGCAGAGCTGGAGTCGGTCGGCTACCAGGTCGGGCAACGCCGTCCGAAGTCCGGTGGATGCGGCTGCAGCTCAGGCGGCTGCAGCATCCGCAAGCATTAGCGGATCGCGCCCGTCTGCCGGAGCGCTTCGTACACCACGATTGAAACTGCGTTCGCCAGGTTCAGGCTGCGCACTCCCGATTCGAAAATCGGAATCCGATACGTCTGCTCTATCCGTTCCTCGATAAATTCCTTGCCGAGTCCCCTGGTCTCGCTGCCGAAGACCAGGTAGTCGCCGCGCACATAACCCGCGCTGAGGTAGCTCTGCTCAGCGCGTGCGGAAAAGAACTTCGCCGGTACGTCGCGATTGGCGGCGACGAACTCATCCCATCCACCGTACGTGCGAAGATCGACCAGCGGCCAATAGTCCAGCCCGGCGCGCTTCAGGTAGCGATCTTCCAGCGAGAACCCGAGCGGTCCGACCAGGTGCAGTCGGGCTCTGGTAGCCGCCGCCAGCCGCGCTATCGATCCGGTGTTCTGCGGGATCTCCGGGCGCACCAGCACGATGTGCAGCGCCGGTTCGACGATGTTCAAGCGGAAGACGCGCCGTCGTGCAGCGCAATCGGATGGCGCTCGCCGCGCAGGTTCAGGAAGAATCGCCCTGCGTCGTCGGATTCGAGCCGGTCGGTCAGATGGTAGTAAGCGTTGCGCAGGAACCGCGCGCGGAATCTTCCGCTCTTCACTAGCGCGTAGAGGGCATTGTCCGCGCCAACCTGCAGCGCTGATGCATCGAGGGGCTCTCGCCCATCGTCGTTCAACACCATCGTGAAGCCGCCGAGCCCGTCATCTTCCAGGGTCCGTACCACGTAGGGGGTATCTTCGACGACGATCGGCGCGCGTTCATCGCCGACCTTGAGAAAGAATGATCCGTCGGGGTTCTGCTGGATCGATTTGCTGAACAGCAGCGCGATGCGCGGATTGTCGATCCGTTCTTCGTCCGTGTACCAGTTGCCGTCGTGCCGGAATGAAATCTTGCCCGACTCGACCGCGTAGAATCCTGCGCGCGGCATGAGCTTACTTGCGGTTGCGGCTGTCCAGGATGATCGTGACCGGGCCGTCGTTCACTAGGTCCACTTCCATCGAGGCGCCAAACTCTCCCGTCTCAACCTTAACATTGCCTTGTCGAGCGAGCGAGACGAAGTGCTCGTAGAGCCTGCGACCTTCCTCCGGAGGCGCGGCGCGAATGAATGATGGGCGCCGGCCCGATTCGGTATCCGCCAGCAACGTGAATTGCGAGACGACCAGCAGCGCGCCGCCGACCGCATCGAGCGCCAGGTTCATCTTGCCTGCATCGTCGGCAAACACCCGCATCCCCAGGGTGCGATCCGCGATAAACGCCGCATCGGCCTCGGTATCGTCTTTTGCCACGCCCAGCAGGACCACGAACCCCCGGCCGATACTGCCGACCGCGCGGCCGTCTATCCGGACCTCGGCCCGGCTGACCCTTTGAAGAATTGCCCGCACGATTGCGTCGTATATTGGAAGGGGATGCGCCGGCAAGCCCACAAAACCGTGTTCCGTTCGACCTGCCGGAAAGCTTACTATAGTCTCATCGCGCTATGATTCCGGTCCTTTTCCATATCGGACCGCTGGCTGTTTACAGCTACGGTATGATGATGGCGCTGGGCTTCCTGGCCGCCGACTACGTGATCGCGCTCGATTGCCGCCGTCGCGGCATCAGTGCCGACTACGCATCGTCGATCGTCGTCTGGGCCGCGATCATCGGAATCGCCAGCTCCCGCGTCCTCGACATCATCAACAATTTCCCGGCTTACTGGGCCGACCCGAAGTCGATGATCTTTTCGGGGTCTGGATTCGTATGGTACGGCGGCATGTTCGGCGGCATCTTCGCCACCTACCTCGTATCGCGCTACTACAAGATCAGCTTCCTCAAGACCATCGACATGTGCGCGCCCGCGCTCGCGATCGGCCAGGCGATCGGACGGCTGGGATGCCAGCTCTCCGGCGATGGCGATTGGGGACTGCCCTCGAAGCTCCCGTGGGCGATGGCGTATCCGCACGCGATCGTCGGATGGAACTCGCAAACCGTCCTGACGCTCGATGCGCACGGGCAACTGGTTTCCGGATTTTTCCCCGGCGTGCGTGTCCATCCGGCGCCCATCTACGAGACGCTGCTTTATACCGTCGTCTTCATCATCCTGTGGAGATTACGCGGCCGGTTCGCGGACGGACGCCTCTTTTTCCTCTACTTTATCCTCGCTGGCGCGGCTCGCTTCCTGGTGGAGTTCGTCCGTATCAACCCGCGAATCTTCCTGGGCTTGAGTGAGGCCCAATTTATCGGCCTTGGGATGATTATCTTCGGACTGGTGGCCTGGTACCTGACTGGAAACAAAGGCGAGAGTGGAGCGGCCACCGGAGATAAGCGCGAGAACGCGCCACCCAGGGAAGCTCTTCGCGCCTGACCTTCATGCAAGCGAAAAACAAGCTCATCTACAGCCTCGCGGCGCTCGCCGCATTCATAGGCATCGTGATGCTTATCGCCGGGCATATGCGCGAGAGCTCGATCGGCGGGCCGGCGGTCAGCGAGCAGCAGCAGGGCGCCACTCACGAAGAGAGCGATCACGAATCGTCGATGCCCGTTGCCGCGGGCGACAAGGCCGCCAACTTCAAGCTCGAGGCGCTCGATGGCAGCACGGTGTCGCTCGATCAGTTGAAGGGCAAGGTGGTTTTTCTCAACGTGTGGGCAACCTGGTGCGGTCCGTGCCGCGAGGAGATGCCCTCGATGGAGACGCTCTACGACGAGTTTCGCGGCAACAAGGACTTCGTGATGCTGGCGGTAAGCCAGGATACGAAGGGCAAGGTCGCAGTTGCTCCGTACGTCGAGAAAAACGGCTATCACTTCCAGATCCTGCTCGATCCGGAAAACAAGGTGGGAGAGGCTTACGACGTCAGCGGGGTGCCCGAAACCTTCATTATCGATCGGCAGGGCCGCATCGTGGCGCATCACATGGGCGCCTTCGATTGGTCGCGTCCGGACGTCAAGGATGCGTTGAAAGAACTGCTGGAGGCTAAACCCGGCTAGCGGCGGGTGCTCGAAAAGATCCCTGTGCATCGCGGGTGTGCTTCTGCTTAAATTGAGAAACTCTGCAATGGCCGGTGTTCCATGGCGGTAATCAAGCGAAATCGATGGGCAATAACCCTGGCGATCTTCATGATCGCCTCTTTTATAGGGCTGGGTTCAGTGGCGGTGCGCCGCGCGCAGGCGCTCTCCAATGACACCTACCAGGAGCTGGAAACCTTCGCGAACGTGCTCGCGATCGTGCAGAAAAACTACGTCGAGCCGGTCACGACCAAGCGCCTCATCGACGGCGCTATCACCGGCATGCTCTCCTCGCTCGATCCGCATAGCGCTTACCTCACGCCCGAACTGTATCGCGACCTCGAGGTCGAAACGCGCGGCAGCTTCGGCGGACTCGGAATCGAGATCACCATCAAGAACGGCGTGCTCACCGTCATGTCGCCGATCGACGATACCCCGGCCTATCGCGCCGGGATCAAGGCGGGCGACCAGATCATCAAGATCGACAACGACTTCACCAAGGACATGACCCTCAACGAGGCGGTCAAGCGGATGCGCGGTCCCAAGGGATCCAAGATCAAGCTGACCATCCATCGTGAGAATGTGCCCGAGCTGTTCACCGTCGCGATTGCGCGCGACGTGATCAAGATCCCGTCGGTCAAGGCCAAGAAGCTGGACGACGGCTACGACTACATCCGCATCAGCACCTTCCAGGAAAACACCGACGAAGCGGTGCAGAAGGCGCTCGACGATTTCGAAAAGCAGAACAACGGGCACATCAAGGGCCTCGTCCTCGACCTGCGCGACGATCCGGGCGGCCTGCTGCAGCAGGCGGTCAAGGTGTCGGACGAGTTTCTCGACGGCGGCATGATCGTCTATACCCTGGGGCGCCGCGAAGACCAGGAGCAGAAGTTCTTCTCGCACAAGAAGAAGGATTTCGATGACTATCCTCTGGTGGTGCTGGTCAACGGCGGCACCGCGAGCGCCAGCGAAATCGTCGCGGGTGCGCTTCAGGACCAGCGCCGCGCGATCGTGGTCGGCACCCAGAGCTTCGGCAAAGGCTCCGTGCAGACCATCCTGCCGCTCGATGACCATTCCGCGCTGCGCTTGACCACGGCGCGCTACTTCACCCCGAACGGGCGCTCGATCCAGGCGGTCGGTATCACGCCCGATGTTGACGTCGAGCCCCCCAAGCCCACGCTGGCGTCGCTGGAAATCCCCGGCGCCGAAGTGGACGAGAACCAGGAAATTCACGAGAGCGACCTGCCGCATCACTTCCAGAACGGGCAGGCGCCCAAGGACAACGGCAACTCGGGCGCAACTGCTCCGCAGTCCAGCGCCTCTCCGTCAGCCACCAAGCCTTCCGACAAGGCGGCCAAGGCTCAGAAGAAGGAAGAGAAGGACGTCCAGCTCGAGAAGGCAATCGACATTCTCAAGCATTGGAGCACCTTCAAGGTTCAGCTCGCCAAGGGCGACATCCAGCAGAACGCCTCGGCGGCCGGACAGCAGTAAGCGGCGAGAACCGCGTGAATGTCGAAAACGGCGGCTTCAATCGGGCCGCCGTTTTCTTTTCCTAGATTCCGCCATCGAGCGGCGCGACTCGAAAAACCTGTCCGCCTGGTGCCTGGAAGAAGAAGCGCGTGGGATCCGGATAGTCCACCTCGCGCACGCCAAAGGCCAGGAGGCGATTTTTCCACACTGCGGGGTCATCGACCTTCAGTTCCATCCAGGTCGCGCGCAGATGTTCTTCGTCCGTCAGGCACGTCGAAGGATCGCCGAAGAACAAACCGAGGACGAATCCACCGTCGAATTCATAGAGGTCGAGGTCGGGGAGGGGACTGATGATGGGTTTGCACTTGAGCAGGCCGCCGTAGAAGTCGCGGGTACGCTGCCGAAGCGCGGCCGCAACGTTCATTTTCAGATGATTTCCAATTTGAATCATGAGACGTTACCCCCGCGCGGCTGCGGCTTGGGCAAGCATGGTCCGATGCTGCTCTTCGAGCCGCCGCAAAATGTCGATCATCACCTCGTCCTGTTGCTCGAGATGCTGCATGATTGATTTCACTTCCTGCTCGGCCTTCTCGTTTACAAGGTAGTCCTGCTCGGCCATCAGGCGATCTTTGTCGGCCTGGCGGTTCTGCGACATCATGATAATCGGCGCGGCGTAGGCGGCCTGGAAGCTGAGCGCAAGGTTCAGCAGGATGAAAGGGTAGGGGTCCCAGTGCCGCATGTACGCGACGACGTTAAGCGCGATCCATCCGGTCAGGATCAGCGACTGGAGAATGATGAATGTCCAGCTCCCCATGATTTCCGCAAAGCGGTCGGCCACTCTCTCGCCGGTGGTCAGGGATTGATCGTGCGCGCGATTGACGTTTATCACCGCGGCGTGATCATGCTTGTGGCGGAAGCGGAAATGTTCCCAGCGCGTCGCCGCATTTTCCTGGCTCATTGGATTGCTCCTCGCGATCGAAAGCTTGCGCGCACGAATCGTAGCGCGGGCAGCGGCGCGCGGGAATTCCCCCGGTGGAGCGCAGGTGAACCGTAGCTATCTCATCAGCGCGACCGGCGCACGCCCCGGCAAAACCGTGGTCGGCTGTGCGCTCGGGTTTGCGTTCCGGGCCCGGGGGCTGCGGGTGGGCGTGATGAAACCGGTCGAGACCGCGGGCGGAACGCCGCGCGGAGCCGAGCTGGATTCCGCGGACACGCTTGCGCTGGCCCAGGCCTCGGGATGCGAGCTGCCGATGGAGCTGATGGCTCCATATCGTTATCGGAGTGGCCTCGCCCTCCGCGCCGCCGCGAAAGCTGGTTCGCCTGCCGAGCCTGACCTGGGGGTGATCAGCGTCTGCTTCAATCGTATCGCGGCGGCCAGCGATATTGTGCTGGTCGAGAGCTTCGGCACCATCATGGAGCCGCTGAATCGCGATGCTGACTTCGCGGACCTGGCGGCGGCACTTGGCCTGGAAGTCATCGTTGTGATCGCCAACGGCCCCGGCTGCATCGACGCCGCCCTGGACGCATTCCGCCATGCGGAGAACAAGGGATTGACCGTCGCGGGATGGATCCTCAACGACCCTGGGCCGGCCGTCGGCCCTGATGCTCCCCGGGTCGCCGTTTCACTCGCGCACCGCACGAGGGTGCCATGCCTCGGCACGATGCGTTTCAAGGAACCGCTCGGAATCGAAGCGGTTGAGAAATTACTCGCCCGCGGAAGCGGCTGAGAGCGGCGAATGGTGTGAAATCGTAACCGGCGCTGCTCGCCTCTCGTACTACTTGTGGTAACTTGGCTTGGCGATGGACGAGCAACTCACGATGCGCTTTCGTCCGGGTTCGATTCGCACCCTCAGCGTGACGCAGCTTGTCCGCTTGATCAGCGAAACGCTCGAAGAAAACCTCGACGGGTTCTGGGTTGCCGGCGAGGTTTCCAACACCCGCGTCCCGCCGTCGGGCCATCTGTACTTCACCCTCAAGGACGATCGCAGCTCCATCAGCGTCGTGATGTTTCGCAGCGACTACCAGCGCCTGCGCTTCCAGGTCCGCGACGGTATCGCGCTGACGGTCCGCGGGCGAGCCAACCTGTTCGAGGCGCGCGGCTCGCTCCAGGTCATTGCCGACGAGATCGAGCCGCGCGGCGTTGGCGCGCTCCAAATCGCATTCGAGCAGCTCAAGGCGCGGCTGGCCGCGGAAGGATTGTTCGATCGCGAACGCAAGCGCGCGATTCCGTTCCTGCCGCGTACCGTGGGCATAGTCACCGCGCGCCGCGGCGCGGGTCTGCGCGATATCGTGCGTATCCTGCTCGACCGGCTCCCGAACCTCCATCTGATTGTCCGGGCAGCGCGCGTGCAGGGAGATGGCGCGGCATTCGAGATTGCCGAGGCAATCGCCGATCTGAACGAAGATGCCCGCGCGGACGTGATCATCGTGGGGCGAGGCGGAGGTTCACTCGAAGATCTCTGGGCCTTCAACGAAGAAATAGTTGCCCGCGCGATTTTTCGCTCCGCCATTCCGGTAATCTCCGCGGTTGGTCACGAAATCGACTACACCATCGCGGATTTTGTGGCCGACGTTCGCGCTCCCACTCCTACCGCCGCCGCGCAGATGGCCGTTCCCAGCATCGCGGACCTTCGCGAGCAGCTCATCGCGATGCAAGCCGCATTGACAAACGGGATCGATCGGGAACTCTCGGGATGGCGCGAAACCGTCGATGACCTCTCCAGCCGTGTGCGGCATCCGGGCGTGATAGCCGCGCGTGCCCGGCAGGAGGTGTCGGAGCTGGGAGATATGCTGCACGCGGCGTTACGAAGACGAACGGCTGATGCGCGCCGTTCCGTGCGCGAGCTGACCGCTTGCCTTCGTCCGCCCCTCGCCCAGGTCCGCGACCTGCGCCATCAAATCGACCGTATGGCGCTGACACTCGCTCATGACCTAAGCAATCGTCTGGTTGAGAGCCGAACTGCACTGGCGGGACTTGAGAGCGGGCTTCGGGGCCGCGCGGCGGCGGCGGTTGCCGCGCGGCGTCATCGTTTGGCCGAGATGGCGGGGCGGCTCGATTCGCTTTCTCCTTTGCGAGTGCTCGAGCGCGGCTACGCGGTCGTCCGCAACGAGCGCGATGCCCGCGTAGTCGTCGATTCGTCGTCGGTGGAAGTTGGCGACGAACTGCAAATTCGTTTGATGAAGGGGAAGCTGCGCGCCCGTACCATCGCGCGTGAAGCATAGAGAGTGACCATGGCGAGTAAGGGAAAGAAGTTCGAGGAAGAAGTCCGGGACCTTGAGGCAATCGTCAGCCAAATCGATTCGGGCGAGCTGAGCCTTGAGGAATCGATCAGCGCCTTCGAGCGCGGCGTCGCCCTCATCAAGTCGCTCAACCAGAAGCTCGACGAAGTCGAACGCAAGGTGGAGCTGCTGACCCGCAGCGCCGAGGGCCGCTTGCAGACTTCATCTCTCGACGCCGAGCTCGGCCCCAGGGACCGGTCCGACGTCGACCAGGACGACGAACCGTTCTGAGCGTCAGCGACCGCAGTCGCCGGTAAATGGCACCCGCTACTTCTTGATGCGCGCCCGACTCGATATCGAGATGGCGCGCCGGGGTCTCGCCGACAGTCGCGAGGCCGCGCAACGGCTCATCATGGCGGGCAGGGTGCGGGTCAATTCGCGCCCGGCGGATAAAGCCGATCTGCGGGTCTCGCCTGACACGGAAATCGAAATCGTCGGTTCAGACCCCGAGTATGCGAGCCGCGGGGCGTACAAGTTGATTGGCGCGCTCGATCGCTTTTCTATCGAGGTTGCGGGACGACACGCACTCGATGTGGGTGCGTCGACGGGCGGCTTCACCGATGTTCTCCTCAAGCGCGGCGCCGCGCGAGTGATCGCGCTCGATGTCGGTTACGGCCAGCTCGCCGAGCGCTTGCGGACCGACTCGCGCGTGACCGTGATGGACCGGACCAACATTCGGCTGGTGCGTCCCGGCGATCTCCCTTACCAGCCCGACCTGGTCACGATCGATACCAGCTTCATTTCGCTGCGCATCGTGTTGCCCGCTGTTGTTGCGCTGCTGGCCCCAAAGGCTGACATTGTGGCGCTCGTGAAGCCTCAGTTCGAAGTTGGGAAAGGCAAAGTGGGCAAGGGCGGTATCGTGCGCGACGAGGCCCTTCGCCGCGAAGCCCTGGAGGGAATACTCGACTTCGCCCGAAGCGCGGGCTTCGAGATTATCGGGTCGATGGATTCGCCAATCGAAGGCGCAAAGGGCAATCGCGAATTCCTCGTGGCGATGAGGGCGCATCGCGCCTGACATGGCCGGCAAATACATCGTCGGTCTCGACATGGGTGGCACCAACGTGCGCTGCGCCGCGGTCTCACCGGCGGGGAAAGTCCTGCTGCTGCTTCGCGGGCCGGCGCGCGCCAAATCTGCCGCGTCTGCTGTCGCCGAAAACATCGTGACCCAGGTACGTGCCCTTCAAGACGCAGCACGACGCCGTGGATTGGGCGCGCCCCGGGCTATAGGGGTCGCGGTGCCGGGCCCGCTGAATGTCTTCACCGGCACCGTGATGGCCGCTCCGCACGTCGCGGCATGGAGGGCTTTTCCGCTTCGCCAGCATCTTGAGACCGCGCTTGGCCGGCGCGTCGTGGTGGACAACGATGCGAACGCGTGGGCGCTCGGCGAATTCTGGCGCGGCGCGGCGCGGGGCCATCGCAATGTCGTCCTGCTCACGCTGGGCACCGGTGTCGGCGGCGGCCTGATCGTCGATGGCAAGCTGGTCCATGGGCGCAGCGGCATGGCCGCCGAGCTCGGCCACGTCGTGGTCGAGCCGGAGGGAATCCCGTGCGATTGCGGAGCTCGGGGATGCCTGGAGTCTTATGCGTCCGCCTCGGGAATCGAGCGGATGCTGGCGCGCCGGCTCGGCCCGAGGCGCAAGTTTCCCGCGCACTACCTGGACGCCGAGGGAAACTTCAGCGTCCGCGGTCTCACGCGCGCGGCGCGCTCCGGCGATCGTATCGCGCTGAAAATATTCACGGACTCGGGACGCTACCTGGGAATCGCGCTCGCTTCGTTCATCAACATCTTCAATCCCGACCTGATCGTGATTGGCGGTGGGGTTGCCGGCGCGCTGCCGTTCATGCGCCGCACGATGATGGCGGAAGTGAGCTCGCGCGCGTTTGCCGTCATGGCCCGCGAAACTCGAATCGTCCGCGCGGCACTGGGACCAATCGGCGGTGTAGTGGGAGCAGCCTATGCAGCCTTGCACCCGGCAAGGCGTTGAGCCCGGGTCTGGTAGATATAAGCAACCGTTACAAGCGGAAGCTGTCGAAGCAATCTGGTAGCACAGAGCCGATCGAATCGAGCGGACGCCAAATTGCCTCTTTTCCGGCGGTTTTAGTCACGGCATTTGACCGGACCGTATGTTAGAATACCTTGCTGAGTGACGACCGGTGAACTCCCGGATGCCATTCGAATTGCTCATTGCCAGGTTGGCCAGGTGGACGCTGGCGGTCGGCTGCGTGCTTGCCGTGACAACGCCGGCGTTCGCGCAGAGCGATCTCTCGCCCCCAAGCGGGCCGCCGTCATCGATCGTCAGTTCTCCGTACGACGCGCCTGCTCCCGCCCTGCGCCCGCCCGGCCCTGCTGTAGCCGCGTCGCCTGCTGCAACCGGCGATACGGTACTTAGACCGCCGCCCAAACCGCGCAACATCATCCCGTACACGATTCGCCCCGGCGACTCGATGGGATCGATCGCGGAGATGTTCGGAATTACCCCGGAAGAACTGGCGCGCATGAACCGCCTCCATCCCGACGACGAGTTGATGGCGGGAGACGAACTCAAGGTCCCCAACCCCTTCATTGCGCAGGTGAAGGCACTCGAGGCCCAGGTCAATACGCTCACCGCGAAGGCGCAAAGCGCGCAACAAAAGGCCGACAGCGGGGAGCGCGAATTGAGTGGTCTGCGTGACAGGGTCCAGGACCTGACCTCGGACAATCAGTCGCTCAATTCGAGCCTGCGCACTTTGCCCTGGTGGCACGCGACCGCTTTGTCCACCACCGTGGCTGCCTTGCTGATGTTTGGGGTGATGGTGGTTACGCTGTTTGAATGGTGGATGATGCGCCGGCGCTACGTTGCGCTGGCAGGTCTCGCCGATGATCTGGGACGGCTCGATTACAAGTATAAGGCGATGCTCGCGAAAGCCGAGCTGCGCCTTCAGCAGCTCTATGGCCGCCGGCGGGGCGGGATGACCGAGGGGCAGCCGCGTCCCAAGATGCCCGAAGAGATAGAGATCGAACGGCTCAACGAAGAACTCCGCGAAGTGCTTGAACGCCACCTTGCGAGACTCGGGGCGCGTACCCGCGGCCGCAAGCGAGGTCGATGGCGCGAGTTGTTCGGCAGCGTCGATTCGCCGGTCGAAGCGCGCTCCGCCCGCAGATAGCTTTCCGCCGCGGCGCACACAGCGCTATAACCGCATCAGCATCAAGATTTCTCGCCCGGGAGGATCACCCCAATGGCGTATTCCACGATTCTGGTGGACGTCGCGAACGGCGTCGCCACCATCACTCTCAATCGTCCCGAAAAGCTGAATGCCTACAACGCCGCCATGGGCGCCGAGCTGCATCAGGCGTTCGCCGCGCTCGACAACGACGACAGCGTCCGTGTGATCGTCGTGACGGGAGCCGGGCGCGCATTCTGCGCCGGCGCGGATCTGTCGGGCGCCGGCGGCGACACCTTCAACTACGACAAGCGACGCGAGCGTGGAGAAATCCGCGAGGCGCCGGCGATACGGCCATGGAACATGAAGAAGCCGATCATCGCCGCGATAAACGGTCCCGCGGTCGGTGTCGGTATTACCCTGCCGATGCAATGGGACATCCGGGTCGCGGCAGAGAGCGCCCGAATTGGATTCGTCTTCGTGCGCCGCGGAGTCATTCCGGAGGCACTGAGCCTGTGGACCGTCCCGCGCCAGATCGGCGTCGCTCGTGCCAACGAGCTGTTGATGACGGGAAAGATAATCAACGCGCGCGAGGCGCTGGAATTCGGGATCGTCAGCCACGTATGGCCCGACGCCGAGTTCATGACCAGGGTCCGCGAAATGGCCCTGGACATCGCGCAAAATACCGCACCGGTCTCGGTCGCGATCACCAAGCGCCTGATATGGGGATTGCTCGGCGAGGACGAGATGGAAAAGGCGCAGGCCATCGATGCGCGCGCGTTTCAATGGACGGGCAAGCAGGCCGACTCCCGCGAGGGCGTTACCGCATTCCTGGAGAAGCGCAAACCCGCATGGAAGTTGAAACCGTCAAAGGACTTCCCGGATTTCATTCCCGAGATCAAGTGAACCGGCACGCTGCCGGGGATCGATGCTCGCATCTCAACGAACCCTTGATTCGTCTCCCTTGAGAGGGGTTCGTGCCTCCGCGTAGATTAGAAGGCGGCTTGAGGCCCGATTTGGGCCCGAATTGAAGCTGGCCGCACGAGCGATCGATCAATACAACGATGAAAAATAATTTCCTGCGCGGCGCGATTGCCGCTTGCCCGCGCGGGCTTTGCTTGTCCCTCCTCGCGATACTGCTGATGATCTCGTTCGTCATCACGAGCTGCAGCAGCTCAAAGAAAAAGGTCGAGGACATCGGCGGCGACGATACTTCCGGCGACACCGCGACCGAGCCGCAGCCTCCCCCCACCGCCACCATCGAGGTCAGCTACAGCCGCCCCAACGACTCGATGGAACGCGTCACGGTGAACAAGTACTTTGGCGCGGACGTCATCCAGTCGGCGCAGACGCGCTCCGGCCGCTCGGCTTCCGTCATTCGCTTCGATGGCGGCGTGCCGATTTGGGAGATAAAAGCCGATCGCAGTCTCGCGGGACGAATCACGGACATCGGCACCTCGGGATGGGCCGTTAAAACTCTGGAGTATGGCAAGGTTCCGCCTCACTTCGCGCAGATCCTGCCCGATGAAGGGCCTCCCGAACCTCTCGACCGCGGCTCGTTCTATGTCTTTGCGATCGAGCGCGCGTCAGGGTCTGTGAGCTATCAAGCCGTCAAGGTGCTGGCCGACGGCTCCCTCCAGTCGTACGCAGCCCAGCCGCGGGCAGGTTCAAGCTTCCTGGTTTGTTGCGGCTTGGCATCTGATTTTTCCGAACCCGTGATCTTGCCCGAAGAGATCAGCCCGGACGACAACTCGCAGGACAACTCGGGTTCGCCCGATCAATCGGGCGGCGGCGATTCGGGCGACAGCTCGCAGCCCCAAAACTGATTTTCATCCGATTTTCCTCCGTCAGCACCGAGTCGATCCAAGCTGAATCTATCTTCAGTTATGAAGCCAGGTTCGATATTGACTGATAATTCATGATCGAATACAAACTCAGCAGATGGGACATACAGCCCAAAATCTTAGGGAATCCGGCCCAAATCGGTTCGAAAGGCGGCGCGAACAAACCCGCGTCGATCTACTTGAGGCTGCGGAGCGGGTGATCGCGTGCAAGGGCTATCACAACACCCGGATCGCAGACATCGCGACCGAAGCCGATGTGGGCCTCGGCACCTTCTACCTGCACTTCAAGACCAAGAACGAGATTTTTATCGAGCTAATCGATTACGGCGCCGGCCATCTGCGTGAAGAACTGACCCAGGCCAAGGTGGGCGCCGACGACCCGGCGGACAAGCTGCGCATCACCATCAACACCATCCTCGATGCGGCAGCGGAGGCGCCTGAATCGTTCCGCATCGTGTTTGGACACGGACCCGCCTTCCTCGACCTGATGGTGCGGGTGCATCAGATTTTCATCGACGATCTTCGCGCCGATCTCGAACCTGCCATCGGCTCCAAGGCCGATGCTGTCGCTCACCTGACCATCGGCATGCTTTCGCAGGCGATAACCTGGCTGCTGGAGAGGGACAACCTCCCGCTCGAGGAGCTCAAAGAGACAACGGTCAATTTTGCGTTGGGCGGGCTCGAACGCGCAGCTCGTGGCGACGCGCGATAAATTCATCCGGAGGCAATTTTCAATGTTCACCGAGCGGACTGAGGTACAAACCCCTCTCAGCAATGTCTTCCACTGGAACTACGACATCGTGTTCCCGCAGATGGACCGGCTGTACGAAAACGCGAAACGCGATCAATGGAACGTCTCGACCACCATCAATTGGGATCGCCCGATCGAGAAGGAAGTCATCGACATGTCGATGATGCCGATGTTCCAGACCGAGCTTTACCGCTCGCTCAGCCAGGAGCGCAAAGACCAGCTCATGCGCAAGTTCGCGGCGTGGCGGCTCTCGCAATTCCTGCACGGTGAACAGGGGGCCTTGATGGTTTGTGGCCAGCTCGTCGAGGCGGCGCCCGATCTCGATGCCAAGATGTGCGCGGCCGCGCAGGTGATGGACGAGGCGCGCCACGTCGAGGGTTTCCGCAAGTACATCACCAAGCTCGACAAGATTTATCCGATAGATCCGACTCTCAACCGCCTGCTGTGCGCGGTTATAGAGCACGACCGCTGGGAGCCGAAGTACGTGGGCATGCAGATCGTCGCCGAGGGCCTCGCGATCGCGGCGTTTCGCTTCATGCAGCGCGAGACCAAGGACGAACTGCTCAAGGAGCTGCTCGAGTACATCATGAAGGACGAGTCCCGCCACGTGGGCTTCGGGATGCTCGCGTTGCGCGAGGCGGTCCGCAAGCTCCACGGCAAGGACAAGAAAGACCTCGAAGACTTCGCCTTCACCGCGTGCGACATGATGGTCACCAAGGTGGTGGACGGGCAGCCGAAGGACGGCTTTCTCTCGGGCATCACGGTGTTCGAAGAGGTCGGCATCTCCGCGAAGGACATCGAGGAAGAGATGCAGCGCGATCCCAACTGGGCCAAGGCCGAGGCGGACATGGAGCAGCAGTTCAACTCGTTCCTGTTTGTCGACACCATCATTCCGTGTATGCGCCAGCTCGACCTGATCAACGAGCGCACCGAGCCCTGGTACCAGCAGCTCGGCGTCATGCAGATGGCATCGGCGGCGTAAGGTCGCGAATACCCGCGAAAGACCGAACAGGGCCGGCGCTTGCCGGCCCTTTTTTTTGTCTGCCTGGGGCGGCGCTCAAGATGGCTCGTTGACAGCATGTGAACAGCGGCGATAATAGGCGTATCTGTGAAAAAGGGGTGGAAGCGATGAACAGTTTCCGGCTTGCGCCGCTCGCGGTCCTGGGGGCGTTGATGCTCCTGCTTTCGGCGGGATGTGGATCGCAACAGTCCGGCGTGACGATGAACGGAAGTCAGGCAACCCGGGGCGACTGCACGGTCGATCTCAAAGAGATCTGCGACTCCATGATGAACCAAATGACGCACACCGACTTCAAGATGAACCAGGAAAACTACGACGCGCGGAGCTTTGAGCAGAACAGCCCTCGCCACGAAGATATGATTATGTCCTACAACTATCCCGACGGTACTTTGCTGGCGTCGGTCCGCTG
>DATJWT010000022.1:0-13688 GCA_035500975.1 Binataceae bacterium (SeqCode)
ATCGCGGCCTTGCGCACGATGTCGCGCGCGGGCGCGTTCAAGTTCGGCGAGCGGCTGGGCTTGATGGCGATGAGGATAGACCGGCCGAACCGGGCGATCGCGCTAAAAAATCTGGAAATCGCATTCCCGGAAAAGTCGCGCGAGGCGCATCTCGAGATAATCCGCGGGATGTATCGGAACTGGGGACGGATGTTGGGCGAGTGGTCGCACATGGGCAAGCTCGATCGATCCAACATCGAGCAGTACGCGGTGTACGAGGGCAAGGAGCATTGGGACGAGGCCGAGAGGATCTCGAAGGGGCGCGGCGGACTGGTGCTGACGGCGCATTTCGGCAACTTCGAGCTGATGATCCTGGCGCACTCGATTTATGGCTATCGAATCGCGGTGGTTCATCGGCCGCTGCGCAACCCGCTGATCGACAAGGCCGTGCGGGAGGCCCGCATCCGATCGGGCAACGGAGTCGTCACGCGCAAGGGCGCGGGGATGGAGATGATGCGGCTGCTCAGGCAGAACTGGCACGTCGGTGTCCCACTCGATCTCGATGTGCGCAAGGGCGTGTTCGTCGACTTCTTCGGCCTGCCCGCATCGACCAGCGACGGGGTGGCGCGGCTGGCACGCGCGACGGGAGCGCCGGTGGTGCCATGCTTCATGGTGCGGGAGGGCGACACGACGCATCACAAGATCCAGATCCAGGCGCCCATCGAGGTCGTCAGGACCAGCGATGCGGAAGCGGACAGCCGCGAGAACACGCAGCGCTTCGAGAAAGCCATCGAGAAGGCGATTCGCGAGCATCCCGACCATTGGAACTGGATCCATCGCCGGTGGAAGACGCGGCCGAAAGGGGAGGCGCGTTTCTACTGATTGGATCGCCTTGACCTGAGTCAGACCGCCGCGCTACTCGGACGATCATCAGCTCACGAGGGGTACAGCGCGTGGATTCCGAACAGACCCGCAAAGTGAGGGCGCTGCGCGCCCGGCTCGATCATCCGGTTATCGACGGCGATGGCCATTTGGTCGAGTCCGCTCCCCTGTACAACAGCTACATGCGCGAGGTCGGCGGGGCGGAGATGGCCGAGCGATACCATCAGGAGCTGCGGGAGCATCCGACGGCATCGCGCGGCGATCGCGAGCATGGCGACATGCGCGGCGCGTGGTGGGGGGTCGGCAACGACGCTTACGATCTCGCGACGGTGACGGCGCCCAGGCTGCTCCATCGGCGGCTCGAAGAAATCGGGATCGACTACGCGATTCTCTATCCTTCTCTCGGGCTGGCGATTCCGACCATCTTCGATGCCGACGTGCGGCGAGCGGCATGTCGCGCGATGAACAAGATGAATGCCGAGATTTGCGGACCCTATCGCGACCGGCTGACTCCCGCCGCGGTCATCCCGATGCATACGCCGGAGGAAGCGATCGACGAGCTGGAGCATGCGGCCCGTCTCGGGCTCAAGGTCACGATGGTGCCGCCGGGCGTCGCGCGTCCGATTCCCGCGCTGGAAAAGGTTGCGCCGCAGGCGTTTCCATACGCGTCCTATTTCGACAGCTACGGAATCGACAGCTTCCACGACTACGATCCGGTGTGGCGGAAGTTCGCGGAGCTGAAGTTTTCGATCACGTCGCACGGTGCGGTTGGCCTGCGCTATCTGCCGCTCGGGCGGCGGTCGCCATCGAACTACATGTTCAACCATATCGGCGGTCACGCGTATCAGCAGGGCGAGTTCTGCCGGTCGCTGGTGTTCGGCGGAGTGCCGGCGAGATTCCCGGGGCTGTCGTTCGGATTCCTGGAATGCGGCGCAGGATGGGCGGTCGATCTGCTGCACTCGTTGGAAGAGCATTGGGAGAAGCGCAATCTCGAGGGGCTGGTGAATTACGATCCGGCGCGGCTGGATCGCCGGCGCTTTCATGAATTGATCGCGGAGTACGGCGGCCCCGAGTTCGTCAACGCGGCCCGCGCAGGCGGAATGTCGCGCGCGTACGAAGAAGGAATCGGCCGGCACGATCGCGGCGCCGATCGCGACGAGTGGGCACTCTCGGGCGTGCGCGATGAAGACGGCTTCGCGCGAATCTTCGAGCGCTTTTTCTTCGGATGCGAGGCCGACGACCCCAGCGTGTTCCGCGCGCTCGACGCACGCGCCAATCCGAGGCGAACGCGACTCAAGCCGGTGTTCAGCTCGGACATCGGCCACTGGGACGTGCCGGATATCAAGACCGTGCTGCTCGAAAGCCACAAGCTGGTCGACAAAGGCTTGCTCACGGATGCGGACTATCGCGATTTCGTGTTCACGTATCCCGCGCAGCTTCATCTGAAGGCGAATCCGGACTTTTTCGCGGGCACCGTGGTAGAGAGCGCGACCGCGAAAATCGTCGAAGCGTGATGTAAAGGTGAAATCATGAACGGAGCCGAAAGTCTTATTCGCACCGCCGCGGCTGCGGGCGTGGAAGTGTGCTTCGCCAATCCCGGTACTACCGAGATGCCGCTGGTCGCGGCGCTGGACGCATCGGAAGGGATTCGCGCGGTGCTGGGATTGTTCGAGGGTGTGTGCACCGGCGCGGCCGACGGCTACGCGCGGATGAGCGGCAAGCCCGCGCTGACACTGCTGCACCTGGGGCCGGGGTTCGCCAACGGCATCGCGAACTTGCACAACGCGCGCCGCGCGAGATCGCCGATCGTGAACCTGATCGGAGATCACGCGACGTGGCATGCGGCCGCCGATGCTCCCCTGGCATCGGATATCGTGTCGCTCGCCAAGCCGGTGTCCGGGTGGATTCGCAGCGTGAAATCAGCGAAGGCGCTGGCGGCGGACACGGCTGATGCGATCGCGGCCGCGGGTTCTTTCCCCGGGCAAATCTCCACGTTGATCATCCCGTCGGATTGCCAATGGGATCCCGCGGATGGTCCTGCGAAGCCGGTGGCGATCGCAAAGCTGCGCGCCGTGACGGATGCCGCCGTGAAAGCTTGCGCGGAAGCGCTGCGCGGAGGCGCGAAGGTCGGACTGCTGCTCGGCGCCGGAGCGATCAGCGAGCGCGGACTCGGAGCGGTGGCGCGAATCGCGGCGAAGACGCAGTGCCGCCTTATCTGCGAGACTTTCCCGGCGCGGATCGAGCGGGGCGCGGGAATGCCGGTACTGGAACGGCTGCCGTATTTCCCAGAGCAGGCCCTGGAAGCGCTCGCGCCGCTGGAAACGATCGTGCTGGCGGGAGCCAAAAGCCCGGTCGCGTTCTTTGGGTATCCGAAGATGCCGTCGAGCCTGGTGCCGGAAGGCCGCAAGGTCGTGGAGCTGGCGGCACCGAGCGACGATGCGATAGCGGCGCTCGAAGCTCTGGCGGAAGCGGTCGGTGCGCCGCGCGCGGTGGCGTTGCCATCGAAGGTGGCACGGCCCGAGCGGCCGACGGGGAAGTTGAACGCGGCGACGGTCGGAGCGGCGGTGGCGGCCCTGCTCCCTGAGAACGCGATCGTAATGGATGAAGCCGCGACAACGGGATTGCCGTTTTTCGCCGCATCGGCGGGAGCGCCGCGGCACAGCTACATGGCGCTGACGGGCGGAGCGATAGGGCAAGGCTTGCCCTGCGCGACCGGCGCGGCGGTGGCGTGTCCGGACAGGCGCGTAATCGCATTCCAGGCCGATGGCAGCGGCATGTATACGCAGCAATCGTTCTGGACGCAGGCGCGGGAGCAGCTCAACGTCACGACGCTGCTCTGCAACAATCGCAGCTATCGCATCCTGCAGGTCGAGCTGGCGCGCGCGGGCGTGACTGAGCCAGGGCGCAAGGCGAAATCGCTGACCGATCTGTCGAACCCGGATATCGACTGGAAGGGGCTGGCGCGCTCGATGGGAATCCCGGGCGTTCGCGTCGAAGACGCGGAGTCGCTGTGCAAGGAACTGGAGCGGGCGCTCGCTACGCCGGGGCCGAATATCATCGAGATGATGCTGTAGGAAGATCGGAAATCCGCGGGTTGCGCAGATTTCGCGGACTCAGATTACCGAGGGCCGGCGAGCAGCTCCAAAGCTGCGGGCAGTTCCGCGATGGTTGCAAGACGGTGGTTGTGCTCCACGCGGTTGCCGACCGCGATGAAGTGGGTGCCGGCGGCCAGCGCGGCCTCGCGGTCGATCGGGCTGTCTCCCACATAGACGCTGCGTTCGGGAGTTGCGCCCGCGCGCCGCATGCAGAGATGCAGGATATCGGGCGCGGGTTTGGGCGCGACGCGGTCCAGCACGCTCGCGATCGCGTGGAAGATATCGGTGAGTTTCAGGTGCTCGACGAGGGCCGGGACGGTGGCCGATCGATTGGTGGCCAGGCCGAGGCGATAGCGGGTGCGCAGGCTCAGCATGAAGGGGCGCAGTTCGAACGGCGGCTTCAGCATGTTGAAGAAAGTGGAGCCATCGAGGGCGCGCGCGATCGCTCGCATCGATTCGAGCTTGGCCACGTCATCGCGCGAGCGCGTGATGAACATATCCTCGGCAGAGTAGGAGATGGAGCGGATTTCTTCCTGCCGGTCGAGCGGCGGCTCGCCGACCTTGGCGAAAATGGCGTTGTAGTAGGCGATGTTCGATTCGATCGAATCGAACAACACGCCATCCGCATCGAACATCACGAGCTCAATCATCGGACAACGTCCCGGCATTGCTCCAAACAAACCACACCAGTGCAATCTCGCCCGCGATCATCCTGATCACCCGCATACGTCATCCCGAGAGTTTGTGAAAAATTGTCGTCCAACCGCCGTCCTCAATCATTCCCGCCCAACGCCCGAACGTCATCCCGAGCAAAGCCAAGGGATCTCGTGCCACTGCCCGTCGCATGCCTCGAGCGGACCATCCTCGTCAGCGACGACATCGACTCGCGACGACTTGTGCCGCGGCGCTAGCCGGAATGCCGCCTCCGCAGAAGAAAATGCTGAGGTTCGACTGCACGCTGACGAGAACAACTGGCTATCGGTATGCGACGGGCAGTGGCACGAGATCCCTCGACTTCGCTCGGGATGACGTTATGGGATTTTCGGTGGCAGTGACTGGGGTCTCGTTGGCTCCCGGAGCATTTCTTCACAAGCTCTCGGGATGACGTAGTGTGGGGTTTGCGCAATGACACGTGTTCGAGGACATCTATTGTGCTTGGTGCTGTCGTGCGATTCCAGCACCCCATCCTGCACCGGATTCTTCCCGGCGAAATTGACGATCTGGCCGGTTCGCGACAAACTGGGCAATCCATCAGCCGTTCTGATGTCTAGAGGTTAGATGAAGACGCCGAATTTCGATGCTCGAATGGATCGCCGCGACATGGAGCGGGTGCGAGGGGAAATCCGGGAGTTTCTCGCCAACGATCCCGCGTTGACGAAACCCCGCGCCGATTCGTGGAGCCATTTTGACGCCGCCTTCAGCCGCCGCCTGGGGCAGGCCGGCTATATCGGGATGACGTGGCCCAAGCAGTACGGCGGGCACGAACGAAACTCGCTGGAACGCTACGTGGTGGTCGAGGAGCTGCTGGCGGCGGGAGCGCCGGCGGCGGCGCACTGGATCGCAGATCGCCAGACCGGGCCGCAGTTGCTGCGCTTTGGGACGGAAGAGCAGAAGAATCGCATCCTACCCGCGATCGCGCGCGGTGAATGCTATTGCTCGATCGGCATGAGCGAGCCGGACAGCGGTTCGGACCTCGCCAGCGTGCGCACGCGCGCGGTCCGCACGGGCGACAAATGGATCATCAACGGGCGCAAGATCTGGACGACCTACGCCCATCACAATCATTTCATCCTGATGTTGTGCCGGACCAGCGACGATCCGGCGGCGCGCCAACAGGGGCTCAGCCAGATCCTGGTTCCGCTCGATACGCCGGGCCTGTCGATTCGCCCGATCACAAATATGGCGGGAGAGCACGACTTCAACGAAGTGCTGTTCGAGGACGTGCAGGTTCCGGCCGATGCGCTGCTGGGTAAGGAAGGCGCCGGGTGGACGCAAGTGATGAGCGAGCTCGCGTTCGAGCGCAGCGGCCCCGAACGGTTTCTTTCTTCGTTCGTGCTGCTGGAGGCGTTCGTCGATCGCGCGCGGATGGAGCCGTCGGCGGAAGCGGCGACGCTGATCGGTTCGATGATCTCGAGGCTGGTGCCGCTGCGTGGAATGTCGATGTCGATCGCGGTGCAGCTCGGCCGCGGTGAGCTGCCCAATTTCGAGGCCGCACTGGTCAAGGAGATGGGATCGCTGCTGGAGCAGGACCTGACCGAGAAGGTTCTCGGCGAGATAGTTCCGGAAGCCGACCCAACTTCCGGCGATAAATTCAAGCGCCTGCTGGCGGAGGCGGTGCTGCGCGCGCCGTCATTTTCGATTCGCGGGGGCACCCGCGAAATTCTGCGCGGGATAATCGCGCGCGACCTGGGGTTACGTTGATGAGCGATATCACGATGATCGAGGACAGCGCCCGCCGGACTATCGCGGACGGGTTGACGACGGCGGCGATCGAGGCGGCGGAGCAAGGCGCCTGGGCAGCATCGCTGTGGGAGAAGCTGGAAGCGCAGGGCTTGTCACAGCCGGCCGCAATCGCCGAGGGCGGCGATCCCGGCGAGGCTCTCGAAATCGAAGCTGCCGTTATCCGGTCCGCTGCCGCGACCGCCACGCCGCTACCGGTGGCGGAGACAGCGCTGGCGGGATGGTTCCTGGCGCGGCACGCAATCGAGGCACCGTCGGGTCCGCTTTCGCTCGCGGCCTTCACGGCGGGTGACAAACTGTCGCTCGCGGGTGGAAAGGTGAGCGGCAAGCTGGAGCGGGTGCCCTGGGGCCGCAACGCGGTGGGGATCGTGGCGGTGGCGGAGGGGAAGTTGATCTTGATCGATCCGCGCGGCGCAAAGATCACGTTGGGGCTGAACATGGCGAACGAGCCCCGCGACACGGTCGAGTTCAGTTCCGTTACGCCGCTGGCGGTGGGAAAAAGTGCGGACCCGGAGGAGATGCTATGCCGGTGCGCGGCGGTTCGCGCCCTGCAATTGGCGGAAGCATCGGCGCGAGTGCTCGAGATGACAGTGGAGTACGCGGGCCAGCGCAAGCAGTTCGGGAAACCGATCGGGGGTTTCCAGGCGATCCAGCATCAGATGGCAGCCGCTGCCAGCGAGGTGGCATCCGCGCGGGTGGCCGCTCAGCAAGCGCGACTGGCGCTCGCGGCGGATGAACACGTGACGTTTGCGTGCGCGATAGCCAAGGCGCGCGCCAATGATGCGGCAGGCGCGGTCGCCCGCATGAGCCATCAAGTACACGGCGCGATTGGCTTCGCGCAGGAATATGCCCTGCATCGCTTCACCCGGCGTATCCAGTCATGGCGCGGCGAATACGGCTCATCGGCGTTCTGGAACCGGCGGATCGGGGAATTGATCCTGAAGGACAAGGAACGGTCGGTGTGGTCGATCATTTCGGCAGCGTGAGCGCGCTTCTGGGCGCCTGCCCTATGCCTCTCCGCTCCGGGAGAGGTCAGGAGCGGGCGGTTTGTTTGCGGGAGGCGCGTTCGGCGCGGCGGGGGGTGCGGCGCGGAACTGCGAGCATATCGCGGGCGTTGACGCTTTCGCCGCAGCTTGGGCAGACGAATGCGGGGGTGGCCTTGGCGCCGCATCCGCGATGGACCAGGGTCAGGGGCGGGCCCTTGTCGCCGCACAGCCACGTATCGCCCCATCGCAGCATCGAAACCATCACGGGATAGAGATCCATCCCCTTCCTGGTGAGGCGATATTCCACGCGGGGATGCTCGTCCTTGCCCTCGGCGCGTTCGAGAATGCCATTGGCCACCAGGGCACGGAGGCGGGCCGCCAGGATATTTCGCGCGATACCGGTGTTGCGCTGGAATTCGTCAAAGCGATGGTGGCCCATGAAGGCCTCGCGCAGGATCAGCATCGTCCACCGCTCGCCGATCACGGCGAGGGTACGGGCTACAGAGCAGTTAGCCTCACTGACGGAACGCCATCGCATCGATCTCGTATCCCCCGGAACTGGTCACCGCAGGCGTGCGCTGTCCCCACAGTCACGCCATCAAGGCCAATATCGTCTCATTTTGAAACCCCGCACGCCAGACGCCCGCATCCCGGCATCCTAGTTGCAAAATGAAACTATTACTTCGCAGGTAATCGAAAACCTGCGAATCAGTTGCAAAACGCAACTATAAGCTCGAGCCGGATGCGGACGCGGTGTCGTTTAAGAACATTTGATGGAACATCGCGTGAAGCCGCGTAACCAGCGAAATTCCGCGTGTCACGTTTGTGCAGTTCGCTGTCCCCCGCTTCATCGAGAGTCGCCGGCCATCGCATTGTGCGAGGAGCGCCTCCCCGTCGCGAGGTGAAAAATGCGCGCGGTTTCTCATCCCCTCGCTTGGCAAAGCATTTGCTGATGAGCAGCGATTCCGATCGCGAAGGAGGAGAAGCATGAGCCTCGCGAGAATTTTCAACGAGCGCGTACTGGGTGTCGCGTGTGCCGTCGCACTCGCGGCTGCGATCGCGCTCTCGATAGCATCGAGCATCGCCCACGCCGACGTGCGCCCTGGAGACATGATCACGGCCGACAACGCCGCCAGGGTGAAAGACCTGGTTTCGCCGGGCGTGTACTACAAGGTGCTGAACGGGATGTCGATGAAGATTGTTCCGCAGTCTCGCATCGATTGGCCGCCGCCGTACAAGGATGCGACCGAGAAGTACTCGGCGCAGGTGCGGCTGAGCAAGGATAATCGAAGCCTGCTCGGATATGTCGCGGGTCAGCCGTTCCCGTTGATCGATCCCAACGATCCCTACGTTGCGACCAAGATCATGTGGAACAACGTGTTCCGCCCGCTGCTGACCGACGACTACGATCTGCGCTTCTACGATTGCGACAGCTTGTACGGCGGCAAGGGCAAGGACTTCTTCACGGTGCAGTACTACCAGATCGGTCACTATGCCGGTTATGACCTGGTCGGGCGCGTCGAGGTGGAGCCGATTCCAACCGATCCGGATTTCAAGAAGACCGGGCGGCTTTGGCTGTTCGGCCTCTATCCCGTGCTGGCGCCTGCGACCGAACGCGGCGACGGTTTCGTGCGTTACCGCTATGCGGACCCCGAGCGCGCGGACGACGACTGGTCATGGACGCACGGCACGCGGCGCGTACGCCGGCTCGATGAAAACCTGATGAGCAGCGCGACCGGTCCGACGGCGTGGAACCCGGACCATTACTCCGGATTCAACGCGAAAACCGAGGAGTACGACTACAAGTTCCTGGGCGACAAGGAGATGCTGGCGGTAGTGCACGCCGAGCATTCCCCGGAGGTGCGATGCGCCACCGACGGCGGCGCCAGCGCATGCCCGGAGGCCTGGGAGAAGCGCAACGTCTACGTGGTTGAGGCGACGCCGCGCCGCGACAAGATCGCGCAGGCGCTGCAGGGCAAGACGCTGGTGTACATGGATTCAGAATCGTGGTTCGAGCCGTACATCGACGAATACGACCAGCGCGGCCAGCTCTGGTACAACCACATCTGGTGGATGACCTATCGCGACCGCCCGGTGCCTGATGCGCGGGTCGCGATCTATCCTTTCAAGCGCGAGTTCGAGGTCGGCGCGGTTTCGACCGACGTGCAATCGGGCTTCGCGACCATGTGCTACCTGCCCGGTCTCGGCACTCCGGAGCGCGAATGCTGGTACATCAACATGGGCGCGGTCGATCGCGAGTTCTTCACCACGCAATCGATGGTGAAAGCGGCGCCCTAAGTTCCCCAACACGCGGCCTCCTCAGGGGAGGTCCCGCCGCTGCACCCGGCGGGACCTCCCACCGCGTTTCAGTTGCGTTTTGAAACTGAAAGCCGGACGATAGGTTCGCAACTCACGACACCTCGAGGTGGCAACCCGATGCCTGACTACACGTCGATATTGTTCGAGACGCGCGACCATGTCGCGACGATCGCGCTCAACCGGCCCGAAGCGGCCAATTCGCTCAACCCGGTAATTTCGGCGGAGCTGATGGACGCGTTTATCCGCAGCGAAGAAGACGCGAGTATTCGCGCGGTGGTCATCACCGGCACGGGTCGATTCTTCTGCGCGGGCGCCGATCTCAAGGGCTTCTACAGCCAATCGAACGAGCTGAAGAGCCGGGTGTCGCTGTTCCATGCGCTGATCGGCAGGATCGTGCGGGCAGGATTGCCGGTAATCTCGGCGGTGAATGGGGCGGCGGCGGGAGCCGGGATGGGACTGGCGTGCGCGTGTGATTTAGTCGTCGCGGCGGAGTCGGCGAAGTTCACGATGGCGTATACGAAGATCGGACTCAGTCCCGACGGGGCGACGACGTATTTTCTGCCGCGGCTGCTTGGAGTTCGGCGCGCGATCGAGCTGGCATATTTGAATCGAGCGCTTGGCGGGCGCGAGGCGGTGGAGTGGGGAATTGCGACCAGGGTAGTCGCGGACGATCGCCTTGCGGAAGAGGCGCATGGGTTGGCGGCGCAGCTCGCGGCGGGGCCTACGCGCGCATATGCGGCGGCGAAGCGGCTGATGCATTCCGGGTGGCTCACGCCGTTTGAGACGCAGGTGGAAAACGAATTGAGGAGTATCGGAGAGATGGCGGGAACCCAGGATGCGCGCGAGGCGATCGCGGCATTCGGGGCGAAGCGGCAGCCGGTGTTCCAGGGGAAGTGAATCCGGAGAAGAATTCCTTAATCGCGCGAGCTTCGCTCGCGCTGAAAAAGGTCCCTCACCCGGCACTGAAAAAATAGCGCCGGCCTCTCCCGACGGGGAGAGGTTTAGATCGCAGCGACCCAGAGGCGGAGCCGTTCGCGAATGGCTTCGGAAGAACGCGGGAGGACGCGATGGCTGATTCGAAGAAAGTGGCGGCCGTAATTGGAGTGGGGGCGGGGCTTGGGAATGCTTTGGCGCAGCGGTTTGCGCGCGAATATTCGGTCGCGTTGGTTGCGCGAGGGGCTGAGAAGCTGGAGGGGTTTGCGAAGGAAATCGAGAAGGGCGGGGGCCGGGCGTTGCCGGTTTCAGCCGATGTCAGCAAGGCGGCTGATATCGAAGCGGCCTTCGCGAAGATTCGCGCGGAGCTTGGCGACGTCGATGTTCTTCTCTACAACGCGGCGATGCGTCCGTTCGGGCGCCTGATGGAGACCAAGCCGAGCACGTTCGAGAACACCTGGCGGGTGACGACATTCGGCGCGTTTCTATGCGCACAGCAAGTCGTGCCGGCGATGCTCAAGAAGGGGGCGGGCGCTATAATCATCACGGGCGCGACCGCCGGCATCAAACCGTTCCCGACCTCGGCGGCATTCGGGCCCGCCAAGTTCGCGGTACGGGGGCTCGCGCAGGTGATGGCGCGCGACCTGCAGCCGCAGGGAATCCACGTCGCTTACATCAACGTCGATGGGGCGATCGACATGCCGGCGATTCGCGAGCGCTTCCCGCAAATCAAGGACGACCAGATGCTCAAGCCATCCGCGATCGCGGAGACCTTCTGGCACGTCGTGCACCAGGACCGCAGCGCGTGGAGTCACGACGTTGACGTGCGGCCGTTCAAGGAGAATTGGTAGCTGCCTGCGCCGACGGCGAAGGGACAGCCAGCGACTGCGCAATCTCGCCGACCCGGAACTGGCTCAACGCGCGCCGCAACTCGTCGGTGGTCGTACTCGGTTTGGAGCACGCGGTTCCCGCGCACACAAAGGCCATCGGCTCATTGTGATCGGCAGCGGCCTGATACATCGCGCGCACCGACTCCGGTATCGCAGCATTCTTCGCCTTCGCCGGATTGACCCGGATCACGACCTTTCCGGGGCGGTAGGTGCTGAGCGCCATCTGCACGAGTGGCTGGGTGCGCGGGTCGTCCGGACTGCCGACTATAGCCACGGTCGCGCCGCCGTCGGCGTGCTCTTCCAGCGCAAGCCCCAGCGATCCAAGGGTAGGGTCGGCCGCGGTTCCGACGATTCGCGGTGCGGAGGAGATCAGCGTGTCCGCGATCTTGAGGTAGCGCGATTCCGAAGTGATTTCGCCGAGGGTGCGCAGGGCCTGCGCGGCGCTGGCCTGCACCGACGGCATCGGCTGATCGTACATCACCTGCGCGCCTCCGGGCGGTGCAAGGTCGGACCGGGTAGCGGCGTTCGCGACCAGCCCGGTGCGGTCGCGGTAGTGCGAGCAAACGAGCTCTGCAAGCGATCGAGCTTCCTTGAGGTACTTTTCGTCGCCGGATGCCTGGTATGCGTCGAGCAGCGCTTTCAGCAGATAGACCTGGTCCGCGGCGATTCCGGCCACGGACGCACCTTGCCCATCAACCCACATGTGAAAGAAACCGCCGCGAGGATCGCGCAAGTTGGCGAGAATGAAATCGAGTGCGGCCAGGGCGGCCTGGCGTGAAATGCGATCGCCGGTCGCATCGGATGCGACGAGGTACCCGGAAATCATCAGGGCATTGCGGTCGGTCATGATCGCGCGATCGACCGGCGGAGCACGGCGCTTCTCGCGCGCCGCCAGCATCGGTAGTTTCCCGCGCGTCTGGATCGATTTCGCCGACGCGACGAGGATACCCATCCGCTTGCCGAGCTCCTCGTCGGTGAAGGGACGGCGCAGAACGATGCGCCCGTCCGGAGCCAGGGCGGGAGAATCGCTCATTCCGTAGAAGATCATCGCGGCGCGCGCGACTTCGGGCGAGAGCACTTTCCGCACCTCGGGAATCGTCCAGGTGTAGTAGCCGCCGTCATCGCCCTTGAACGCGTCCGCATCCTGGTCGGCAAAGAACGCGTGGGTCACCGGGTCGAGCAGATTCTGGTTGACGTAGGATCGGATGGCCGCGATGGTCACCAGCAGATGGGAATCGCCGGTGAGCTGATACGCCTCCGAGTATGCGGTCAGCGCCATCGCCTGGTCATAGGCCATCTTCTCGAAGTGCGGCACGCGCCAGGCCGGATCGGTGGAATAGCGATGGAATCCGCCGCCGAGCTGATCGAAGACGCCGCCGCGCGCGATCTTGTCCAGGGTCGTGAGCGCCATATCGCGAAACGGGTCGTGCTCGAAGAAACCATACGCGATGGCCAGGCGAATCGCGGGAAAGTCGTAGAAACGCGGACCGCTTTCGCCGCCAAAGCCTCCGTTGGTGCGATCGTACGATGCGGCGAGCGAGGCGATTATCTCCCTGCGCAGGCCGGCCACGTCGCCGCCGGATCCCAATGGAGTTGAAGACTGGCTCGCGATTCTCTTCGCCAGTGCGGCAGCCTGTCGTTCCACGAGGTTGGGATCTTTCCGGTAGGCCGTCGCGATTCGTTCGAGCAGCGGAACCATCGCGGAGATATCGTCGGTGCCGCCGTTTTGCGGCAGCGGAGGTAGATAGCCCGCGGCAAAGAGCAGCGTGCCGGCGGGAGTGGTGAAGCAGGTGAGTGGCCATCCACCCGCGCCGGTCAGATGCGCCGCGGCATTCTGGTAGATCGCATCGATGTCGGGCCGCTGGTCAGCATCGACCTTGACCGGCACGTAGCTGCTGTTGAGGAGGGCAATTACCTGCGGATTTGAATAGGTGGTGTCGTCGATGACGTGACACCAGTGGCACCAGACCGCACCGATATCTATGAGCATCGGGCGTTTGAGACGCCGCGCCAGCGCAAAGGTTGCATCGCCCCACGGTTGCCATCGAATGGGACTGCGTGCGGCTTCGCGCAGGTAAAGGCTGGAAGAGGCATCGAGAGCGCCCGCCGGGAGCGCATTTGCCGCGTCGGGGCGTTTCGGGTCG
>DATJWT010000023.1:0-4365 GCA_035500975.1 Binataceae bacterium (SeqCode)
GTGCAGCGGGCGCGCAACGCCCCATTCGAGCATGTAGCCGACCGGACGCACCAGGTAGCTGCCCAGGTTCAGAAGCTGCGAATCCTGGTCGTCGTATTCGCTCGAATCCTGCCGATCCATCTCCGAATACTGCGCGTGCGCAAAAGAGGGCGCGACCAGGAAGATCGCAGCGCTCAAAGCCAATGCCGCTCGCCACATGCATCAACTTTGGTCTTGATAGGTGCCGGGTGTCAACCGCGCGCCCTGGGTCGTTCTTGCGTTCAAGGTTCTCGGGCGCAATTGTACTGTTGATGACGAAGCGAAAGAGGGGTCTGCCGTGCGCGGGAGCCTTGATTCTCGCCGCGCTGCTTGTCGCGATCGCCTCAAATCGCGCGGCCGCCGCGTCTCCGTCCGGCGCGCTCGTCTTCGTCGGCACCGACAACAATATCCACTACGCGCGCGATGCCGGTGCGAAGCCCGAGTGCCTCACCTGTCCCGCACAGGGCATGAAGGTGCAGCGCGCTATCCGCATCAAGCCCGTCCTCTACCAACCTGTGCAGGTTCCCGAATTGCCCGAGGCTCCCCCGGAGGAACATCGCGAGTCCACCCAATACGGATGGCCGACGTTCTCGCCCGATGCGACCCGGATCGCATACTCATCGGTCACCCAGGGACCGCACGGCGACTCGTACGCGGTGTGGGTCTACGACCTCGCTCGTCACCAGGTCTCGCAGATTTACTCGAGCCGTACCGAGCACGTCGTGTATATCTACTGGCTCGCCGACAACAAGCACATCTCGTTTCTGCTCGATGAGCCTTCAGGCCTCAGCCTCATGCTCTCGGAGGCGAAAGAGGGCGCGCCGATTCGAATCGTGATGACCGGCATCCCGCTCTATTTCGATTGGCGCAGCACTGGCGACCGCTTGGTGTTTCACACTTCCGGGTCTGACCCGCGCAGCACCGAGCGCGTCGGCATGCTCTCCGTTACGGATACCAACCAGCAGGTCGACAAGGTCCTCTCCAGCGGCCGCACGCCGTTCAAAACTCCGTGCTGGTCTCCCGACGGCAAGCACCTCGCCTATATCGCCAACTACCACGCCGAATCGAATATCGTGGTGGCCGATGCCGACGGCGACCATACGCGATCGATCGTCAGCCTGCCGGTGGGCGACAACAGCCTCGTCTGGTCTCCCGACTCGCGCCATCTCGCCTACGCGACCACGGTCGTTCCTCACGATCCGACGTTCCACGGGATCAAGCTGGTCGATATCGAGGATGCGAGTTCACGCGATCTGACCCAGGACGATGTCGCGGCGTACTTCTTCTCGCCCGACGCGCGCTACCTCGCATACATCGCCGTTCCCGCGGACAAACCGTACTACGTGTGGAAGATCGTCGATTTCAAGACCGGCAAGACGATCGACCTCGGGCGGTTTCTCTCCACTCAGGAAGAGTCGATCTCCTATCGATTCTTCGAGCAGCTCGCGCTCTCGCATTCGATTTGGTCCACCAACTCAAACGCTATCGTCTTTGCCGGGGTCAGGTTGCTGGTGGAACCCGATGCCGAGCTTCAGAACACCCCTCCGCCTTCCGTGTGGGTGCTTCCCGTCGATGGCGGCAGCGCCAGGCAGGTCGACAACGGAGTCGTTGCGTTCTACGCGCCTGCGCCGAAGTAGTGGCGGTGCGGAGTTACATTCGGCGACCGGCCTCGCGCGCGCTTACCCCGACCGGCGGATTTCTCAAAGGCTTCGGATTCTCGCTCAATCCCTACGTCGGATGCGCCTTCGGGGCGGCGGGCGGATGCCCGTTCTGCTACGTGCGGATGCTTCCGGTCGCACAGGCAGGAGAGGGCGCCTGGGGGCAGTGGGTGTTCGCCAAATCTAACCTGCCCGAACTGTTGGACAAGGAGCTCGCTGCGCTCGAGAAATCGGGACGGGTCGACAAGGCCACCGTCTTCATGTCCTCCGCGACTGATCCGTACCAGGGAATTGAGCGGCGCTTGCAACTGACTCGCCGGTGCTTGCAATCATTCGCACGCCATCCTGTCCGGCGCCTGCTCGTGCAGACGCGCAGCCCGATTGTCGAGCGTGACATCGATCTGCTCCGCGTCCTCGGAAGCTCGGTCATCGCATCGATCACAATGGAAACCGATGACGACGGCGTGCGCCGTGCGATTACGCCGACGTCGCCCTCCGTGGCGCGCCGCCTGGCAAGCTGCCGGCGCCTGCGCGAGGCGGGCGTTTTCGTGCAGATCGCGATCGCTCCGATGATGCCGAATAATCCCGAACATTTCGCAGAGCTGGTGGATGACGCTGCCGATCGAGTGATCGTCGATACTTACTTCGATGGCGATGGCTCGAGCGGACGCCGCTCTCGCGCTCTCGGCATCCAGCAACTCTATGAACGATTGGGTTGCGCCCAATGGTTCAGGCCGGGCGCGGAACGCGAACTGGTCGCGGCACTCAAGTCGCGGCTTGGCGATGATCGTGTTCTCTTCAGCCGCGAAGGATTCAACGCGGTGTGGGAAGTGCCCTCGGCGGCCGCCAAGGCGCACTCTCAGGACTTGGCGCAGACGTAGAGCGACGCGGGCATCCCCAGGACCGTTACGCGCATCGGCTTCTCCGCCGCCAGCGCGCCACGATCTGCAAGATCGCGCATCAGCCGCCACTCGGAAGTTAGCAGCACCATCTTTCCCTTGGACGCGAGCACCCGGTTCAGCTCCGCGATCCAGTCCGCGTACAGCCGTCGATTCGCCGCGTGCGACCCATGTTTAATTCCCCACGGCAGGTTGCTCACGATCTTCGTGACGCTATCGTCGGCCAGCGGTAGCGAGCCAGCATCCCAATCCTCGTGCAACTCGATTGGTTTGTAGCGCGGCCCGATATTTTCCCGCGCTGCCCGAATCGCCCCCGGATCGCGGTCGCTGCCGATGAGATTTTTGTATCGCGCCATCTGCGCCCGCTCGATCAGAACCGTGCCGGTGCCGCAAAACGGATCCAGCACTATGTCGTCGTCGCGCGGCTCCGAGAGCCACGCCATCGCGGCCGCGATCGAAGGCCGCAGCGATCCCGGACGATGCGCAATCTTGTAGTCGCGATGTCGCATGTGCTCGTCGCTGAGCCGCACCGCCACGAGCAACTCGCCCCCGATTTGCGTCGCCCAGAACTCCACGTCCGCCGCTTCTTCATCGAGACGCCACGTATGATCGCGACGTTCTTCGATTCCGAGCTCGACCGCTCGCTTCAGATCGACGCGCCGGTACTCGTGTTCTCCAACCTGGCGCGCGATCACGCGAAAGCGCAGCCGGCGTCCCGCCCGCGACGCGGGCTGGAACGGCACGCGCGCAAGCAGGGCGTCCTCGACAAATGGCGCCTCGCGGCACAGGACGCGAACCTTGGCGAGCGCATCGCTTTCAGAACTCAGTCCATGGCCGTACCCCGCGAGCGCGAAAATGTCCTCGGGGCAGCGCAGCGAACGCAGCTCCTCGGGTCGTGGGGACGAAAAGATGGTTAGCCCGGCGCGATCCGGAACCTGGCGGCGCGCCAACTCACGCGCCCCCGGCGCCCGCGATGCGATCTCGCTCCACGCGATCGGCTCGAATCCCGGTTGAGTCTGCGCGATGAACAGCCGCGGCCCAAATCGCAATGGCCGCGGCGAGTCATCCGCGCGCGCGTCGGTTCGGGGTTGAGGTCGCGCGCGGTTGGTCGGTCGAGGCCCGCGCGGCATTGGAGTGTGCCTGCCTGCGCGCTGCTACTTGGAGCGCGACAGGTACTCGTGGGTCTCGGTGTTGATCGTGATGGTGTCGCCCTCGGTCACGAAATGCGGCACCTGGATCACCATGCCCGTCTCGAGTGTCGCGGGCTTGAGCGTGTTGGTCACCGCCGCGTTTCTCATCCCGGGATCGGTCTGGGTCACTTTCAGGCTGACCGTCTTGGGCAGCGTCACGTTGAGCGGCGTGGTTTCGTAGAATTCGACTTCGACCTCAAGGTTGGGCGTCAGGAAGCCCGCGACGTCTTCGATCAACTCCTTGGGAATCGTGATTTGCTCGAAGCTCTCCGTGTTCATGAAATGGAAATCGTCGCCGTCCTGGTAGAGGAACTGCATCGTCTGCTGGTTCAGGATGATGCGTTCGACACGATCTTCCGAGCGGAACCGGTTCTCGGTCTGCGATCCCGTCTTGATGTTGCGCAGCTTGGTCTGGACCATCCCCCGCCAGTTGCCGGGCGTGATGTGCGTTACGGTCATCACCCGCCACAGGTCCTTGTTGTATTCCAGCACCATTCCGGCGCGGAGTTGCGTCGCTTGAATCAGCATTGTCTATGCACTCTCGATGGGAAGTTGAAAGAAAGAAACTTATCCAAGCCACCGCAACCGGGCAAGGCACGC
>DATJWT010000024.1:0-51129 GCA_035500975.1 Binataceae bacterium (SeqCode)
CCGCGCCCGGGCGCCACTTGACGGTGTGGGTATGGCCGCGCTAATGCCGCGACTATGCAGGTGGCTCATGGCGCAAAGATGAAGTTCGGTCCGGTCTCCGGCCATCGCGGCAACGGCATCGATTTCAAACGCCTGCTTCAGGGCACCGTCGGGGCGCCGGACAACTTCGAGTTCAGCCTGGTGCAAACTGCGGACAACTACTACACGCCGCGTCATCGCCATAACTTTGACCAGGTGCGCTACTGCCTCGAAGGCGTGATGAACTATGCGCCCGGCAAGAACCTGGAGGCGGGCATGGTGGGCTACTTTCCCGAGGGCACCTTCTATGGTCCCCAGCAGGATACCGCCGGCTCGATAACCCTGGTCCTGCAGATGGGCGGATCGAGCGGCTACGGCTTCATGAGCTACGACCAGTTGAATGCCGGCTACCAGCAGCTCTGCGATTACGGAAATTTCGACCAGGGTGTCTTCACCCGCACCACCTCCGATGGCCGCACGGTTCGCAAAGACAGCTACGAAGCGGTTTGGGAGCATGTGATGCGCAGCGGGGTCGAGTATCCGCCGCCGCGTTTCGAAGAGCCGGTCGTGATGTTCCCGGACAACTTCAAGTGGATGAACATCGGGCACGGCTTCGAGGTCAAACGGCTGGGTGCTTTTGGCGAGCGCGGCCTCGAGTTGAGCCTGATTCGCGGCCTCCGCGGCGCGAAACACACGATTCACAACCTCGCGGCGTGCGAGCTGTTGTTCGTCCTGGAAGGTGTCCTGCGCGCCTCGAGCTCCCGCGAATGGATCGGCAAGCATTCGGCCTTGCGCATTGATGCCGCGGATTCCGGGATGTCGCTGGAAGTTGATGAGGACGCCAAGATGTTCGCCATCACTCTGCCGCTATTCGGCTGAAACGCCGGTATTTCAGGAGAAACCACAATGGCTGCTGGAATTGCTCGCTCTTCCTCGCGATCGCGAACCTCATCCCGTGCGGCGAAGTCGCCCGCGGGATTTCATTCGAGCTGGTATGCCATCGCGAGATCCGAAGAAGTCGCAACCGGCCAGGTCATCGGCCGCGACTTCATGGAGGGGCGCGCGATTGTCTATCGCGGGGAGAGCGGCCGCCCCTCGGTGATGAGCGCGTACTGCCGGCATCTCGGCGCTGACCTCGGGGTGGGCAGGGTTGTCGGCGAGGACGTGCGCTGTGCGTTCCATCATTGGCAGTATGGTCCCGATGGCGCGTGCACCAAGATTCCGGCATCCGACAAGATTCCCAAAGCCGCGCGGGTCTTCAAATTTCCGACCGCGGAGAAGTGGGGACTCATCTGGGCCTTCAACGGCGAGGAGCCGCTCTTCGACGTGCCCGACTTTCCGGGATTCAACGAAGCCGACCTGGAGTTTCGCACCGTCGAGGCATTCGATCTGCCGGTCGAGCCCTGGGTGCCGTTCACCAACTCGATGGACTTTCAGCATCTGCGGGTTCTGCACGGTCTGAAGATCGATTTCGACCCCGCGCAGATCGCCGTCGGCGATCATCAGATCCAGTACGACGTGCGCTTCGAGGATCCCAACCTCGGGGTATTCGACCAGTGCATCCGCGTAACCGGCATCAACACCATCGCGCTGGCCGGCAAGCTCAACGGGATGAGCGTCTTCTCGATGGCGACGGGAACGCCGACGCCCGATGGGCGCACGATCGGATGGATGGTCACCGCGACGCCGCGCGCGGAAGGCGTGGCCGAGCAGCGCGCGCAGCAGCTCCAGATCGGAGAGGCGTTCTTCAAGCGCTTGATCGAGGAAGACACGCCGGTGCTAAGCACCGCGCATTTCCACGAAGGCGTATTGATCGAAGCGGACCGAGCGCTCGCGATGTTCTTTCAGTACGTGAAGCGCTTTCCGCGCGCCCGACCCGCGGCGCGGTTCAACTGAAGCGGTCTTCGAGGAACGTTCGGCTCAATCGTTGTTGGCGCGTTCCAGCGCGGGCTTTCGCTTGCCCGCCAGGTTGTGCGCGGTGTTGATCAGGCACACATGGGTGAACGCCTGCGGAAAGTTGCCGAGCTGGCGCTTCATGCCCGGATCGTATTCTTCCGCGAGCAGACCGATATCGTTGGAGATCGCGATCAGGCGTTCAAAGATGGCGCGCGCCTCGTCGATCCTGCCCAGCGCGGCCAGGTTGTCCGCGTACCAGTAGGTACAGGCAAGGAACGCTCCCTCTCCGCTCGGGAGCCCATCGACGTTACCTGCGCCCGAGTACCGCATCACGAACCCATCGACCATCAATTCCTTTTCGACCGCCGCGATCGTGCTGACCACGCGCGGATCGGTTGCGGGCAGAAAGCCGACCAACGGCATCATCAGGATGGAAGCATCGAGCGTGGTCGCGCCGTAGTACTGCATGAACGCGTTACGGCTGGAGTCGAACCCGTTGCGGCATACGTCATCGTGGATTTGCTGCCGCAGCGCACGCCATTGATCGGCCGGACCGCTGAGTTTGAATTTATCCACCGCCTTGACCGCGCGATCGACTGCCACCCACGCCATCACCTTGGAATGCGTGAAATGGCGGCGCGGCCCGCGTACCTCCCAGATCCCTTCGTCGGGCTGATCCCACACCGACTCGAGATAGTCCATCAATTTTTTCTGCAGAGACCAGGCGTAGCTCTGTTCGGGTACGCGATGCTTGCGGGCGACGTGCAGCGTGTCCATAACCTCGCCGTACACGTCGAGCTGGAATTGCTGATGCGCGGCATTGCCGATTCGGACCGGCCGGCTGTTCGCGTATCCCGAGAGCCAGGGAATCTCGCCCTCGGTGAGTTGCCGCTCGCCCGCCAGCCCATACATGATTTGCATTTCCTGCGGATGGCCCGCGACCGCGCGCAGCAGCCATTCACGCCACGAACGCGCTTCCTGCGTGTAGCCCGCGATGAGCAGTGCGTAGAGTGTGAGGGTCGCATCGCGCAGCCAGCAATATCGATAGTCCCAATTGCGTACTCCCCCGAGGGCTTCGGGCAGCGAAGTCGTCGGTGCCGCGACCATCCCGCCGGTCGGCGCATAGCTCAGCGCCTTCAGCGTGATCAGCGAGCGCATCACCGGCTCGCGCCACTCGCCCGTCCATTTGCAGCGGGCCGACCAGTCGGTCCACCACTTCTCCGTCTCCGCGAGCAGCGCGCCCGGATCGCCTCCGCGCGGAGTCGGACGATGCGATGGATACCAGGTGAGGTTGAATGAAGCCTCCTGGTCGGCGGACAGGGAAAATTCGCCCGTGTGCGCGAGGTTGTGGCCGATCAGTCGCACAGGAGATCGCAACTCGACTGCATCGGGCCCGGCTACCGCGCGCAGCCCGTAGTCCGCGCGACGTACCCACGGAATATCGTGGCCGTAACCGAAGCGCAGGACGAACTCGGTGCGCATCGTGACGTTGCCCGAGGTGCATCGAACCATCCGCACCAGGTCCACGCGATCGTCGCGATTCGAAATTGGCATGAAATCGATCAGCGTTGCGGTGCCGGTCATGGTCTCGAAAGTAGTTTCGAGGATGAGCGTGTCGCCGCGATAGCGGCGGGTGACTTTCTTGAGATCGCCGGCCGGCTCGATCTGCCAACGTCCATTGGTTCGATCTCCCAGCAACGAGGCGAAGCATGCGCCCGAATCGAAGCGCGGCATGCACAGCCAGTCGATTGACCCGTTGCGCCCGACCAGGGCCGCCGTTCGGGTGTTGCCGATAAGTCCGTAATCTTCTATCGCCAGGTTCACGCAGTTCGCCTCGGTGCGGAAAATTCGCGTCGCAAGCCTACCACGCAGGGGCAGCGGGTTCGACGTGCCTTCGGCAGTTCCGCGGCTCCTTGAAAGCCTCCCGAGATTTCCGTTCGTCGCGCTGTTCATTGCTCTATCGTGTGCGCTATGTCTCAACCAATTCGCAGCAAGGAGAATCATGATGGGCAGGCTCGATGGCAAGATTGCCCTGATCGTAGGCGGCGGCGCGGACGGTCCTCCCAACAAGGGCGAGCCACTCGCGATCGGTAACGGACGCGCGACCGCGATCATGTGCGCGCGCGAGGGCGCGGCCGTGATGGTCGCCGACCTGAAGCTGAATCTCGCCGAGGAGACCGCTGCCGCAATCCGCGGCGAGGGCGGGCGCGCCAAGGCTGTCGCATGCGATGTCAGCAGGGAAGAGGACTGCCGCGCCGTGGTCGAAGCAACGGTGCGCGAGTTCGGCAAGCTGCATCTGCTGGTCAACAACGTCGGAATCGGAATCGGCGGGAATCTGCTCAAGACCACGACCGAACAATTCGATCGCATGGTCGATGTGAACCTGCGCAGCCATTTCCTGACGATGCGCTACGCAGTGCCGGAAATCGCCAAGGCGGGGGGAGGCGCGGTCGTGAACGTCTCGTCGATGGCGGCGCTGCGCAGCAATCGCCTGATTCCCTACGAAGCGACCAAGGCCGCGCTGCTGGGGCTGTCGCGATCCGCGGCGGCATCGCATGCGCGCGACAATATTCGCGTCAACACGATCCTGCCGGGACTGATCAACTCCACGATGGTACGGCGGGAGATCGGCGATCGCGAGGCGACGGTCGCGCCGCGCATCCCGCTGCGCCGGCAGGGCACGCCATGGGAAATCGCGAAGGCAATCGTGTTCCTGCTCTCCGACGACGCGTCGTATATCACTGGCACGGAGTTGATAGTGGACGGCGGCCTCTCGATGGGTTGAAAGCTGCGGCCGTCTCCTTTGACGCGACCAGACTGCGTGCCGTTCGCGCTGCGTCACCTCTCTATGTCATCCCGAGCGGAGCATTCCGATGCGGAGCCGAGGGACCTCAGCGAATGATTCGTTGGCAGCTTCCAGGACAGAAAAAATGCTGCGGATGTCTCGGCTCATCGGGCTTGGTCAGTCATGTCGACAAAGTGTGGACAACAACTCTTCAGGTGGGCCAGGCGATTTGCAAGCAAAATGCCCACGGCGCATCATCGCATCCAGGAGTGCGCGACCGCCGAATGCATCTCGCAAAGCACCACAAGCAAATGTGTCCTCCTGAAGGCGTGCGAAAGGATGCGCAGTCTCCGGAATGTTGTAAATTGTTGTACTTTTCAGCGGGGGGCCGATTCCGATTCCGAAATGTTAGCAAATGTTATGGTTTCCACAGCCGCTGGAAGGAAAATGCCCCGTCTTCTCGGCTCTTTCTTCGACCACGTCGGCCTCTGGCCTCGATGAAATCTGCTTCGAACCGTACAAGATCTGCACCCGACCTTGTAGTCACCTCAACCCGAGGCCAACATGCCCAGGATTAAATTCGGCTACCAACTCGATTTTCGGAATCCCCCAGGCTCAGGCCGTAGCTTCACCGACCTTTATCGCGACTGTCTCGAGCAGGTGGAAATCGCCGAGTCGCTCGGCTTCGATTCCATATGGCTGACCGAGCATCACTTTACCGACGATGGTTACCTGCCCGCGATGCTCACGGCTGCCGCCGCGATTGCAGCGCGCACCAAACGAGTGAAGATCGGCACCTTCGTGCTGCTCGCGCCGTTCCAGCATCCGCTGAAGCTCGCCGAAGATGCCGCCGTAGTCGATGTGATCTCGAACGGTCGCCTGCGCCTTGGCCTTGGGCAGGGCTACCGGCAGGAGGAGTTCGACGGGTTTGGCGTGCCGCGCGCGCAACGTCTCGGACGAACGCTCGAGACAATCGAGATTCTCAAGCTGGCGTGGACGGGCGAGCGCTTCAGCTTCGATGGCAGGTACTTTCATTTCAAGGACGTTCGCATCCTGCCGACGCCCGCGAGTCGGCCTCATCCTGAATTGTTGTGGGGGGCCGGAGCGCCGAAGGCAATCCGCCGCGCCGCGAACATGGGGTTGGGGTTCGCATGCGTCGGCGGTCGCAAGGAAGCCGGAATCTATATTGAAGCTCTGAAGAACGCCGGACGAAATGCGGCGGACTTCAGCCTGGTCAACAGCCGCGTCGTTTACATAGCCGCGACCGAGGAAGAGGCCTGGCGCGACACCGGAGACGCCCTCATGTACCAGGCCGAGCACTACGGCAAATGGCTCAGCGCGGCCGCCGGTACGACAGACATGAGCAAGGTGCTGATTCGGCCGGACCCGGAGCGACTCAAGCACACCAGCATTCTCGGGCCGCCAGAAAAAGTCCGCGCGCGCATCGCGGAGGTACTTGAGTCGGGGTCGTACACCGAGCTGATAACGGTGACGCAACTGCCCGGACTCGATCCGGCCAGGGCGCGCCGGTCGCTTGAGCGCTTTGGCCGCGAAGTCCTGCCGGCGTTCAAGTAGGAACGCCCGTAAGCTAGTCTCTCGGCTCAGTTTTGGCGAGGAGGGAGAACGATGCGACTGTTTACGTTCGCCACCAGCCCGTACGCGCGCAAAGTGCGCATGGCCCTGGATTTCAAAGGCATCGCATACGAACCGGTCGAACGATGCTACTCGCTCGATCACAAGGCCGACCTGCTCACGGCCAATCCGCGCGCCGAGGTGCCGGCGCTGATCCTCGACGACGGACGCACCATCGCCGATTCGACGATTATTTGCGAATACCTGGAAGATACCTTCCCCGAGCCTTCATTGCGGCCGGGCGATCCCTACGAGCGCGCACGAATGCGTCAGATCGAAGACCTCTGCGATCGGGCATTCGACGCGGTCACCTACGGCTACTGGATCGCCGAGGCGCGTAAAACCGCGCCGGAATCGGACCGGATGAAAGCCGCGGCGCGCGCGGAATTCGAGGCGCTGCTCAAGAAGCTCGAAGGCGAGCTCGGCGATCGCGATTTCTTCTGCGGCGCGATCAGCATCGCCGACCTTGCCGCGATCTGCCACGTGCCTGCCGCGCGCGCGATCGGAATCGACCTTCACAAGATGCCGCATCTGCGCAGATGGAGCGCGCGCATGACGGCGATTCCGGCGGTGAAGGGCGATCGCGACCGGCTGGTCGCGGCCCTCTCCAAGGTTCATGATATTACGAGCGAGCTGGAAGGTCCGGACGGCAAGGTGCATTGGCGCGACAGCCGCCTGGAATGGCCCGTCCGTCACGGCTTTTTCGAGTTCGTCGCGCGCGAGTTCGGAGCAGGCAAGATGATGTTTCCGCCGGACGGGACATGACGCGCAGCAAGGAGGTAGCCTATGCCGGTAGATTACATTCCGCGTACGCGTGAACTGTACGCCGACTACAACAACCCATATCGATGGGTTACCAACGAGTCGGTGCCGTGGACGCCGCTCAGGAAACCCGTCGCGCAGAGCAAGATCGCGCTGATCAGCTCGGGCGGAATCATGTATCGCGATCAGCCCCGGTTCCATCGCGAGGACGCCTCCTACCGGCGCATCCCGAAGGAGGCGACGCGGGCCGACCTGAATGTCTGGCACTTCGGTTATCCGACCCGCGACGCGCAAATCGATCCGAATTGCGTGTTTCCGTGGGAACGGCTCAAGGAACTGGAGCGCGAGAAGATAATTGGCGAGTTGTCCGACCCGTGCTTCAGCTTCATGGGCGGTATCTACTCAGCCCGCAAAGTCCGCGATGAACTCGCGCCGCAGATCGCGGACGAACTCAAGCGCGCGCACGTCGATGCGTTCTACCTGGTGCCTGCCTGACCCGTATGCCATCAGTCCGTCGGACTGATCGCGAGGGTGGTGGAAGAAGCCGGTATCCCGACGCTATGCATGACCTCAGCCCTGGACATCACGCGCGCAGTGAAAGCGCCGAGAGCGGTGTTCGTGAACTTTCCGCTGGGCCATCAGACCGGCAAACCGAACCAGCCCGGGTTGCAAAAGCGGATCGTGACCGATGCGATGCGGGCCTTCGAAACTATCACCACGCCGGGAACGATAGTCGAGTTGCCTTACGTGTGGGACGCGGACGATCGCGCGTGGGAGACGCGCGACTATACAAAAGGATGGCTGCCTGAGAGACCATCGAAGGACGAAGCTGATCGCGAAGAAGCTGAACGCCGCGCGCGTTACTCGGGCTGAACTCCTTCGACGTGCGCCGCGGCCACAATCTCGCCGGATGGCGGGGAGGAGCAAACGATGAACGGAGTGGCAGCGATTGTGGGCCTGGCGGTGCTGGAATACATGGTCTTCGGTTACCTGGTGGGGAGGGCCCGCCGCACTTATCATGTCGCGGCGCCGGCCACGACCGGTGACCCGACTTTCGAGCGCTACTTCCGGATGCATCAGAATTCGATGGAGGCGCTGGTGGTGTTCATCCCGGCCCTGGTGCTGTTCGCCGACTACGTCAGCGTTTCGATCGCGATCGCGTTGGGGCTGGTGTTCCTGGTGGGAAGGATCATCTACGCGGCCGGCTACGTGAACCAGGCGGAAAGGCGCGCGCCCGGCGCGCTGATAACGTCCGCGATCAATGGCATCCTGGTGCTCGGCGCGATCGTCGGCCCGATACTCCATCACTTCCGCGCGCACTGACCGTCGCCGTTCCGGGACTGTTCTCCGCAGTAGCGCGGTATCTCGCACGCGACCGTGACAAGTTGAAGCTTTAGCGGAGCCGGTCCGTAAATGAATCCGAAACTTTGCTGGTCCGCCGGACGGGCGCGTCACTTAGGATGGGCAGGTCGCTTCTTGGCAGATTTCAGGTGACCTACTAAAGTCGGGTTCTCGGAACGTTCCATCTCTAAACCATCAATCCGGAATTAAGGAGAATTTCCATGGCGGAAGAACGCAAAGGCGCCGTTACGATGCGGGGCAACCCAATGACCCTGGTAGGTCCCGAGCTCAAGCCGGGACAGAAGGCCCCCGGATTTACGATCGTGGGCAAGGGGCTCGCGCCCGCGGGGCTCGACCAGTTCAAAGGCAAGGTCAAGGTCATCACCACGGTCCCCTCGCTGGATACTCCCGTCTGCGATGCGGAGACGCGCCGCTTCAACGAGGAAGCCTCCAAGCTTCCCGGCGACGTGCAAATTCTCAGCATCTCGATGGACCTGCCGTTCGCGCAGGCACGATGGTGCGGGGCGGCGGGAGTGGACAAGGTGACGACGCTCAGTGACTACCGTGGCGCGGAGTTCGGCCAGAAATACGGCGCGCTGATCAAGGAACTCCACCTGCTCGCGCGCGCGGTGTTCGTGGTCGACAAGAACGACAACGTCACCTACGTCGAGTATGTCAAGGAAGTTGCCGAGCATCCGAACTATGAGGCGGCGTTGAACGCGGCTCGCAAAGCGGCCTCAGCCTGATCGACTTTTCGGGAGCGGGAGATGCGCCGGTGTGCGTCTCCCGCTTCAATTTCAGCTACGGAGTATCGAACTTGCCGGAGAATCAGAATTCCCCGCAATCTCCCGCGCACGGGCTTCCGTTCACCGCGGACCTGAAGCGCGGGCTTTACGAGGCGATCTTTCGCCGCCGCGATATCCGCGAGTTTCTGCCGGACGCGATTCCTGACGAGGTGCTCGCACGCGTGCTGATCGCCGCGCATCACGCGGCGAGCGTCGGGTTCACGCAGCCATGGGACTTTATCGTGGTTCGCGACCTGGAACGGCGCCGGCGCGTACACGCGATCTTCGACGAAGAGCATTTCAAGAACGCCAACGAGTTCGCCGACGAGCGGCGCAAGAAATATCTCTCCCTGAAACTCGAAGGTATTCTGGAATCGCCCTTGAATGTGCTCGTAACCTGCACGCCCGGTCGTTCCGGCCCCGCGGTTCTCGGCAAGACCAGCATCCGCGACGTCGAGATCTACTCGGCCTGTCTCGCCGTCGAGAATTTCTGGCTGGCCGCGCGCGCCGAAGGACTGGGAGTCGGATGGGTCAGCATCCTCCGAAACGAGGCGCTCGCTGAAATCTTTTCCATCCCGGAGGGAACGATTCCGCTCGCCTACCTGTGCGTTGGCTACGTTCGAAATTTCCCCGATGAACCGATCCTCGCGATCAAGGGATGGGCGCGCAGGATTCCGCCGCGCACGCTGCTGCATTTCAACTCGTGGCAGGGGAATGATTCGTCAGGCGACCAGCTGGTCGCCGCGATTGAGAATCCGGACATCTGGCGCGAGATTTTTCCCGACGAAGATCCGGGAGAACGCTGACCCCGCCCTTGAACCGCGCGACTCCCTGGGAATGGGAAATTCGGGAGCGGACCCTCGTCGTACGGTTCGACGCTCCATTTCGCACACTCGGATGGGCTCCGCTCGGCGGCGGCTTTTCGCGCGTGCGTGCCGTCATCAATCATCAAGTCAGTGAGAACGATCGCCCGGCCACGGAAGCTCCTGCCCGGTACCTGCGCGGTATCGCTCGCGATCTCGGGTTAGACTCGCGAGCGGTCGCCGCGATGATGACCGGCGCCAAGGTTCGCCGTGCCGCTTACTCGATGGCAGCGCGCGGTTTGTTGCGCGTCGGGACGTGGTGTACGGCAGGATGCTCGAACGCGTTGCGAGTGGGAGATCGCGCGACTTTCACGAAGGTTCTGCCCGGTACTATCAACGTGATCGTGGCGCTCAACCAGCCGATGGAACCTGCCGCGATGGTGGAAGCGATTCAGATTGCGACCGAGGCGCGCATCCTCGCCGTGCAACAAGCCCGCGTCATCAGCAAACGAAGCGGAAAGCCCGCGACCGGCACCGGCACCGATTGCATCGTGGTCGCGGCCCCGCTCGGAACGCCGGCGCATCGTTATTGCGGCAAGCACACGCTGGCAGGCGAACTGATAGGACGGTCGGTGTTGAAGAGCTGTACGATAGCGCTGGCGCGTGACCAGCGATGACATACGCGTTCCATCTGTCGGTGCCTCTGATCGCGCTGGCGATCGTTTTCGACATCCTGCTCGGTGACCCCGACTGGCTGCCGCACCCCGCGCGACTGATCGGCGCCGCGATCGCGCGGGGCGAGACGATGCTGCGCAGGGGCGAGCCCGCTGCCGACCTCCGGGGTGGGGCGATGCTTGCGATCGGCGTCGTGCTGCTGTCGGCCGCCGCGGCATGGATAGTCCTCGCGATCTTCGGTTGGATCCATCCCGCGCTCGGTGCGATTGCCGCTGCGCTGATCGCCTGGACCACGTTGGCGGCGCACGGCCTGGACGCTGCCGCGCGCGAGGTGCAGGACGCGCTCGCCCGTCACGACGATGAAGCAGCCCGCAGAGCGATGCCTGCGCTGGTCGGACGCGATCCCGCCAGCCTCGATCGCCCTGCGATGATTCGGGCTACGGTGGAATCAGTCGCCGAGAACTCCAGCGATGGTGTCATCGCGCCGCTCTTCTTCCTGTTCATCGCCGGTCCCGTCGGCGCGATTGCATACAAGGCGATCAACACGCTCGACTCGATGATTGGGCATCGCAACGAACGTTATCTCTATTTCGGCCGCTTCGCGGCCCGGCTCGACGACGTCGCGAACTGGATTCCCGCGCGCATTGCCGCATTGTGTATCATGGCGGCATCGGAAGTGTGGCTACGGCGGGGTGCCGATGCGTACGCGATGTGCCGTCGCGATGCGCACAAGCATGAGAGTCCCAATGCAGGCTATCCTGAGGCCGCGATGGCGGGCGGGCTCGGCATCCAGCTCGGCGGCCCCGCAAGCTATGACGGTGAGAAGCTAGAGCGCGCACGGCTGGGAGACGCCGAATGCCCATCGACAATCGACGATATCGCGAGCGCGCGAATGATCTTCAAAATCGCGACGGCGGTGGCGTTCCTGGCGATGGCGTTTCTTCGAGCGCTGGTATGACCAACCCGGTCGCAATCGATCGCGCTCATGGCGGCGCAGTGCCCGACGGAGTGATCGATTTCAGCATCAGCATCAATCCTCTTGGTCCTCCCGCGGCTGTAAGAGTTGCCTACGAGCGGGCCTGGTCGCGAATCGCTCTCTATCCCCCTGCCAGGAGCATCGCGCTGGAAGAGCGGCTGGCTGCGTGGTTCGGCGTTCCAGCCGAAAACGTCCTGGCCGGCAATGGCACCACGCAATTGATCTATCTGCTGGCGCGCGTGCTCGAACCCGCGCGCCCGTTGGTGGTCATACCGACCTTTAGCGAGATTGCCAACGCGCTGGCGGGCGAGGGATTGCCGCCCGAGCCGATCCGGCTGGATGCGAAGAGCGGATTCCGGCTCGACCTTCATGAAATCGACGGCGCGCTCGCTGGCCATGCAGGAGCGATCTTCCTTGGTAGACCGAACAGCCCGACCGGAACGATGTTAAGCATCGCCGAGATTGGCGAGATTGCCGCGCGATGCGCGAATCGCGGATGCTGGTGCGTTATCGATGAGGCTTTTATCGATTTTGTCGATCCTCCAGACTCAGCCGTTCGGTTGGCGGTGGAGAATCCTCGCGTCATCGTGTTGCGATCGCTTACCAAGTCGTTTGCGATTCCGGGGCTGCGCCTTGGATGCGTGGTCGCACCGACTGAAGTAGCCGCCGCGCTGCGCGATGCGATCGAGCCATGGTCTGTGAACGCGGTCGCGGAGTCCGTTGGACTCACATGCCTGGACAACTCGGAGGAGTATCTCAGGCACACGCGAAGTATGGTTGCCACGGAGCGGAAGTATCTCGCTGAGTCGATGAGCAAACTTGCAGGGATTGTTGTCTATCCGTCGGTAGCGAATTTTCTGATGCTCGAGGTGAGTGGCGAATCGGCAGCCGGAGAGTTTGGGAAAAAGATGCTGAGTTCAGGAATCGCGATCCGCGACCTTCGGACGCTGCCGGGATGCGGCCCCGGGCAGTATCGAATCGGAATTCGAGGTCACGCCGACAATGAGCGTTTCGTGCAAGTAACGATCGAGGTACAAGGTAGTCGCTGATGGGTTTGCTTGAAGATACTCTCCGCGCGATCGCTCCGCTCGATGCCGAAGCGGAGCGAGCCGCCGCCGCGCATCTGGATTCTCTCACCAAGCCGCCTGGCAGCCTCGGATACCTCGAGAAGGCCGTGCGCCGCTATGCCGCGATTCGCGGCGACGGTGCCGCGCAAAAGGGACGCGGAGCGATAGCCGTGTTCGTCGCGGATCATGGAATAGCCGATGAAGGCGTCAGCGCATTTCCGCAGGCGGTTACGGTCGAAATGCTGCGGAACATTGCCGGCGGCGGCGCGGCCATCAGCGTGCTCGCGCGACGTTTCGGCCTCGACTTGCGCGTGGTCGATGTCGGCGTGAAGACCGACACGAGTGCCGCGCCATTCGCGGGCGTCATCTACCGCCGCATTGGCGCCGGCACCGCCAACTTCGCGCGAAACCGCGCGATGACCCCGGAACAGGTCACGGGCGCACTGGAAGTTGGAATCGCGATTGCGCGGGACCTGGCAAAAGGCGGCGCAAATCTGATCGGAATCGGCGAGATGGGAATCGCCAACAGCACGTCGGCGGCCGCCGTTTTGAGCGCGATCGCCCGGATCGCTCCCGCGGAACTGGCTGGACGCGGGACCGGGCTCGATGATGCCGGAGTGCGGCACAAGGTGAGGGTTATCGAGCGTGCGCTGGAATTCCATCGAACCTCTTTGACCAGCGGCGAATCGATTCTTTCCGCCGTAGGAGGGTTCGAAATCGCCGCGATGGCGGGAGTGTGCCTTGCCGGCGCTGCCTTACGAGTCCCGGTCGTCGTCGATGGCTTCATTGCGACCGCAGCGGCGGCTGCCGCAGAGAAAATCTCCCCCGGGTTGTTCGAGTATCTCTTCTTCAGCCATCGGTCGGCCGAGGGCGGTCACGCGCTGGCGCTGGAAAAGCTCGGAGTGCGTCCGATTCTCGATCTCGATATGCGATTGGGCGAAGGAACCGGTGCAGCGCTGGCAATGAATGTGCTGCAGTCGGCGCTGGATCTGTTTCATTCGATGGCGACGTTTTCCTCCGCGGGAGTATCGGGCAAGGTGCGATGAGCAAGCCCGCATCAGCCCTGACCAACTCGCCGATTGGCATTGTCTCCCAGCTTCGGCTGGCGGCGAACTTTCTCACCATCGTGCCGATAGGCCCGGGTCGCGTAGACAACGCGGTCGTGGGGGCATCGTTTCGATGGTTTCCGCTGGTCGGGTTTGTCCTGGGCGCGATCTTCGCTGCCGAAGACAGCCTGCTGCTGATGGTTTTTCCCGCGATGCTGCGATCGGCGATCGTGATCCTGACGATGGTGGTCGTGACCGGTGCGGTGCATCTGGATGCGCTTGCGGACACGGCCGATGCGCTGGGGGCGGGGCGCAATCGCGATCGCGTGATGGACATTCTGCGCGACAGCAGGATCGGCTCCTTTGGCGCTGCCGCGGTTTGTCTTTCACTCGCGCTGAAGATTTTCGCGCTCGGGTCGCTCCACGAGCCTTATCGGATCCTTGCGCTGTTCGTTGCGCCGGGACTCTCGCGATGGGCGATGGTGGCCGTGGCGGCCGGCGTCCCGTACCTGCGCCCCGAGGGCGGCGCCGGGGCGACCCTGCTTCAGCGCGATAATAACAGCATGATGGTCGCGAGCCTGATCACGGCGGCGCTGGTAACCGTGACACTTGCTCCGCGAGCGTTAGTGTCAGCGGCGGTAGCAATCGCGGTCGTCCTGGCGGCACGATGGTTTTACAGCCGATGGCTGGGCGGCGTGACCGGAGATCTGATCGGGGCTTGCGGCGAGATCGTGGAGATTGCCGTGCTGGTAGCATTTGCGGCTTCGGTCTAATTCTCATGCGCAACCTCGAAGCGAAATTCCGGCTTCGCGATTTGAACCAGGCGCGCGAGCGCGCGATGGCTATCGGGTATTCTTCGCGCTCCGTCCTTCGCCAGCGTGACACCTTCTTTCGCGTCGCCAACGGCAAGCTGAAACTCCGTGAAGGAGGCGAAGAGAGCCGTGCAATCCTGATTCACTACGGACGCAGGGAAACGGACACCCTGCAACTCAGCAACTACGAGATCGTTCCGATCCCGGATGCAGAGAAAACTCGCGCAATGCTGTCCGATGCGCTCGGTGTGATCGCGGAAGTTCGCAAGGAGCGAATCCTCCTGATGCGCGCTAACGTGCGGCTGCATCTGGATCGGGTTGAAGGATTGGGCGACTTCGGGGAGATCGAGGCCGTCATCGCCGATGGGGACGATCCGGAGGCAAGCCGCGCCGCTGTGAAGGAGACCCTGGCGGCGCTGCAAATTGGCCGCGACGATCTGATCGATATTTCGTACTTCGAGATTGCCGCTCAGGCTGCCCAGCCGAAATAGTCGTCGAACATCCGGTCGATTGCCCGGACGAATTGCGGCGTGTTGAACGGATCCTGCGCCCTGGAATTCTTCAGAGCAGCCGCGAGTGCGAGCATGTTCTCCCGAAAGCGCGCATGGCGATCATCGCTGATGTACCCGAGCGGGTCGTCATCGCTGAGAAAGCTGCCGATCTCCGCAAATCCCCACGCGCGGTTGCGAAATGACTTGGCGCTCTCCGGCGAGGTGGGTTCCAGCGCGTAAGCATAGACCACGCACGCCATCTCCATCCGTCCCGCGAAAAACCTCTGCACGTCGAGTCTTTTTCGCCGAGCCTGCAACGCTGCGACGCCGATATGTTTCAGAAGTTCGTCTCCGGAGGGCATCGTGTTGTTCGTGGCGTGCTCACCAAGCGCTTGCGCGTTGTCCTCAAGAATCTGCACGACCATCGAGCGCAACGCCTCGGGGTCTCCGCGTTCCTCGAGCGTGACTACGGCAGTGTCCGAGGTGCCGCCCCAGACTTTGACCAGCTTTTGTTCTTCCATCGTCCGCAATACGGGATCTTCCGGCGCAAGCGGCACCACGTACACCTTGACGCCGGCAGACAGATCGAGGGCTGGGTCGACCTTGGGCTGCACTTCGACCCAATGTCCGCGTTGCAGCGTCATCGGGGTAAAGACTGCAATCGATGGTCCGAACGAGTTTTGATAGACGGCGGCCAGGCGATCGTTCAGATGATTGCTGCTGATCACGTCGGCGATCGCTTTTGCTCGCTCCCAATCGAGCGGTCGCGGGAACTTGATGCCCACATCCCAGGTGATGTCCGCCAGCAGGCTCGGAATGCCGAGCGGAAAGATGGTGGCGATCGCGACGATCGCGCCGATGAACGCCGTCCGCAGCCGTGGGGCCGCGAGTCGGCGCGCGATGTCGGCGACAAAGATCGCATCAAGGACGGATGCCGCCATGGTGGATTGCGCAATGAAGCGGCTCAAATCCTGCAGCAGCCACGCGACCGCGGCGAACGTCCAGGCAAACAGGAAAGCGTTTCGCGTCGGCTGCCGCAGATAGAGAAGCGCAGCGGCGATCGCGAGGAGATCGATGATGAGATCGAAGTGCACCGCTTCGTGTCCGTGCATGCCGCGATACCATTCGAGATTGGAAAGAAAATGTATGGAGTAGGGGAGGGTCAGGATTACGGTCGCCGCCCCGACGATCAAAAGCGGGCGCCACTTGCGCCTGAGTATGCCCGCAATTGCAATTCCAACGGGCGCGCTGACGAATCCGCCGAGATGCGTGTAACAACCCAGTACGGCGATCGCGGTCGCGAGGACGAGTCGTTCTTCGAGGAAGAAATAGATTGCCCAGGGGATCGAGATGAACAGCCATCCGGATGGGATACCAATGGAAAATGAACCCGATGCGTAGGCGCTTCCGGCCAGGAACGCGACCGCAAGCATCGCGGTGATATCGCCGCCCAGTCGCCGCCCGAAGTACATAACGGTGAGAACCGCGGCGAGCCATTGGATGAACGCGAGGATCGCGTTGGCGATGATGTAGGCGTGCGGGCTCCCGCCGAATGCCGTTCCGAGCAGGGCGATCGCGATGTGCAAGGCGGGACCCTGGAGATTAGGGCGGCCGCCGGGGCCGAAGTTGATGTGGTCCCACCAGGCCGCGCCGTGGGCCGCATACTGCTCCGCGAGCGAGATGTGGTAGCCGGAGTCGATAGAGACGCGGTAGTCGGGAATCGAATACAGCAGCAGCGCGGCATTGACGATCACGATAGCCCACATCGTGGTGCGCGCGGGGCGGCTCTCGGTGGGGGGCAGGATTTCGGGGATCATCTAGCCGTCAATGTGCGGGTAAAACGGCGGACGGATCAATGCGGGGGAGAGTTGTGCGGAGGAATCGGCTACTCGCGAAGGGGATTTTCCCTTAAGGGCGCAAGATCGTTCGCCGCAACTTTAATGTCCAAGCGAACGCGGATTGAACACCTGATCGTCGATTGCACCAGTATTGATTTTCTGATCGAAGGGGCCGTGCGCGGGCACCACCGACCGAAAAAACAATCGCGCCCGTTGATTTGTCGTGAGTCCGCCGAGATCGGAATGGGCGGTGAGAGCGGGTTGGAACGCGAGCGGGACGTAGAAGGAGCCCGCCAGGTCGAATAGTGAGCCGCCTTCGGCTGCGGGCCGAATGCGCCACAAGGGAGCGGCAACTTCCTGGAGCTCGGCGACTTCACTGCGGGCGTTTGATTCGAAGAACTCGGCACCGAGCCAGATGTAGGTTTCGCTGTCAATCCAAATCAGAGTGCGCAGGTTCATGTAGTTGTCGTCAGTCGGGATCATCTCGATGATATAGGCGCTGCGCATTTCGAATGGCTCCTCACTCAGTGCAAGGGTGTCGGATTCAGAAAGCAAGGTGGAAGTCGGGTTGTCGCGGTCGCGTCCAGCGAATCCTGCCGGTTCATCGTCGGCCGTTATGCACCCAAGAATCGGTGTGGTTCCGAGCAGACGGTAAGAATAGGCCTCGGTCTTGGGTAGCGCGTAGGCCCAGTAGGGCTGATGACAGGAACGACACTCGTGGTTGAGGTAGGGCGGCGAGGCTGCCTGGTGGCCAATCCGCCGGGTCTGGTTATTGAAGGTGTAGCTTTCATCGGGAGTACGGGGATCGAGCGCGCGCAACCAGATGGTCGCGCCACCATGCACGCTCTGCTGATTGTTCCAGCTATCGCAGCGCGCTTTCCATTCGAGTCGTTCAGAGTTGGGCTCCAGCGTGGGGCGCGGCTCGATCTGGGTGCGATGTTCGAAACGCAAGAAGCTGAATCTGTCGCAGAGAAACGCTTGGTCCGGTTCGCTATCAATCGGCCTGGCGGCAGGCCGCGTGGAAGCTGAATAGCCGGAGCTCATCCACGGGCTGAGCGTAAAGTCGTCAGGCATGACCGGCCCCATGTGCCAGTTGTAGGCAATCTTTCGGGCAGCTTTCGGGTCGTACACGTTGACCAGCGGGAACGGCATGCCGGCCACGTAATGCGCGATGTTGTCATCGCTATCGAGACTGACCTGGGGAGAATACTTCTCCGTGGCCTCCTTGTAGCCGCGGGGCCAGTCGATCCTCTGCGGTTCCGTCACCCTGATTTTGAAGCCGTGATGGACCGCAAAGATTACCGCGGAGGCCAGGTAGCATTCGTATTGAGAGACGTTGGACGTATCAATAACGAGGCCCGCGTGAGGAGTACCTGCGCAATGCCCGGGCGTGACCCCGCTGTTGGCTGCATACGCGTTCGGCGGGGTCCCGGCCTGGGCGAGGCCGCAGAAGGTCAGCGCGTGGACGGCCAGGGCGAGCCCCAGAATGGAACTGGCCATGGAGGCGTCGGCTGGGCAGGCACGGGGCATTTCGAACCCTCGATCCGCAAACGGGTTTGTGCGTTATGTCTAGTGTATAGCAACACTATACATCAATCCTCCCAATAGCAAGCATGGGAGACGGGCAGCCAGGGTGGGAATCAAATCTTTGTGGAGAAAATTGCTTCCGCGCTGGTGCCGCCCAGTTGGGAATCGACGAAGTCGCGATCGCTCCCGGACAATGCGGCGTGGCGTTCGCGGAGCCACTTGAGGCACTTGGCCTGGTATGGGAACGGCTGCTGGACCCATCGTCGACCGTCGATCTCGCACTCGACCTGCGCTGCGCTGGCCTGAAGCGCGCGCGCATTGGCGATGAGGAACGGCGCGTACACGCGGCCGATCTCCGTGAAAAATCCGTGCAAGGTCGATGGAAGCGCAGAGCGTGAACTCCACCCGTCCTCCTCGACTTCCAGCCCCGACAGGTCGTCCAGGTGCGATACCCACGACACGACGCGGGGCGTCTCGCTTGCGGCGATTGCTGCCGGTGTTGGATCGAAATGCACGAGTTGGCTCAGTTGTCCGAATAGCCCGAAGTCGCCGACTCCCGGCCGCTTGCCCATCAGGAACATGTTCCCGCTTTGCAGATGCGCGTCGAGCAGGCCGAGCAATCGACGATAGCTGTCCTCGATGACCGGAGTGGTCACATCGTTGGAGCCGACCACGCTCAGCCGCGAGATTTGTCGGTCGGCGAAAAAGTGCGCGGCTTTCGCGAGTCGCTCCGGGTTCAAATGGGGATCGCGATCGAGCGCGAGCACATGCGATGCCTTGAGAATGTCCGCCGCGTACTTCCATCGGAAATGGAACATCGGCTTGGTCAGCCATTCGTCCGCGTAGTCTTCGATCAGCTCCTGCAGGAAACCGAGCCCCGGGTCACGAGGCACAATCGATCGCTCGCTGAACATCGTTTCGAGGCGGCGAACCTGGAAGGTCGAATCGATCATCGCCTCGTCCTGACTGCCGTTGCGGCCCGGGAAAACGACTACCGGAATCAGCGCGACCGGCACCGCGGGAATTCCGGTATCTTCCGCTGAACCCCGCATGATCCACCGAAATGGAATACGCCGGTAGCGCAGCACCGCACGCATCTTGCGCGAGTAAGGCGAACCGAATCCGCCTACCAGCTTCAGCGGCGATTGCATGTCACGCCGGCGCTTCGACCGGAAGCATCGGGTCGCGCGGCTTTGGCAGATTGTCGTAGAGGTCCGCGATCAGATCGGACTTCATCTTCTGATATCCCGCATCGCTCCAGAGGTTGCGCCACTGCATCGGGTCTTCGGCCAGATTGTACAGCTCACCCTCGGTCCCATCGTAGCTGATGTTGGGCGTCGGAGCGCTGCCGCGCAGCATGGCCGGTATCTGCGCCATGTCGAAGCCGATTTTGCGCGTCGATTTCTCGTACACGGTGCAGACCCATCCGTCGCGGCAGATGGTGCGCATATGCATGCCGATCTGCTTGAACTGGCTGTCCCATTCCGTGATCACTCGTTCGCGTCGCGAGGTTGGCGTCGTCGGCAGCGGCGTGCCTTGCGCCCATTCGGGAATCGCAACGCCCGCGATCTCGCAGAACGTCGGCACCAGGTCGAGATGCCCGACCGGGTCGTTGATCTCCGCCGGGGCAATCGATGCAGACGGAGCGGGGCGCCAGATGAACGGCAGTCGCATGAGCGCATCGACGTGGTACGGCCCCTTGTAAAGCAACCCGAAGTCACCCTGGAACTCGCCGTGATCCGTGGTGAAGAAGACGTCGGTGCGATCGAGCCATCCGCGCTCGCCAATCCGCCTCAGCACTCGTCCCATCGCTTCGTCGATCAGCTCGTTCTCGACATGAACCATCGCGTTGATTTCGCGGACCTGGTCGGTCGTCATCTTGCACGGCACGAACACTCCTGGGCCACCTTCATCGTTGCCGAACCGGCCTTCGTACCAATCCAGCCAATGGCGCGGCTTCTGCGCGAGGATCTTTTCAATTTTGTCCCTCGACCCGGGGTAACCTGCCGGCAGATCCAGGTCTTGCCATTTGATGCGGCGGGCTTCACTGGCGGGCGGATCCCACGGATGGTGCGGGTCGGGGAAGCTCATCCATACGAACCAGCTCTCATCGGCCTTGAGCGAATCGAGATACGCGATCGTGCGATCCGCCACCCAATCGGTGTGGTAGTGCTCGCGCGGAATGGGATTGTATGCGACCTCGGGAGCGCCCGTATCGCCGCCCGGCGCCGCGCTCAACAGGCGCGAAAAGCCGCCAAGCTCGGCCGGGAAGTTCTTCTGCAGCCACAGCGAGTAGTGCCAGCCGTTGAGCGGCGCATGCATCGCCAGCTCGAGATGCTCGAACCCTCGATGCGGCCCGGTCGAGCCTTCGCGCGCCATGCGGTTTTCGAACCAGCGCGCCGTGAAATCGAAGGCCGGCTCGAAATGCGCCTTGCCGAGCAGCGCGGTCCGGTATCCCGCCTTCTCGTTGAGGTATCCCGCGATACTCGGCGCATCGGGCGGCAACGCGATACCGTTGGCGAACACGCCGTGAGTGCGCACGTACTGCCCGGTGACCATCGTCGATCGTGCCGGCATGCAGACCGTGTTCTGGTTATGCGCGCGGCGATAGTTGATGCCGTCGGCGGCCAGCCGGTCGGCAACGGGAGTGCGCGCGATCTCGCCGCCGTTGCATCCGAGCGAATCGTAACGCTGCTGGTCGGTCGTGATAAAAAGAATGTTGCGGGCCATGTAAGGACTCCTGGAGGTTCGTAAGCCGGCCAGGGCGCGGAGCTATTTCCCGCCCTTGAGCGTGGTTCGAATCAAGCGTTCGATGATCTTGCCGGACTGCTTGACCGACAACTCCGCCCGTCGACGCAGGAATTCCCACATCTCCCAGCTCGTGACGCCTTCGAGGGCAGCTCGCACCTCGTCTGCGTCATCGCCGGAGAGCGACTTCAACTCGGGATCGAAAGTCTGAAACGTATGCGAGCGCGCCAGTTCCTGCGCAAACCTCATCCGTCGAGAGATTTCCGCCGAGGAACTCTCGAGACGAATGCTGGCGCGCCGCGCCGGTGCGACATACTCCAGCACCCGTGCGCGGTTGCGGATGAAAGCTTGAAGACGATCATCGAACGGCAAGGCGGGATCTATCTCTTTCGCCATCGCGTTGACGCGTTCGATCTGTAGGTCCGCGGCGCTCGCGTAAATTGCCTCAAGATCCTCGAAGTGATGGAACACGAGCCGCAGTGAAACCTTGGCCCGCTCGGCGATCTGCACCGCCGTGGGCTGCTCGACACCTTCGTTCACCAGGTCGAGGAGAGCCTCGGCCAAGGCGAGACGCGCGCGATAGCTGCGCGCCGCACGCCCATCCTTGGGCACCGTGGCTGCCATGCAAGATACTTATTACATCGCCAGTGCAAATACAAGGCCGCGCCAACGGCACCCGGCGTCGTTTGGCGAGCGCTGATTTAGTCTTTACCGTCCAGGATTGAGAGCAGGTTTTCTGTAATGCGCAGGGTCAAACCCCAGATGGTTTGGCCGCCGTAAAGGATCGCCGGAAATTTTGAGCGGTTGGCTTCCCACTGGTACTCTCCGCGATAACGAGGATCAGTCAGTGCGCCCAACGGCACTTCGAAAATCTCCGCGACTTCGTTGGGGCATGGAGCGAATGCGGTCGAAGCGGGGACGACTCCCGCGAATGGCGCCACCGTTATCCCGCTGGTCAAGGTACTCATCTCGGGGAAAGCTCCCAGAACATCAACGGTTGCGGGATCGATCGCGACTTCTTCCTGCGCTTCCCGCAGCGCCGTGTGCAGCAGGGTCGCATCGGTGGGATCGACGCGGCCGCCGGGAAAGGCGACCTGCCCGCGATGGCTCGAGACGTGGTCGGCTCTGCGGATGTAAACGAGGTGCAATTCGCCTTCGCGTTCGAGAATCGGGACCAGGACCGCCGCGCCTTTCGAGTTGCCGGCCAGCTTCTCGCGCGGGACCGGCGTTTCTCGCGACAAAACCTTGCGCAGCCGCTCGATGTGGCGAGTGTGATCTGCGGTCTTCCTGGTTTTGTTCGTCAGGGCCATAGGCAGACAACATCATGCGCCACTGCTCCGATGCAAGCGACGCGCATTGGATCATGGAGCCGCGGCGCGTAAGCTCGTGAGTCTGGCGGCGAAGCGATGCGTTACCTCATCGGCAGATACCACGAGATTGCGCTCAAGGGGCGCAACCAGTGGCGCTTCATCGAGCAGCTCAAGCACAACCTGCGTGCGGTGTTCGCCGATGTGAAGCTGGGCAGGATGCGTGGTGAAGGACCCCGAATCATTGTGGAGCTGCCGGATGCCATCGATGACGCGACGGCGATCGCACGCGCATCGGCGATTTTCGGATTCGCCAATTTTTCCCTGAGCTACCGCGTCCCTCTCGACCTGGATGCAATCAAGGCCGAAGCGATTGCTCGCGCCCGAGAACATCCCGCGCGAACCTTCCGGGTACGCGCGCGCCGCGGAGACAAGCGCTTTCCGATGAATTCGATGGAGGTCGATCGCGAGGTCGGCGCCGCAATCATCGATGCGCTCGGGTTCAAAGTGGATCTGCGCGATCCGGAGCTGACCGTCTCGATCGAGATCCTCGCGGATGCCGCGTTCGTCTCGGCCGGTAAGATTCCGGGACCCGGGGGATTGCCGGTCGGAGTATCCGGGCGTGCTCTTGCGCTCATTTCGGGCGGAATCGATTCTCCGGTCGCAGCCTACCGGATGATGCGACGTGGGCTCTCCCTCGACTTCGTGCACTTTCACGCATACCCGTTGGTCACGGCGGCGAGCCTGGAGAAGGCCTGTGACCTGGTCGCTCATCTGACGCGCTACCAGGCCAGGTCGACGATCGCGCTGGTGCCGTTCGGCATGCTGCAGCGCGAAATAGTGGCGGGCTCAGACCGCCCGCTGAGAGTGATCCTGTATCGCCGCTTCATGATGCGGATTGCGTCGGCGCTCGCCGCACGGTTTCGCGCGCGAGCGCTGGTCACGGGGGAAAGCCTCGGCCAGGTAGCATCGCAGACGCTCGACAACATGGTGGTGATCGAGAGTGCGGCGAGGGTTCCGGTCATGCGGCCGCTACTCGCGATGGACAAGAATGAGATAGTCGACCAGGCACGCGCGATCGGTACCTTCGAAACCTCGATTCTGCCCGACCAGGACTGCTGCACACTGTTTGTGCCGGAGCATCCGGAAACCCATGCGCGACTGGCTGAAGTCGAGGCCATGGAGAAACGCTTCGAAGTAGATCGGATGGTGGAAGATGCCGTGCGATCCACCGAGGTACGACGGTTCACGTTTCCGCCGCGTGACGAGGCAGGCGCCGGCGCTGCCAGGGAGTATCGCGATGGATAGGCCGCTGGAAGTAGCAGAGCTCGACCACATCGTGCTGCGATGCCGCGACAAGGAACGCACACTCGATTTCTACACCCGCGTGCTGGGACTGGCAGTCGAGCGTCGCCTCGATCAGATCGGGCTGGTGCAATTACGCGCGGGCCACAGCATGATCGACCTGGTGCCCGCCAGGGCGGCCCGCTCCGAAGAGGGACTCAACGTAGACCACTTCTGTATCGGCGTTCAGACCGCGGACCTGGGCAAGGCCGCGGCATACCTCCGGGAGAACGGCGTTGAAGTGATGGGAGAACCGGTATATCGCTACGGCGCCCGGGGCACCGGCAAATCAATCTATGTCCGCGACCCCGAGGGCAACACCATCGAACTCAAGCAGATGCCCCAGTAGTCTCGCCTGCCTGGTGGCCCAAAACCGCTCCCTCACGCCGGCCCGGATTCGCCGCGCTTTCGTTAAGCAGAACTTGTTTTTGCAGGGCGAGCCATTAGAATCGCTAGCGTTTGGCGACCCGGGGGAGGGGAGTTTACATCATGCTCAAACCTGAACTTCGTGCGAACCGTCTGGCCTTGTGTATCGCGGCCGTTGGTGCGCTGCTCGTGGCCGGATGCTCGGGGAAGACGCCCCAGCATACGGCACAGTCCTACGTCGATGACCTGATGCTCTTTAATTATCCGGCCGCGTACCAGTTGCTGTCCCATCAGGATCAGCTGGACAGGACGATGGACCAATTCCTGACCGAAATTCCGTTGGCTCCCGATGTGAGCCGCGACTGGTTCAAGACCGTTCTGCATGCCACCACCATGACGGTCGGCGATGCGAAGATCGACGGCGATAAGGCCAATGTCACGATTCACATCGTCCGTCCCGACCTGGCGCTCTGGGAGCGGACGATCGACGCGAACCTGGGGCCCAACGACGCGGCAAGTTCGGTTGCCCAGAAAGATGTCAATGACAAAACCTTTCCCAAGCTCGAATACGACGACAACATCGCGCTGGTTAAGGTTGGCGATGACTGGAAGATGTTCGTCGATTTTCCGGCCAAGGAAAACATCGTGAAGATGCGCAAGGACGGGATCGACGCATTTCACAAGTACGACTACGACAAGGCGATCTCCACGATGCAGAACGCGATCGCCGAGCTCGACAAGGAACAGGCGACCGGAAACGCGGGCATGAAGTTCCTTTACAACCGCGACGTCCAGACGTTCCAGAACGTCAAGAACCAGATTCCCGATTCGCAGGCATACATTCCCAAGATTGGGCTGACCGATGTGGACATGAAGATGGCCGCATCGCGGGTGCCCGGAATCTTCGGCAAGCTCACCAACAACGGCGACAAGGCGATCGACGAAGTCCAGTTCACCGTCACGTACTACGAGGGCAAAGGCGCCAAGAAAAAGCAGGTGTTCAGCGAGACGCATACGCCGGTTTCGACGCCGTTCGAGTTCACCGACTTCCTGCGGCCGGTCGCTCCGTTCATCCCGGGTGAATCGCGGCAATTCGGATTCCGCCTGACCGCGCCAGCCGACGTGCAGCAGAAGGCGACCCCCGACCTGAACGTCACGCAGATCGTGTTTACACAGTCGACCGCGCCACTGCCCAAGCTGGCCACTCCGACCCCGTCGGCATCGCCGGAAGCCAGCGCTGCCGCATCGGGTGCGGCATCTCCCGCTGCGGCGGCGCCGCCGGCCGGGGCCGCATCGTCATCGATGCCGCCGTTGCCATCGCCGCCCAAGGCGCAGTAAAGGGCGAAGTTCCCGCGACTTGAAGCGGCGCCGGATGGTCCGGCGCCGCTTTCTTTTCGCTATGATGCTGATGCGCGCCGGTGTGCGCGCTCTCGACCTTGACGATCGCGATCACCGTAGCCATTCCCACGCACAATCGTGCAGCGACGCTTGGCGAAACACTCGCGAGCATCGCGGCGTTGCAGGTGCCGCCGGACGCCGCGCTCGATTGCATCGTGGTCGACAACGCATCGAGCGATGCGACCCAAGCGGTGGTGGAAGCGGCGGCACAAGGTGCGCCATTCGCGGTTCGGCGCGTCGCCGAGCCGCGGATGGGCTCCAGCTTCGCCCGCAACCGCGCGATCGATGAAACGGCCGGCGATTTCATTTTCTTCATCGATGACGATGCGCTCGCGGAGCCGTCGTGGGCGATCGAGATGCTCGCCGCGCTCGAGAGTCGAAAGCTCGATGCCGTGTGCGGTATGGTTCTACCGCGCTGGTCCGTCGCTCCCCCCCGATGGTTGGGGCCGAGCCTGTGGGTCAAGCTCGCGGTGCACGTGCGCGAACAAATCGAGTCGGAGCCAACTGCAAAGGCCGAGGTCTTGGCCAACTACTACAGCGCCAATGTCGGATTTCGCCGGTCGGCTTTTGCGCGTTTCGGAAAATTTCGCGAAGACCTCGGAGTGGTCGGGGGGAATCCCATCTCGGGCGAGGACACCGAGTTGTTCGAACGAGTCATGAAGCAGGGCGGCACGATGGGGTTCGCGCCGCGCGCTATCGTTCATCACCTGATCCCGCCGGAGCGGATGACCCGCGCATACCTGCGCCGCAAGAGCTTTGCCTATGGGTTCGGCAGCGCGATTGCGGGCGGCCGCAGCCACAATCGAATCGACAAGTTGGTGCGAAACCTGGTGCGGATGGCCGGTGCGGCGCTTAGCGGAAACTCCGAACGCACCCTCTACCACGAACTGGAGTGCGCGAATTTCTTCGGCTACTGGCGCGGACGAATGGCGCTGCGCAAATAGCCTACTTCACGTATGTGAGCATGCCCTGCTTGAGCACTCGTTCCAGGTAGGGGATCAGGTCCATCGTTTCCAGCTCCGCCGGCGTGACCCATCGCGCCTCGGCGTGTTCATTCGGGCGGAGCTTCAGGCTCTGGTACACGGTCAGTCGGCAGGCGTAGATCGCCTGCATGTACGGCTCATCGATCATGTTGTGCAGCCCGATCAATCGATCGATTGTCACGTCGAGGGAAGTCTCTTCTTTGATCTCGCGCAGCAAGCCTTCCTCGGCGCTTTCCCTTAGCGCCAGATGACCCCCTGGCAGGTCCCATGTTCCGGGGCGATAGGGCATGACCGCGGAGCGTTTGAGCACCAGCAGACGTCCGCGATTTGCGATGACGCCATGAACGCCGACGTAAAATTGCACTTCTGCCATGGGCGGTGGACGCTCCGAATTCAGTCAGGCTAGCGTGGCCGTGATCGCGTAGCCAGCCGGTTTGTCGCTTTCCGGCGATGAGCGTTAACATCCGCGGGTCGCTGCGGAAGGAGACCGTCGATGGAGAAATCCGAATTCTATCGCGATGCGCGCCGGGACCTGGCCGGTCCCCTGGCGGGAATCCGCGTGCTCGAAGCAACCACGAGCTGGGCAGGCCCGATGTGCGGATGTGTGCTGGCGGACCTGGGTGCCGAGGTTATCAAGGTGGAGGACCCGGCTGGCGAAGTCTCGCGTCGGGTTCCTCCGTTTCTGCCGGGTGCTTCGAAGCCGATCAGCTTTCTCCAGGCGACTGTGAATCGAAACAAGCGGAGCCTCACCCTCGACCTGCGCACTCCCGAAGGCCGCGACATCTTTCTCACTCTCACTCGGCGCGCCGACATCGTGGTGCAGAACTTCCGCCCCGGCACCTTCGATAAATGGGGCGTCGGCTATCGCGACTGCAGGGCGGTGAAACAGGACATCATCTACATTTCAATCAGCGGCTTTGGCCTCTTCGGCCCGATTTCAGACCGTGTCGGATACGATCCCCTGGCGCAAGCGATGTCGGGATTCATGTCGCTGAACGGGCCCGTCGATGGCGGCCCCAGCAAGGCGCCCACGTTCCTCTGCGACGACCTGGCGGGCCTGCATGGCGCGATCGCGGCGCTGGGCGCATTGCAGCATCGCGCGCGCACGGGAGAGGGGCAGCATTGCGATGTGTCACTGCTCGATGCCGCCATCTTTCAGTCCAACGGCTACCCGATGCTGGCGGCGCTTGGGATTCCGATGCCGCGGATGGGCAACGAATTTACGTTCTCGATCCCGTGCAACACCTATCACTGCCGCGACGGGATCGTGATGATGGGGACTCTGCTCGACACGCACTGGAAGGTTTTTGCCCGTATCGCCGGACGCGACGACCTTGCGGACAATCCCGACTTCGGGACGATCCCGGGCCGCATGAAGCATCGCGGCGAATGCAATGCGCTCGCCGCAAAGTGGTGCGCGGACCACACCGTCGCGCAGGTCTTGGAGATCTGCGGACGCGAGGGCATCGCGTGCGCTCCCGTGAACACCTACGAGCAGGCCGCGCATGACCCGCACGTGCACGCCCGCGACATGCTCCAGGAAACGGTTCAGGAAGACGGCTCGACCGCGCCCATCGTCGGACCCGCCATCAAGTTTTCGCGCACACCCACGAAGGTGCGCAGCGGCGCGCGAGCGTTAGGCGCGGACAACGATCAGATCCTGGGAGAATTGGGAATCGACTGCGCGGCACGCGACCGTTTGCGCAGCGCGAAGGTCATCTGATCAGCGCCGGCCCCATCCGCCGCCACCGGGAGTTTCGATGCGAACGCGGTCGCCCGGCTGGGCCGTCAGATTCGTCTTGGCGGCGAGCTTTGTGAGCTTCCTTCCCCGAACCAGGTAATTGGCTCCAGCAGCGCCTTCGCCGCCACCCGCTAAACCCCACGGCCGCAAGCTGCGCCGTTCGGTTAGCAGGCTCACGTTCGATTCAACCAGGCACTCCAACTCGCGTATCAGCCCGTCCCCGCCTCGTGCCTTGCCGCGTCCTCCGGAGCCGCGACGGATCCGATACTCGGTGATTCGCATGGGATAGTAGGCCTCGAGCGCCTCGATGGGCGTATTGAGCGTGTTGGTCATGTGTGTGTGCAAACCCGACGCACCGGGATGGGCCGGCGCGGCGCCCGCGCCACCCGCAGTCGTCTCATAGTAGGAGAAGTGACGATTTCGAAAACGATCGAAGCCGCCGATCGTGAGATTGGACATCGAGCCCGAGCTTGCCGCGGGAACACGATCGGGGGCAGCCTTGGCCAGCGCACGAAAGAGCACATCGACGATTCGTTGCGAGGTCTCCACGTTACCGCCTGCGACGGCGGCCGGAGGGAGCGCGTTCACAATCGACCCCGCCGGCGCGACCAGCTTGATTGGGCGCATGAGCCCCTCGTTGGCCGGCACCGCTTCCGAGGCCAGGCACTTCATCACGTAGAACGTGGCGGACAGCGTGATTGCATAGTTCGCGTTCACGGAACCGCGGACCTGCGGCGACGACCCGGCAAAATCGACCGCTGCGCGGCCATCGCGAATCGCGATTGCGACCTGGAGCGGAATCTTGCGCGTTCCGAAACCGTCATCGTCAAGAAAGTCGCGCGCGCGATAGGTCCCCGGCCTCAGCGCGCGTAGCGAAGATGTCATCAGTCGAGCCGAATATTCCTTGAGCGCATCCATCGCGGCGCTCACCGTAGATCGCCCTGACGCACTGACCACCGCGCGCAACCGATCGGAGCCAACTCGGAGCGCGGCGATCTGTGCGCGCAGGTCGCCTTCGCGTTCTTCGTGGACGCGGGTGTTCGCGAGGAACAACGCCATCACATCGTGCGAGATTTCGCCACGCTCGACGATCTTCACCGGCGGGAGCCGAAAGCCCTCCTGGTAGATCTCGGTGGCTAGCGCCATCGAACCCGGTGCCATGCCGCCAATGTCCGCGTGATGGGCCCGGTTCGCCGCATAGGCAAAAGGGCGGCGTTCATTGCCGAGAAAAATCGGCATCACCAGCGTGAGATCCGGTAGATGCGTACCGCCGGCAAACGGATCGTTTAATGCCGCGACATCCCCCGGGTTGAGCTGCAGATGCTCAATCGCTGCGCGCACCGAAAGCGGAGTTGAACCCAGATGCACCGGGATATGCGCGGCTTGTGCAACCAGTTCCCCGCGCGTGTCGAAGAGGGCGCAGGAAAAATCGTGACGCTCCTTGATGTTCGGAGAGTAGCCGGTCTGTCCAAGCACGACGCCCATTTCCTCTGCGATGGCGGCGAGCCGGTTGTTCATCACCGCCAGCGCGATCGCATCAAGTTTCATCGCCCCGCCTCCAGGTGCAGATTCCCGTAGTCGTCGACGCGCAGCGTGAATTCCGGCGCGACATAGGCAGTGGCGCTCAACTCGACCACGATCGCAGGCCCGCGAAAGCGTGCGCCTGCGCCCAGCGAATCGCGCGCAAAGACCGGAGTGCGCCGCGCGCGAAAACCGACGAGGACCTGCGTATGAGATATGGGAGTCGCACGGCCGCGCTGCCGCCGAATTTCGACGATCGGCGGCGGTGCATCCGCCGCGCTCGCCCGCAGCCGCAGATTCACCACCTCGACGGCGGCTTGTGGCGCGCTGTGGCCGAAGGTGCGGCGATGGGCGGCGTGAAATGCCGCTTTGAAGTCGGCCGCGAACGGTATCTCCAATTCGTAGGACTGACCGAGGTAGCGCATGTCCAGGCGAATTTGGGCGTCGAATGCCGATGCGCTTGCGCCCTCTGCGAGAAGCTCTCGCTTCGCCCGTGTGACCAGTGGGCGTGCGCGCGCCGCGAGGGTCGCATAGGCAGGATCTTTCAGCCGCAGCGTCATCGAATATTCGCGGCCTAGCGGCGCACCCACGGCGCCCCACGCGCAAAGAAGTCCGGGGTTACGCGGAAACACGACATGGCGAATTCCCAGGTCCATCGCGAGTTCCGCGGCATGCATCGGCCCGGCGCCGCCGAACGCCAGCAGCGCGAAGTCACGCGGGTCGAAGCCGCGCTCGATCGTGATCACCCTGATGGCGCGCTCCATGTTCGCATTGACCACGCGAATCACGCCGCGCGCTGCCGCGATGGTGCTCGATTTCAATGCGGATGCGATCGGGCGCAGAGCTCTGGTGGCCCGCGCCGGATAGAGCTTCATCCTGCCGCCCAGGAAGTTAGATGCGACCAGCCGTCCCGCCACCAGGTCCGCATCCGTGACGGAGGGCGCGGTCCCGCGTCCATAGCATGCGGGACCCGGATCGGCGCCGGCGCTTTCAGGGCCAACGCGCAGCGAACCTCCCGCGTCGACGCGCGCGATCGATCCGCCGCCTGCGCCAACGGTGTGGATGTCGATCACGGGGGCGCGCACCGCGTAGCCATCCGGGTAGCTTAGCGTTCGGATGCGCGCGGCACGATCGAACAAGGACACGTCGGTGGAAGTGCCGCCCATGTCGAAGGTGATGAACCTGTCGGTGCCGATCGCGCGTGCCAGGGCCGCCGCGCCGACGACTCCGGCGGCCGGACCCGACAGGATAGTGCGAATCGGTTCGGTGCGCGCCAGCTCGACGCCCGTGGCGCTGCCGTTGGATTGCATGATGCGCAATTGCGACCGCGCCAGGTTCCGCTGCAGGTTTTGCAGATGCGACGCCATCTTCGGCGCCACGTACGCATTGACCACCGCCGTCGAGAATCGCTCGTACTCGCGATATTCGGCGAGCAATCGATGCGAGACGGAGAGCGGATGTCCGAGCTTGCCCAGTGCGCGCGCCAGCGCGTCTTCCGCGCGCGGGTTCGCATAGGAGTGCAACAGGCAGATTGCGATCGATTGGGCGCCGGATCGTCTCGCAGTTCGGACCGCTCCTGAAATTTCGCCGCGGCTCAGCGTAGCCAGCGCGGAGCCGTCGAATAACGAACGCTCGCGCACGCCAATCCGGCGCGCTCGCGGTACCAGGGGTTCGGGACGCGACGGCGCCAGTGCGTACAAATCGTCGCGATTTTGCCGGCCGATTTCGATCAGATCCTCGAAACCGGCATTGGTGACAATCGCGACACGCGCGCCCTTGCGCTCCAGCAGCGCGTTAGTCGCGACCGTCGAGCTGTAGGTGACGAGGTCAGGCACGAGGCCGGGCAGCATTTCGCGCAACCCGTTCAGAACTGCTCGTGCGGGATCGTCCGGAGTAGACGGGACCTTGTGGACCTGCACCTTGCCGCCGACCACGGCGATCAAATCGGTGAAGGTTCCACCGGTGTCGATTCCGATGGTTGCGGCGCGAGTCTTGCGGGATCTCATGGCAACGATAACGGAGCGAGCACCGTAAGAATCGCTAGGACGGTTTCAGCAGGATTTTGAAGTTCGAGGAGCGCGTGGCGGTTTCCATCGCGCGCGGCCCATCTTCGAGCGAGAACGTGCCGTCGATCAGTGGGCGCAAATCGAGCTTGCCCGACTCGAGTGCGGCGAGTGCCGGAGCGAACCGGCCACATCGCGAGCCCACCACCGTAATTTCGTTAATCACCACTGGCGCGAGGTTCAGTGCGGCACCTGCCGCAGCAGTGCTTTTGAGCACAATTGTGCCGCGCGGCTTGACCAGCTCGATCGCGCGCATCAGCCCATTGCCATGTCCGGTGCAATCGACCACGTAGTCGTAGCTACCGGTGAGGTCTTGCTCGACCGCAGTCGAAAGCCCGAGTGCGGTGAGCCGGTCGAGTTTTTCACGATGGTGTCCGGCAACGATGGGCTGGTGACCCTCAGCCTTGAATGCGAGCGCGACCATCGCACCCAGACGCCCGTCGCCAAGCACTACAATGGATTTATCCGGTCCGATTCGTAGCTGCTCGAAAATTTCGTATGCCGCCGCCAACGGCTCCGTGAACACTGCTGCTTCATCGGGCACCGAATCGGGAACGATCAGCAGGTTTTCGCTCGGTAGCGCCAGGTACTCCGCGAATGTTCCGTTGCGCCCCTTGATGCCAAGCACCGTGCGTTCCGCGCAGTGGCGGCCGAGTCCTGCGTGACAGAACGAGCAGTGTCCGCATGCGGCGTTGATTTCTCCGACCACGCGCTTGCCAGCGAGCTTCGCGTCATCGGTTTGAATGACCCGTCCGACGAATTCGTGCCCCGGGATGCCCCGGTAATTCATGTACCCCCGCGTGATTTCCAAATCAGTGCCGCAGATGCCCGCCAGTGACACGCGCACGAGGCTCTCATTCGGTGGATGCGGATCCGGATAGTCCGCTTTGAAGCTGAGGCCGGGGTCAACGACTAGTGCACGCATCGTGGTTCGCAAGCGCGGAACTCGCGCGACCGGCCCATTCAAACAGAAAGGGCGACGACGGCGCTAGCGTACCTGCGCTACGTCAGCAGGGTCGCTGGTGGCACGTTGGCGGGAGCGTGGGTTGGCTCAGTCGGCCGATTTGGCCGAGGATGGCTTGTCTGACGATGCCGACTTGGAAGAAGCAGGCTTGGACTCGGCGGACGGCTTCGATTCGGACTTGGATTCGCTCTTGGTCTCGCTCGAACTGCCGTTCGAGCTCGATGCTTTCTCGGAAGACTCGGACGCGTTGTTCTTTCCCTTATTCGCGTAGTCGGTGGCGTACCATCCGGTGCCCTTAAGCACGAAGGAACTCCGGGAGATCATGCGCTCGACCTTGCTTTTGCAATTCGGGCATTTCTTGAGAGGCGCCTCGGTGATGCGCTGTGTCACCTCGACCACGCCGCATTTGGGACACTTGTATTCGTAGATTGGCATTTCCAGGTGTCGACTGCTGATGGCTGGGTGCCATCTCTTTATCTAGGTAATCACAGCCTGTTCCCGTGTCAACGCGAGGGTAAATCTTCGATTTTAATTCGCCCCCGGCCTTCTGCTTTAGAGGCGGACAAGCCTGGCTGCACAACTCAATGGGTCCGGGGTTTCGAGCCGAACGGTCTTACGATGCACTTTCCGGCCCCTGAGAATCGAAACTGCGGATTGCGGAACGCCAACGAGCTTCGCCATAAATCTCACCAGTTCCTCGTTAGCTTTGCCTCGCTCGGCAGGGGCCGCGATCGCCATGACTAGTCCGCGCTCCTCTACGCGCAACACTTGGTTGCGGCCTGACCTCGGGCGAACGACGACTTCGACACTTAGGCCGTCGGACTCTACCCGGATCCACTGTGGAAAAGACGCGGTGGCAGTCTCGATGGAGCGCGATTGCGTCAAGCGTAACCGGGAACGAGCACGTGCAGGATGGTCGGGATGAGCCAAACCTGCACGAACTGAATCGCGATAATTACAACCAGCGGTGAGAAGTCGATGCCGCCGAAAAAGACTGGCAGATGCTCCCGCACCCAGTCGAACACCGGTTCCGTGACGCTGTAGAGAAAGCGCACGATGGGGTTGTAGGGATTGGGCTCGATCCACGTCAGGAGAGCCGCGATTATCACGATCCAGAAGTAGATATTGAGCAATCCCTCAAGAGTGCGCGCTACAAAGAAAATCAGGTTGGCCCAGGGACTCAAGTGCGATGCATCCGTTCTAGCCCGCCCGGCCCAGCTCGCGTGAACGATCGGCCGCGGCGTGAATTGCGCGCGCAACGATATCAGAAAATCCGTTTTCCGCGAATCGGCGCAACGCCGCCTCGGTGGTGCCACCGGGCGATGCCACCACGCGAATCAGCTCCGCGGTATCCTGCCTGGATGCCCGCATCACGTGCTCCGCACCGCGCAGCGTCTGCAGCGCCATCCGCATCGCCAGCGCCCGTGGGATGCCCTCGCTGATCGCCGCATCGGCCATCGACTTCGCAAACAGGTACACGTACGCGGGACCACTGCCCGACAAGGCCGTAACGGCATCGAGCAGCTTCTCATCCTTGAGCGCGATCGCATCGCCGACCGCCTGGAAAATCCGCAGCGCGAACTTCTCGTCGGCCTGCGTCGCGCCTTTGCTGCGCACCAGTGCCGCCATTCCCTGCCCAACCATCGCTGGCGCATTCGGCATAACCCGGATGACGCGGGCACGCGCTCCCAGAAATCGGCAAACGCGTTCTATGGGAATCCCCGCCGCAATCGAAATGAAGAGATGGCCCTTCGCACCCGGTTTCAACGCCGATGCGATCTCGGCAAGGACGTCGTCGATGGTCTGGGGCTTGACCGCGAGCAGAATCGCGCGCGCCTCGCGGATCACCGTCAGGTTGTCATCGGTTGTCTGGATTTTGAGCATTCGCTTGAGCGCGTTGCGGCGCGCCGCGGCGACATCCGAGGCGACGATGTCCGCGGCGCGGAAGACCTTGTTTTCGATGAGGCCGCGCGCGAGCGCTTCCGCCATGTTGCCGCCGCCGATAAAGCCGAGTTTCTTCACCGTTTCCGCTCTCCAAATGCCGCGCGCCCGACTCGCACGATGGTTGCGCCTTCCTCGATCGCAATTTCGAAGTCGTCCGTCATTCCCATCGAGAGTTCCGCGAGCCCAAGCCCGCTTTGCGCCGCAAGACTATCGCGCATCTCGCGCAGGCGCGAGAAGTAGGGACGCGATTGCTCGGGGTTCACCACCGGCGGTGGTATCACCATCAACCCTCCGACATGCACGTATTCGCGCACCTCCTCTATGAGGCGCGCGACTTCGGCTGGCGCGATGCCGTGCTTGCTCGTTTCTCCTCCGAGGTTCACCTCGATAAGTACGTGAAAGCGTGAGGCCGGATGGGCGCGATGGATCGCATGGGCGAGCCGGGCCGAATGCAGGCTATGAATCAGCTGAAACATCGAGCACGCCTGACGCACCTTGTTGCTCTGGAGATGTCCAATCAGATGCCATTGGATGTCGTGCAGGCCGGCGAGGGCGTGATGCTTTGCGACCGCCTCCTGCACGTAGTTCTCACCGAAGTCGCGCGCGCCCGCCTGGTAGGCGGCGCGGATGACCTCTGGCGGTTGGGTCTTGCTCGCGAGAACCAGGCGGATCGATTGAGGATCGCGCGATGATCGTGTGGCAGCTGCCGCGATCCGTGCGCGCACTCCCGCGATCCGTTCGGCGATGTTCTCCTGGGCGTGCATTAACCCCTGGTGTGGATGCCGTGGCGTCGCAGCGCGTCCAGAACATTGCGCACCGGGAGTCCCATCACGTTGTCGCGCGGACCATCGACGCGCGCGATAAAGCCGCCTCCGATTCCCTGGATTCCATAGGCGCCGGCTTTGTCGAACGGCTCTCCCGTCGCGATGTACCGGGAGATTTCTTCATCGCTCAGCGCGCGAAAGAAGACGGCGCTTTCGACCGCATCCGCCTCAATCACCCGGCCATCGCGCGCGATCGCGAACGCCGTTACGACCGTGTGTCTTCGTCCGGACAGCCTCTTCAGCATTCGCCGCGCGTCATTTGGGTCTGAAGGCTTTTCGAGTATTTCGCCGCCGCACTCAACGACAGTGTCTGCTCCCAGCACAACGGCGGTCGCTGCTCGCGATGAGACGGCGGACGCCTTCGCCCTAGCCATCCGCAGAGCGTACTCGCGTGCGGGCTCCTGCGCCGCCCGCAACTCTTCCACGCCGCTCTCCATCAACTCAAATGCCAGGCCGGCTTCGGTCAGTAGTTGCCGCCGTCGCGGAGACCCGGACGCAAGCACGAGTATGGGTTGGTTCTGCATGATGGCTGAATCGAGTGTTCCTGACGGAAAAGCTGTGGACAAGAGCAGGTGAACAGAATGAGCACCCCAATTGAAGCGACGCGATTAATTGGTAGGCTGATCATGATCTGATGGAAGCTCGGCGCAGGCGTAACACCGCACTCGGCATCTTGCTGGCAATCGCGATTGCGGGATGCGCCACCGAAGTCGCCCAGTCCCAAGGCGTGACCCCGGAGGCCACTCCGGGCGAGGTAGCCTCCGGCGCGGCCGGGCCCTCATCCACTCCCGAACCTCTCGCCGCGGATACCGCGCCCAGCGATGCGAAGCAGGCGTTCGTTGCTGGCTACAAGGCCTATGTCGGACGCAACTACGCATCGGCGACCGCGAACCTGACCTTCGCCGCATCGAACTATCCCGCCCTCGGCGACTACGCGCTCTTCTATCTCGCCCAGGCACAGTCGGAGCAGGGGGATTTGGCGGGCGCATCGGCGACCTTTGAGCGGCTGCGCGCGGAATATCCGCAAAGCGTCACGATCGGGCCGGCCGAACTCTCATTGGCGCAGATTTTCCTTAAGCTCGGCAAGCCGGCCGACGCACTGACTGTTGCTACCCATCTTGTTGCCACTACCGGCATTACTTCCCTGGAGCAGAACGGGCGGCTGGTGGAGGCGCAAGCGCTCGACGCGATGGGACGCAGCAAGGACGCGTATCAGCAGGCGATGCTGATTCGCGATAGCTATCCGCGCGGCGAAGCTGATTCCAGGGCACGCGCGCTGGCGTATTCCATTCGCGCATCGAATCCCGCCGTCGCCCCCGAGTCTCCGTTCATCTACCACAAGAGCGAAGCCGCGCTGCTGCTGCGCGAGGCGGTGTCATCGCTTGCCCTTCAGGAGGCGCAGAAGGCGCTTGCGATCGCTCCCACGTCATCCGACCGCGCCGAGGTTCTATGGCTCGAGGCGCAGGCGCTCAAGAGCGAGAGCGATCGGCAGAAAGAGGCTCTGCTCGAATACCTGTCGATCGCGCCGCATGGCGCGGCTGCATCGGCCGCGCTCTACGACTTGGCGCTGATCTATTGGAAGGAAGAAAACTCCGATCTCGCCCGCGCAACTTTCGGAAAGGTCATCGCGGAGTTCCCGTCGAGTAGTCACGCATCGGGGGCGATGCTCCGAATCGGCCGCATCTACGAAGAGTTGCACAGGTACGACGACGCCCGGGCCGAGTACGGGAAACTGGTCGCTCGCTATCCGGGGACTGAAGCCGCCGAGGATGCACGGTTCCGCATCCCGTGGTGGCTCTACATGACGCGCCAGTACGCGCGCGCCGCTGGCAGCTTTGAATCGATGCGCAAGCGGGCCGAGAGCGCATCGGAGCGCGACATGTTCGAATACTGGCGCGCTCGCTCGCTGGAAAAGAGCGGCGATGCGGGCGCGGCGCATGAAATCTTCGTGCGCCTCGCCGGCACTACGGAGAGCAACTACTATCCCGCTTTGGCCGCGATGCGCGCGCCGGGAGTTTTCGCCGACCTTCCTGCCGCATCGGCGCCCGAGCTGAGCGTGTACCCGACGCCCGAGAGCTCGTCGCCGGCGGTGCGATTTCACTTGAGCCGCATCCTCGCCCTGCGCGCACTCGGAATTCCCGAGCTCGAAGCCGGTGAATATCGCGTGCTGGAAGAGGCGTCCGCGGCGGAGCACTCGTTGCGCAACTTCATCCTGGCTGGGCTTCAATCGGCGGAAGCCTGGTACGACGCGATTATCGCGTCCACCCGGATGTCGAAGAACGGGCACTTGAACGCGGAGGTCGCGGAACGGATTCGCTATCCGCGCGCGTACTGGGATCTTTTTTCTAAAGCCTCACAGAGCAAGTCGCTGGACCCTTGGCTGGTGCTCGCGCTGGCCCGGCAAGAGAGCCTGTTCAACCCGCGCGCGACCTCGGTTTCCGACGCGCGCGGACTGATGCAGCTATTGCCATCGACGGCGGACCGAATCGCACGACAAATCGGCGAGGAACCGTCTCCCAACCTGTTCGATCCCGGAACCAACGTGCGGCTCGGGACCACGTATCTGAAGGACCTTTTCGATATGTTCCAGGGGGACAAGTTCCGGGCCGTCGCGGCCTATAATGGCGGAGAGCACGCGGTCGAAGGATGGAGCCGGAAATTTCCCGGCGATGACGACGAATGGGTCGAGAATATCGGCTATCGCGAGACGCGCGACTACGTGAAGAAGGTGATCGGCGGCCGCCGCGAGTACCTGCTGCTCTATCCGCAGCAAGCCTCGGCCAGTACGCAATCCGCGCCGACCAGCCCATAGCTGGAATCGACGTAGGTGAAGATTTTCTCGATATCGCCGTGCTGCCTGGCGGCGCGAGCGCGCTGCGCTTTGCCCGAGTCAACATCAGGTCGAACAGCAGCGATCCCGTCAGCGAAATAGCAGAGAGTGTCCAACGCGCCGCGCCGGAACTCGGCCGGGGCGCACTTGCGCTGGTGGATTCTCCACGGGCGCCGAACGCATCGCCGACTCAGCGCGATATCGATGTCGCCCTGCGTGCGACAATCGCGTCGGTGAACCGCAAGAGAAACCTCGCCGATCGAATCACGCTTTCGCTGTTTCCAACTCCACCGCCCGAGTACTTCGCTCGCTGTATCAACGACCGGTCCTGCAAGCCCCATCTGATCTCGATTGCCCGGAAAGTGCTCGGCATTCCTCCAGGGCCGACTGGTTCCCGGCCTCGGAGCGGTGGGTGGATCTTCACGCGCTTTATGATCGCGGGATTTGCGGCGCATCTCGCGTTGGAGCGCCTTGGCGTCGATGCATTCGAGGGGTATCCGTACCTCGCCTTCGCGATGTGGAAGCAAAAGGGCGAGGTACTGCCGCCCAAGTCAGCGCATCGTGCGGCATTGATTGCACGGCAGAAGATCGTTGCGCGGCTCGCCCGCGAATGCGGTTTGGCAGCCGATATTCCACGGACGCTCGACCACGCCGACGCCGCCGTTCTGGCGATCACCGCGCGGCTTTCTGCGCGTCACGGCGGTACGCTGTTTTTCGCGAGCCCAGAGCAGGGTAGGTTCCTGCTCGCCCTGGACTCGAGAGAGCGCACGGCAGTCGAGGAGGCGAGCGTTCTCGACCGAGCTTGACAACCTGCAAAGCAAAGGGGTTCAAAAGGGGGCAACTATGTCCGGCGCTCCCGGACCAGGACATCAAGCTTGGCCTCGCGCGAATTCAAAGCGGTATTTTTCGATCTCGACGGCACCCTCGTCGATATCCACGGCCCGCTTTACATCGCGGCCCGCAACGCGATGCGCGATATCGGCCATCATTCGGACTTCACTCCGGAACAATATCGCGAGGCGCTCGGGCGCAATGACGTTTGGCTCGGCGTGCCGGAAACCCGCCGTCCCGAGTATCTCAAGCTCGCGTTTGCTTACTTCATGACCGAAATCGACAAGACGGAGCGACTCGAAATTCTGCCGCACGTGGCCGAGACTCTCGCCGAGCTCAAGCGCCGCCGCTACGCCACCGCGGTAGTCACGAGCCGGCCGGGCGAGGCGCGCCGTCTGATTGAGAAGCTCGCGATGGTCGGCTTGGCCGCCTACCTCGACCAGGTCGTTACGCAGCCGACCTCGTCGATGAAAGATCTGCTCGACAAGACTGAACTGCTCAAGCAAACGGCGATGAAGGCCTCCGTCCTGCCCCCCGCGTGCCTGTACGTCGGCGATGAGCCGCGCGACATCATGGCCGCGCAGCAGGCCGGCTTCGGCGCGACCATCGCGGTCGCGACCGGGGCAGCGTCGTCATCCTATCTGAAGAATCATCCGCAGCATCGGCCTGACTACGTGATGAACTCGATGGCCGAGTTGCTGGGGCTGATCGAAACAATGCGGCTTGGGGAGCCATCATGAGCGCGGAGAAACCGGAAGCGCTGCAGGGACTGCGCGTAGTCGAGCTGCCGTGCCTCGATTCTCTGCCGTTTCTCGCAGCCTCGATGGCGGCAAAGTCGTTCGCCGATTTCGGCGCTGAGGTCATCAAGGTCGAGCCGCCTGGGGCGGGAGCTCAGGAACGCCGCCTCGGTCCGTTTCGCGACGGGAAGACCGATCTCGAAACCGGCGGTCTCCATCTATTTCTCAACACGAACAAGATGGGCGTGACGCTCGATCTTGAAAAGCCCCGCGCGCTGGACGTGCTGTTCGCATTGCTCGGACAGGTCGATATCGTGTTGAACCCGAACCTTCCGGCGCTCAACGAGCGAATCGGGCTCTCGTGGCAGGCGCTGACCCAACGCTTCCCCAAGCTCGTCGTCGTGTCGCTGACCACCTTCGGCGCCGACTCTCCATATCGCGATTTCCGTGGCGGCGATTTGGTCGCAACCCAGATGAGCGGAGTCGGCTACGAGACGCCGTGGCATCAGGTGACCGATCTCGCGAAAGAGCCGCCGCTGAAGTTGGCGGGACGGCAATCCGACTACCTCACGGGATACACCGCTGCGGCCGCCGCGATGATCGCGCTGTTCGATCGCAAAAACACCGGCGCGGGACAGCACATCGATGTGAGCCAATGGCTCGCGATGGTCAGCATGATCCGGCCCAATCTCGGCGGCTCCACCCACGAGTCTCTCGAATCGCCTCTCTACCAGCGCTTGAGCATGCGAATCAAAGCGGGCGCGCAATGGGTTTATCCGTGCGCCGATGGATGGGTCAGCTTCAACGCTGGTACCGAAAGGTTCTGGCAGGGCTGGAAGAAGGCGATGGGCAATCCGGAATGGATGGATGCCGAGATCTTCAAGACCACGGCCGACCGTGCGGCGCATGTTGATGTGATAGAAGCGGCAATCCACGACTGGCTTTCGACCATAACCAAGAAAGATGCCTTTCAGCGCGCGCAGGCGGAGCACGTGCCGTGTTTTCCAGTTCACGAGGTGCGCGAAGTTGCGGAGAACGATCAATATCGCGAGCGACGTTTCTTCGCGGAATACGACCATCCCACCGCAGGCACGGTTCGCATGCCCGGTGCGCCGTGCAGCTTCAGCGCTACCCCGTGGCGGATCAAGCGCGGCGCGCCGCGCCTCGGCGAGCATAATCGCAAGATCTTCAACGAACGTCTGGGCATCGAACTCGAGCGCCTGTCCGCGGAGAAAATAATCTGATGCGACGGCTGCCCTTCGAGGGAATCAGGGTCCTGGACTTCGGCTGGATCTTCGCGGTTCCGCACGCGACCGCGTGGCTGGGAGCGATGGGCGCCGAGGTTATCCGGGTCGAGAGCATGCGCGCGCCCGACCTCGTGCGGTTCCTGACCGGAACCAACGGCGTGATCGGCCCGAACCTGTCGGGCGTCTTTCACTCCATCAACCTTTCGCGCAAGAGCCTGGCGCTCGATTTATCGCGGCCGGAAGCCCAAAGGATCGCCCAGCAGCTGGTGCTGAAGAGCGACATGGTTACCGAGAACTATACGGTCGGTAACATGCAGAAATACGGGCTCGACTACGAGAGCCTGCGCCGGCTCAAGCCCGACATCATCATGATGTCCGGGACTCCGCTCGGCCAGAACGGACCATTCGCGCAGACCGTGGGATTCGGTCCGACCACACAGGCATTCGCCGGGTTGTGTCATCTCACCGGCTACCCGGGGAGCTTCCCCTGTGGAATCGGCGGGACATGGCCGGACTTCGCCGTCGGTACCGCGATGGTGTTTTTCCTGCTGGCCGCGCTGCACCATCGCGATCGAACCGGCGAGGGTCAGTACCTGGACCTCTCGATGGCCGAGACGGTCACCACGATGATTCCCGAGGCGATGATGGATTTCTTCCTCAACGGGCGCGATGAAGGCCCGCAGGGAAATCGCGATTCGTCGATGGCGCCGCACGGCGTTTTCCCGGTATCCGGCGACGACCGATGGGTTGCTATCGCGATTGCGAGCGATGCCGAGTTCGCCGCGCTGTGTGAGTTGCTCGGTACACCATCGATTGCCACCGACCGGGCTTACGCACGAATCGACGATCGTCTGCGCAACGTGGCGATGCTGGAAAGCGAGATTGCCGCGCGGACTCGCAATTTCGATCGCGATGAACTCGTGCAGCAACTGCGCGAGCGCGGAATCGCGGCGGGCCCCGTGTACAATACCCACGAAGTGAAGGCTGACCCTGCTTTTGCCGCTTCGGGCATGATGATCGTGCGCGCGCACGGCGACTCCGGAGAACGCGCGGTTCCGGGGTTGCCGGTAAAGTTCAGTGCGTTGGAGCCGGACTATCGCGGCGCGCCGCGCATCGGTCAGGACAGCGAAGAGGTCTTGAGCGGACTACTCGGGATGAGCCCCGCCGAGGTGGCACGACTGAAGGAAGAAAAGGTTTTATTCTAGAGCCATGACAGAAGCATCTGCGATTCCACACGGAGGTGGCGCGCGCCCGGGTTCGTTCGCCATCTGGATCCAGGCGATTCGCGCAATTTCGCTGACCGCGGCGGCTATTCCGGTGCTTCTCGGTGTCGCGATCGCTGCCCGCGACGGATTCTTTGCACCGGGCCGGATGATCCTGGCGCTGATCGGCGCGATGGCTATACAGGCCGGTACCAACCTGATCAACGACTACTATGATTACGCATCGGGCGCTGACTCATCCGAGTCGCTCGGCCCCAGCATGGTCATCCAGCGCGGCCTCCTCGCGCCGGAGCAAGTGTGGCGTGGCGGAATCGTGGCATTCGCGATCGGCGCGGCCATCGGACTGGTGCTGGTATACCAGTGCGGATGGCCGATTCTCGCCATCGGCATTCCCTCAGTAGCGGCGGGCTACTTCTACACCGCAAAGCCGGTCGCGCTCGCCTACGTAGCGCTAGGCGAACTGACCGTGTTCCTGTTCATGGGACCCGTGATCGTCGTCGGAACGTACTATGTGATAGCCTTGCACTTCACTGCCGGTGCCGTGCTCGCATCGATTCCGCTGGGGTTTCTCGTGGCGGGCATTTTGCACGCCAACAATATCCGCGACATCGAGAGCGACCGGCTTCACAACAAGCGCACGCTGGCGACGATCCTGGGCCGCACCGGCGCGAATTACGAGCTGGCTGCCCTCGACGTGCTCGCGTACGGCACCACGCTGGTCGCGATGATCGTCGGCGCGATTCCATGGACGGGGTTGCTGGCGATTCTGAGCGTCCCGCGCGCGATCGGCCAGCTGAAAATCGTGATGAACGAGACCGACCCGAAGAAGCTGAACCTCGCACTTTTCCGATCCGTGCAGCTTCACATGGAATACGGGGTGCTGCTGATTGTCGCGTTCCTGATCGCGGCCTTCGCTCACATCTGATACAGACTCTGCATTTGTATGCCCTCCCTAAGGCGTGTGATAGCGTCGGTTGCGAAGGGCACAGAGAGGAGAAACCAAATGACAACAACCATGTCCATCTCTACAACCGGTTTCACCCATCTAAAGGACATGGTGTTGCATGCGAACGTCAAATCTCCGGAAATCATTACGCAAATCCCGCAATAGAATTCAGTCAACCAATCAGGGGACCTCTCCTCTCGGAATCAGTCGGACCCGAAAGTTTCTCTCCTACTACCTGCCGTATCGCGGCCTCCTTCTGACCGATCTGCTCTGCGCCGCCGTCATCTCGATAGCGGCATTGCTGCTTCCCGTCTTCGGGAACATCATCACCAAAAATTTGCTGGTGCAGGCCGGCGCTCCGGGTGAGCTATCCAAAATCTACGCTCTGGGCGCCGCGATGGTCGCATTGGTAGCCATCCAGACGCTGTGCACACTGTTTGTCGATTACCAGGGACATGTGATGGGCGCGAAGATGGAACGTGACATGCGTCGCGAACTTTTCGAGCGCTACCAGAGGCTCTCCTTCAGCTTTTACGATCGGCAGCGAACCGGGCAACTCATGGCGCGCATCACTACCGACCTGTTCTTTCTGGCCGAGCTGTTCCACCACGGGCCTGAAGACCTCGCGATCGCCGCACTCGAAATGACCGGCGTGATTGCCATCCTCGCGTACCTGAATCGGGGTCTTACGTTGATCGTGATCGCCTTCCTTCCCCCAATGTTTATGTTCGCGATGCACTTCAATCGACGGATGATAGCCGCCCTGCGAGTGAGCCGGGAGCGAATCGGCGATATCAATGCGCGGGTCGAGGATTCGCTGGCTGGAATACGGGTCGCGAAGTCGTTCACCAACGAGGCACTCGAGGTCGCTCGCTTCGACGATCACAACGACAAGTTTCTCGCGAGTCGTAGCGAAGGTTACCGCGCCGAGGCGTGGTTCTCGGGCGGGATGACCGCTTTTACCCAACTCATCACGATCGCGGTGATCGTGTTCGGTGCAGCAGCTATCGCGCGATCCAGGATCGACCTCGCCGACCTTTTGACCTTCTTGATGTGCGTGGCGGTCCTCGTCGATCCGGTTCGCCGGCTCGCAAACCTTGCGCGCCTGTCCCAGGAAGGGATTCCCGGTTTTGATCGCTTCCTCGAGATGCTCGCGATCGAGCCGAGCCTGCCCGATCAGGCCGGTGTCAGGACATTGAGCGGGGTGCGGGGAGAAATCGTCTTCCGCGACGTGAGTTTCCGCTACCACAACGATGCGCCCTGGGTACTTAAAAACATCTCACTTCAGATCGCGGCCGGCGAATTCATTGCACTGGTGGGTTCGTCGGGCGTCGGCAAGAGCACCTTGTGCTCTTTGATTCCCCGTTTCTACGAGGCAACCTCGGGAACGGTACTCATCGACGGCGTCGATGTTCGGGAAATCCGCTCGCTATCCTTGCGTCAAAATGTCGGGGTGGTGCAGCAGGACGTCTACCTGTTTGCGGGTACGGTGGCCGAGAATCTTCGCTATGGGAGGTTCGATGCTGGTTTCGAGGAGATCGTCGCAGCTGCGAAAAAAGCCCATGCCCATGATTTCATCATGGCATTGCCCGGCGGCTACGATACGGAGATTGGTGAACGCGGCGTGAGACTGTCAGGAGGCCAGAAGCAGCGCCTGAGCATCGCGCGCGTTCTTCTCAAAGCTCCCCAAATCCTGATTTTCGACGAAGCGACCAGCGCGCTCGACAACGAGAGCGAAACCGCGGTGCAGGAATCCCTGGGACAGCTCGCACGCGATCGCACGATGATTGTCATCGCACATCGGCTCTCGACGGTGCGCAAGGCAAGGAGAATCGTGGTCCTGACCAGCGAAGGAATCGCCGAACAAGGCAGGCACCATGACCTCATGGAATCCGGCGGTGCATACGCGCGGCTGTACAACTCCCAGGCCAGCATCTGAGTAGCCCTATGATATATGCCGCCAGCACTCGCCGATTCCCTTTTGGGGCTTACAGGTACTGGAGGTGGGGAGGATTGGATTGAAATTCGGTGCGCACCCTTTCGTACGTTTTCAGGTCGTCGATCGTGCGCATCAGGCCGCGATGGATACGGCCGAACACCGGCAGACCGTCACGGATCATCGGGGCGATCAGCCCGTTCATGATGCTCCACGGCGGTGTAGCTGGAATCAGGTCCAGCACCTGCGGCTCCAGGATGATCACGCCGCAGTACATGAAAGATTCCAGCGCGGTCTGCTCGCCGGGCTCCGCCATGAAATCATCGTAGGCGAGTGGCGATCGCGTCCGGAGCAGGTGAACGCGATATATACGTCCCGCGCCGTCGAGTTCGAAGTGGCTGTAGTAGTCGAGATTGTCGGGGCGCGCCACCGCCAGCGTGATGAGCGCGCCGCGGTTGCGATGAAACCGGATTGCCTCGGCGACATCGAAGTCGAGAATCGTGTCACTATTCGCGATCAGGAAGGTGTCGCCGCCCAGGAATCCTCGAAGTCCGTTTAGCGGACCTCCCGTACCCAGCAGCGTGGGCTCGGGGGACCATACGATGTCGATTCCCAGCTGCGACCCGGTGCGTAGTGTGGATTCCATCGCATGCGCGAGGTGATGCGTGTTGATTGCGATCTCGCGGATGCCCGCGCGCTTCAGCATCAGAAGCGGATAATGGATCAGCGGCCGTCCGCCGATTTCGACCAGCGGTTTCGGAATCGTTTCGGTCAGGGGCCGCAGCCGCTCACCTTTTCCTGCCGAAAGCACCAGCGCACGGATCATTGTGCGGTCACCTCGCTCGAAGCGCCGAACGCCAGTGCCAGGCGCGGGAAATCCCGCCCCAGCTCGCCACGCAGAATTCTTCGCGACTGCTCGATCGTGTGCGGCACGAACGCGAGGTAGCCATGCTTGCCTTTGCGCTCGAACATCAGGAACCGTCCCATCATCTTGATTGCATGTTGAAGCACGCAGAGCCGGTAGCTCCTGATGAATTCATCCATGCGCAAAGTCGCTGCCGAGCGGCGGGTCAGGCCGGCGTAGTAAAAGTCGAGCAGCCGCTGCTCCAGGCTCGGTGATATCAGATTCGCCGTGTCTCGGGTGGTCATCAATACCGCGAGGTCCTGTCCCGCGGGCGCCATCAGGGCATCCTGGAAATCGATCACTCGCAAGCGGACGCCGCCGTTTCCCGGTTGAACGAACAAGTTCTGGCCGTGGAAATCCCGATGGGAAAAAACCCGCGGCAAGCTCCCCAGTTCCGCCGCCAGCGCATCGAGTTCCGGCGCAAGCGAGCCCGCGTCAGCCCCCAAGTCGGCGCATCCCAGGTCAAGGAATTCCTTGAACTCCCATCGAAAGAGCTGCGCGTCGTACGCGATTGTCGCGGGCAGAAGATCGGGCAATATCGCTCGCGTTCCCTCGACGTGAAATTGCAGCAGCAACTCCACGGCTGTACGAAACAAGTCCGCGGTTTGCGCAGGATCACGCCGTACCGCATCGACCAGTGCGATTTCGCCCACATCCTCGACCATCATCGCGCGATGCTTACGATCGACCGCGTACATCGCCGGCACCGAAATTCCCAGCGACACCAGGAACCGATGCACGGTCAGCCAGGGCGGCTCGTTGAGAGGATGCGGCACCAGGTTGAGCGCGCGTGCGTAGCCCGGAAGATCATCGGGCCCGAGGTCGACGAGAATTGCGGATGCGGCCGAAGGCGCATCGAGGTACAGCCTCCAGAACCTGCGCGTCGAGAGGTCGCCCCGAAGTGCATCCACCTTGCGGACCTTCGCGCCGGGAAACTTCTGGCCGACCGCGCTGGCCGCCCAATCGAGCAAATCACTATCGCGATCAAGCATCCGGGCACGATTTTAGCAGACTGGGAGAACAAAAAACCGGCGCAGCCGTGGGGACTGCGCCGGTTTCGCTCGAAATGCTCTTGGCGGCGCGCTTAGCGCATCGATGCTCTGATCACTGCATCGGGATCAAAGAACGTGCGATCCACCGCGCCCATGTTGATGTACCAGCATTCCTTCTCGGGCACGTCGTAGCCCGGATGGTAGCAGACCGTCGAGAGACCCGACTGCACATCGGTCGAGGACGAGCCAGTCTGGAATTCGCGCTTGAACGGATAAATCGCGATGCGGGAATCCGGCCGCACGCGGTCCGCGTACTTCAACCACGAGGTGTAGTTGATGAACAGCTGACCCTTGCGATCGTACTGATCCTGGTACATTCCGAAATCGGCTTCCGAGTCGATGTACAGGATGTGCTTGGAGTAGAGGTCGCCGGCCAGGCGGCTTGGCCGCGCGGTGCCCTGCAGAATGTACATGTGGCGCATTTCCCAGTTGGCCGGGCAGTGGCTCCCGCCGCCATCGGTCGGGCAAGTGGGAGGCGGCGACTGCGGGTCGTTGATCGCGCCCAGCATCTGGCGCTCGCCCAGGTACTTCCAGTCGTAATTCTCGTTCTTGCCGGCGAAGCATTCGAAATCGTCGGGGCTGTACGATTCCGGTCCGGCGTCCTGCGCCGTGCTCATCAGTGTGTCGTTGAGGCGGCGCATACGGCGGCTCTGCGGATTGTAGGTCCAGCTATCGTCCGCGCGATTCGGATCCGCATAGCGGTAGCGCAGGAATCCCGAGCCATGCCCGTCCTGCGGCGCGAGCTGCGGGTACAGTCCCGTCATCGAGTAGCGTCCGGATTTCAGGAAATCCGGATCGATCGGCATCGGTTCGACTTCGGTACGGCCGACTTCGTTGTATCCGGCATAGTGGCCGACCGAGTAGTACCACAGCACCTTGTAGGGCTTGTTGAGACCGGAATAGACGCTCTCGCAATCGAAGAAGCGGAGATCATAGTCGTCGGTCGAAACCGGACGGAAGAAATAGTTCCACATGATTTTGTTGGCGACGTCCGGGTCATTTGCATCGAGCAACGGGAACGGCTGTCCCGCCACGTAGCCAATCAGCGAGCGATGGTCTGGCGTCAGCCGAACCTGGGAAGCATATTTTTCGGTCGCTTCCTTGTACGGTGGCGGCCAATCGATTCGCTCGGTCGGAACGATCTTCATCGACATGCCCTGCTGGACACGCCAATAGACTCCCGGCGAGACGAGGTCCTTTACCTTGTAGGCGTTGTCCACCGTGATGTAGTCGCCGGGCTTCACCTCTGCTCCAGCAGGGATTGCCAGGACGAGTACCCCGATGGTCAGAACCAAACCAACCAGTCTGCTGCGAACTGCACGCATAAACCTAACCCCTCCTTCGGCGAATCATTGCCGAGTTCCCCAAGGAATTTATTCAAGTCTCCCTGATTCGAGTGATTAGTCGCACAGATGTTCAAGTGTCAATAAGATTAATGCCTAAAACGGTAGAAGATGGGGAATAATGGTCCATACTCTTTGGCTTATTTAGGCGTAGTGACGCTCTGGCTCCGAGCTCGAAATACACTCTCGTAACATTCGATAAGCTGTCTGGCCGAAGAAGACAGGCTTATCAAATCGTCTGAACGGTCGGTATGTCGGTCTTGAACGATTGGTATGGGGAGATGGGGGTGCCGCGGACAAATGCGTAAACCGCACCGGTTGCGGCAGGCTGCCGCTCAAATGCGATCGCTGGAAATGTGCCGATGCGCCATGACGCGACCCTTGCGATCGCGTCATGGCATCGGCGGCTGGCTGCAATTCAGCGTCGCGACGCGCGCACGAGCGCATCCGGATCGAAGAAGGTGCGATCGACCGCGCCCATGTTGATGTACCAGCACTCCTTTTCCGGAACGTCGTAGCCCGGATGATACGCGACTGTCGCCAGGCCTGATTGCACGTCGGTGGAGGATGAGCCGGTCTGGAACAGGCGCTTGAAGGGATAAATGGCGATCTTGGAAGACGGCGTTACGCGATCGGCATACTTCAGGTAGGAAGTGTAGTTGATGAAGAGTTGGCCTTGCCGGTCGTACTGGTCCTGGTACATCCCGAAATCTGCCTCCGAATCGACGTACAGCACGTGTTTCGAATACAGGTCGCCCGGCAGACGATCATGACGGGCGATACCTTCGAGGATATACATGTGCCGCATTTCCCAATTCGTCGGGCAATGACTGCCGCCACCATCGGTCGCGCACCTCGGAGGCGGAACCTGGGGATCGTTAATGCAGCCGAGCATCTCCCTCTCTCCCAGGTAGCGCCAGGTGTAATTCTCGTTCTTGCCCGCGAAGCACTCGAAATCATCGGGATTGTATGACTCCGGACCAGCATCCTGGTCGGTGCTCATGAGCGTGTCATTCAAACGCCGCAGCCGATGTGCCCCGGGAAGATAGGTGTACGCGTCGTCGGCGCGATTGGGGTCGGCGTATCGGTAGCGCAGGAAACCTGCTCCAGCCCCATCTTGCGGGGCGAGCTGGGGATACAGCGCGGTCATCGAATACCGCCCGGAGTGCAGGAAGTCGGGATCGATCGGCATCGGCTCGACTTCCGTGCGGCCGACCTCGTTGTACCCGGCGTAGTGTCCGGTTTGGTAGTACCACAGAGATCTGTAGGGCTTGTCCTTGCCCGCATACACGCTCTCGGCGTCGAAGAACCGCAGGTCGTAATCATCGGTGGAGATTGGCCGAAAGAAATAGTTCCACATTATTTTCGTCGCCACATCGGGATCGTTGGGATCCATCAGCGGAAACGGTTGCCCCGCGACGTAACCCACCAGCGATCGGCGATCGGCGCTTAGACGAACCTGGGGCGAGTATTTCTCAGTCGCTTCTTTGTATGGCGGCGGCCAATCGATTCGTTCGGTCGGCACGATCTTGATCGTCATGCCGTTCTGGATACGCCACATGACCCCGGGGCAGACGAGGTCCTTTACCTTGTAAGCGTTGTCGCTGGTGATGAAGTCGCCGGGCTTTACCTCGGCCGCTGCTGGCCTTGCGAATGCGAAGATCAGCAGCTCAAGCACGATAAGGAGTTCCACAAACAGGGTACGAAGTTGCACAGCACGAACCATGATTTCCTCCCCTCTGGCTCTCGCGCGGAGCCGGTTTGATGATTTTCTACGCACTCATCGATCGAAGACTTTGAATTAGTAATATTGATTAAAAAAGTCAATATTACTAATTTAATATTTCGACTGGAGTGTAAGTATCTGATTTTACAGGATAAACTTGAATCCGGAGCTTGATTTACCCATTTTGACGCCGAATTGAACGATCGGTCTGCATAAGTATAATAGAACTATACAAATAGATGCTCTAATGTTGGGTAAGCGGAAACGGCCTGCGCTCCCCTCTTCGAACTCAGTTCCTCGGCAACCACGCGTCGGCGATGGAATCGATTAGGAGTAGGGTTACGTGCTCGATTGGAAAAGTGCGCCGCCTTCCGATAAAAGTAAGTGCCGAGTGCTCTTGAGCTCGATCAATCCGCAATGACTACATGGCTTCCAATCCTGGTAACCTTCATCGTGGCCGGCGTGATCACGGGCGTGATGGTCACCATCAACCAGATTCTCGGCCCGAAACGTCCCGGCAAGATTAAGGGAGAACCGTTTGAATGCGGAAATCCGTCCAGCGGTACCGCATGGGGACGTTTCTCAGTCCACTTCTATCTCACCGCGCTGCTGTTTCTGGTCTTCGACGTTGAAGTGGTCTTCCTCTATCCGTGGGCGGTGGAATTGCGGAAGCTCGGGATGTTCGGGTTCGTTGAAG
>DATJWT010000025.1:0-13726 GCA_035500975.1 Binataceae bacterium (SeqCode)
GATCGTCTCCGCGACCGCGGTCGCCGCGAGCGGATTGCCGCCGTAGCTCGATGACGACGCGCTGGGCTTGCCGAACGGCTCGGACTTGCCGAGCTGCTCGCTCATCAGGACGCCCGATACCGGGAAGCCCGCGCCCATGCCTTTGCCGACGGTCACGATATCGGGCTTCACGCCGGTGTGCTCCACGCCCCACATCTTCCCGGTGCGTCCGAACCCGGTGATCATTTCGTCGGCGATCAGCAGGGCGTTGTTCTCTTTCGCGACCGACTGGATCGCCGGCAGCCAATCGTCAGGCGGAATCACGTTGCCCGCCGTTCCCTGCATCGGCTCGACCAGCACTGCCGCGACATCGCCGGCCGAGGAGTTCTTGATCTGATCGCGCGCGAAATCGACGCACAGCAAGCCGCACGATGGATGTGTCAGCTTGAACGGGCATCGATAGCAATCGGCGTAAGGAACCTGGTAGCGCCCGCCGGGCAGTGGGCCGTAGCCTTTCTTGGATTCGTCGCCGATCAGCCCCAGCACGCCGCCGGTCTTGCCGTGGAATCCTCCCCAGAAGCCGACGACCTCGTGCTTCCTGGTGGCAGATCGCGCCAGGCGCAACGCGGCTTCGACCGCCTCCGCCCCGCCGCTGAAAAGATGCGATCGGTTGAGGCCGGCAGGCGCCACTTCCGAAACCAGCTTGAAGGCCTCGGCCCGCTCCTTCGTCGCAAACGTGCCGACTGTCAGCCGTCCCGCCTGTTTGGCAATCGCTTTGGAAACCCGCGGATGACCGTGGCCGAGGCTGGCTACCGCGATTCCGGCATAGAGATCGATGTAGGTGTTGCCGTCGGCATCGGTGATGGTCGCGCCTTCACCGTGGTCGAACGCGATGCCCGCCAGGAGCGAGACGCGCTGCCGGCCGGGTGCGATGTACTTCTGCTCTTCGTCGAAGATCTTGCGGGATTGCGGTCCGGGGATTGCAGTCTTGATTGAATGCAGTTTGCCGTTTGGTGCCATCAGGTACTAGCTGTGGTCCTTCCTCGATGTGTCTGGAGAGGCTAGCGCGCGCGGGCAAGCAACGATAGTCCCCTCCGCGCGATCGCGCGCGCCGCGGGTTCCCGCACCCGGCTGAAGCTGGGCCAGTCATTGAAGTCGACGATCGCGAAACCGCCTTCGTTCAGCACTGCGTCTCCGCCCCAGGCCTCCAGGCCCAGCGCGGCTGACGCCTTCTGCGCAGCCTCGGATAGTTGGCGCACAGCGGCTTCGGGAATCTCGCCGTCGGCGGGCAGCGCGGTGAAGTACGAACCTCCGCTCACGCCGTAAAATTTGACTACGCCGCCCGAGTATTCCTGCTGGATATAGGCGCGCCTTACTCCGCGGCGCGCAAAGTCGCTCAGTTTTGCCTCGACCTCCGCCTTGCCGACCGCGCGCTGCACGTCTCCATCGCCGAGCGCATGCAGGTCGCCGCGCTTGACGAACACCGGCTGCTCCAGATCAACTGCGCCGAGCGTGCGGCGATCGAGCCGTTCGTCGGTGCGAATCAGAGCCCCGACCGGGGTCGGAACGCCGGCGCGTCCCAGCCCGGGCGCGAGCAGATCGCGATAGCAATTGCGAATTGCCAGCGCCGAGTTGATCGCGATCGCACCGGTGCGCTCCACCTCCGCCAGGCGCCGCAATGCCAACTCGCTCTGGCACATCGCGAGCACCAGGTCGGCATCGACCTCGCGGCGATCGAGGAACTGCGATGGCGACATCGCCTCGGTCTCGACCCCCTCGCGCGCCAGCTCCGCCAGCGCCGCATCGAGGATGGCCGCATCGGCGGCAACCTTGCCGGGCGAGAACTCCGGTTCGCGATAAATTCCGATTGCTCGATAACTCATGTTTAACCCGCCAACATCCGCCGCGCCGCCGCGAGGTCCGAAGCTTCGTCGATATCGATCGCGTCCTGAACCTCGACCGCGCCGAGACGAGTCCCCTCCTCGATTAACATCTGCAGAAATTGCCGCATCGCATCGAGCCTGCGCCGCCGCGCGGCGGCACAGAGCCGAAAGATCGCGGTCGGGAGCCAATACATTCCCGCGGTGACAATCGAAGTCTCCCGCTTTCCGAAAGACGTAATCAATCCTGAATCTGTTACTTCCGTGAAAAGCGGCTTGTGATCGCCGCGCCACTTCACGACGGCCAACACGCCGTCGAACTTGTTTTCCGCATTGGCCGCGGTCAGTTTGCGGGCCTGGCCGACAAAGCGATCGAACTCCGCGCGCGGCACAACCGCATCTACCGTGGCGAGCAGAAAATGCCCCGGGCGCAGATGCTCGCCCAGTGCGAACAGCGATTCCATCGAGCTTTCCGTGTCGCGCACGATGACTCGCAGCGCCGGCGGAAACGATCCTTCGCGCGCCAGCGATGCGGTCTCGGAATTGACGATCGCCAGCACCTCTTCCGCCCCCGCCAGGAGCATCGCGTTCGCCTGCCGCGCCAGCAGAGGCGCGCCACCCACCTCGACCAGCGGCTTCGGCAACTCCACTCCCGTCGATGCGCGCAGGCGCTCGCCGCGGCCGGCGGCGATTATCGCACCCTGGAACGCGGCTACCATTCGATACTCCCGAGCTCGCCAAGCGTGGCGATGGTGAAATCGGCGACCGAGGGATCCGCGTCGCTCTTCGGATGCACCGACGTGTCCGATCGATACCACACGGTCTTCAGACCAAGCCGATGCGCGGGCGCGCAGTCCTTGGCCAGCGAATCGCCGACCATCGCTGCATCGGCAGCGTTGACCTTGAGCGCGCGCAGCGCCGTTTCGAAGATTCGCGGCTCCGGTTTGAAGCTGCCGATGCGCGAAGAGTCCGCGACAGTATCAATCTCTTTCGCCATACCGGTCTCATCCAGGATGCGATCGAGGTTGCCGTAGAAGTTGGAAACAACACCGATACGAAAGCGCCGTTTGAGCTCCTTCAGCGGCCCAAGATTCGCGTCCAGTCCTTCCCTGGTCACCTTTACGAACCCCGTCGTGATCTGCTCGACAATTCGATGCCGCGCTTTCGAATCGAGCGCGCCCAGATGATCGCGTAACGGCCGGGCGCCGCGATGCGTGAGGAACTCGATCTGGTTGCCTGCCAGAAATCGCACCAAGTCCGTCATCCCAAAGCGTTGCACAACCTTGCCCGCGCGATAGCCGGCAGCGGTTGCGTGGTCGAATGCACTGTCGAGTTCATCGCGACCGATCTCGATTCCCGCCGCTCGATACTGGGCCAGGAAGCGGTCGAGCCAATGCAGCGGACCATCGAGCGTACCGCCGAAGTCGAAAAGCAGGGCCGAAATCATCTCCGCGAGCTATCAAGTCTACCAGCGCAGCCATGCAGTCACTAGTATGCAGCGCAAACCCGGCACCGGCGCGCCATGGCGCTAGCATCGTCGTTTGACAGGTGGCCGGGCGTCCTCTAAACCCATCGCGTTCGAACCCGGAGGAATCCCCGTTGCGGCCCGTATTTTCCAGATTAATCGGCGCGTTGATCTGCGCCTCCGCGGCATTTGTCCTCATTGTCTCCTCCATCAGCACCTCAGCTGCCGGCTCTGAAGGTCCCGCGACCGCCACCGTCAAGCAGCTCCTCGCCTCTATAGGCAAGCTGCGTACCACAACCAACGCCGCGCAGAGGGACAAACTGATCGCCTCCATCGATTCCTCGCTTGCGCTCGAACAGCTCAGCCAGCGGGCACTTGGCGCGCAATGGAGCAAGCTCGATGCGAAGGAACGCGCGCATTTCGTTGGTTTGGTAAAGCAACTACTGGAGAAAATTGCCTATCCTAATGCCGCCCAATTTTTTACCGGACTCACCGTCGATATCGCCGGAGAAGATGTGCAAGGCGGCCGGCACATCGTGAAATCAACGGTCAATCGCGGAAGCGGGGCGATTTCGATTGACTATGTGCTGCAGCGGGTTGGCGGACATTGGATAGTCGTAGATGTCATTCTCGACAGGCAGAGCCTCGCCGACAGTATGGCATCGCAGTTCCAGGCCACCTTGAAGAGCGGTTCATATGATGACCTGGTGGCGCAGATGCAGGCTCGCCTCGCCCAGCCCCCCGCGACCCCATCGCCTTGACGTGAATCCTTTCGCACGGACCGGAAAGATCGTTGCAGAAGCGGGACTGTAGGGACTCCACGGCAAAAAGAAGTAGACCTTCTAGCCCTGTGGTTGCGGGCATGTTACCTTGACGCGGGTTGCCCTCAGCAGGGAAACCCGGTTTTAAGACGAACTTGGCGGTAGAAACGGCCCTAATCTCGGCGCCCTCGCGCGGCGGGAATCGTATTTTCGGCAGGTACCTGCTCGAGCGGCTGATGCTCGCGTGCGAGCGCGAGGGAGTCCGCCGCTTCTTTGTCCAGGCTCCGGCCCACCGGCGCTCGGACGTTCAATCCTCTTTGGGCAGCTTCAGGAGCCGTCCCGAGGTTACCTTGGTCGATGGATTCGAGGCGCTGGACCATGGCCTCGATCCCGCAACTCCCTGCATCTCGCTGGCCGGCAACCTGGTCTTTTCCAAGCGGCAACTCAAACGTGTCCTGGCGGATGCGAACGAAACCCCGAGCCAGGTGCTGCGTTTTTCCAGCAGCGATCCCGATCACGGCGGCGAGATCGCCGTCGGACCGGTCAGCCAACTCCTCGAACAGGGCGGGATGCGCACCGAGCCGGTGCATCGCCCGACCGAAGAGCTGCCGTTCGCATTGAACGGGCGTCCGGAAGATCGCGATGAAGCCGAACTGCGGCTGGCGCGCGCTCTTCGTCACGAGACGGCCGACAAGGATGCCGCCCTGGCGCGACTGATCGATCGCAAGATTTCGTGGCGGGTCAGCTTGCGACTCGCGCGCACCAGGATCACACCGAACCAGGTCACGATCGCGAACACTTGCCTGGGACTCGCGTGCGCCGCGATGTTCGCGATTCCCGGTTACGGATGGCGTCTGCTGGCCTCGCTCCTGTTCCTCGCATCGATCACGATCGATGGAATCGACGGCGAGCTGGCGCGCCTGCAGATGAGCGAGACCGACTGGGGCGGCAGGCTCGACGTGATCACCGACAACATCGTGCACGTCGCCATCTTCATCGGGGTGTTCATCGGCGTCTACCGGGCGAGCGCCAATTCCATCTTCCTGTGGCTGTTGCCGATTCAGCTTGGTGGATTTGCCTTTACCGCGACATCGATCTATCTCGCCTTTCGCTATCAGGGTCCCCGCGCGGAACAGTGGATCGACCAGGTCGACCGATGGAGTGGGCGCGATTTCGCCTACCTGTTGTTCGGCTTTGCGCTGCTCAATCGACTCGACTGGTTTTGCTGGGGAACCGCGTTTGGTACTTACGTGTTCGGAATCGTTTTGATCTGGCTGACGGTGCGCCGCGGGCGGATCGAGCCTGGAACTGAGCCGTTGCGCGAGGATGCTGGCGCGGCGGTGGAGGAAGCATGAACAGGAAGCCGAAGATTCTGCTGGTCCAACCCACGACGGTGCATCTCGACGGTACACCGCACAAGACGCGTTGGCGGCTGATCATGGGATTGATGATTCCGCTCATGGGCGGACTCACCCCCGACGACTACGACGTGACGCTCTGCGACGAGCGCCTCGAAGACATCAATTTCGACGGCGGATGGGATCTCGTCGGCATGACCACCACCATCGGCGCGTCGCTGCGCGCATACCAGCTCGGCGACGAATTCCGCCGCCGCGGCATCCCGGTAGTGTTCGGCGGCTTTCACGCCACGCTGCAGACCGATGAAGCGCTGAAGCATTGCGATGCGGTCGTGCAGGGCGAGGCGGACCTCGTGTGGCCGGAGTTGCTCCAGGATTGGCGCGACAAGAAACTCAAGCAGGTTTACAAGGCGACCAAGGTTCACGATCTGAAGAACCTCCCGCGCCCGCGCCACGAGCTCCTCAAGCTCAATCGCTACCTGTTCAAGGCGGTGCCGATCCAGGCGAGCCGCGGATGCCCCTATCGCTGTTCGTTCTGCGAGATCCCGGTGTTCTATGAGGGTTCGTACCGCACGCGCCCAATCGGCGACATCGTCGAGGAGATCAAGCAGATCATCCAGGTGACGGGGTTCCGCCGCTTCCAGTTCATCGACGACCAAATCACCGGCAAGCACAAGTTCGCGCGCGAACTGTTCAAGGCGCTCGAACCGCTCAATATCCGCTTCTCCTGCCTGTGGACGGTCAATTCGAATCACGATGACGAGCTGCTCAAGCTCGCGGCCAAGGCGGGAATCTTCCACGTCAATATCGGCGTGGAATCGATCAGCCAGGACAGCCTGCTGTCGATGAACAAGATTCAGAACCACGCCAATCAGTACAAGAAGCTGCTCAAGAAGATGGAAGAGCACGGCATCTACTACTCGCTGAACTTCCTGTTCGGCCTGGAAGAAGACAAGCCGGGTATCTTCGAAGACACCATGAAGTTCCTGCACGAGGTGCGCGCTCCGGAGGCGTTCTTCAACACCGTCACGCCGCGCCGGGGCACGCCGATGCGCACGCAGCTCGAGAACGAGGGCCGTGTGATCATTCCCGACGCCGACCTCTACACCAACAACTTCCGTTGCATGTTCGTGCCCAAGAACATGTCGCCGCAGGAAGTCGAGGAAGGCGTGTGGAAGTGCACCAAGGAGTTCTACTCGTTCAAGTCGATGTTCAAGCGGTTGCTGATGCCGCCCAACAAGTTCACCTGGCAGGGGCTCACGGAGAACATGCTGTTCTGGTACGGCGCCAAGCGGCAGATCGATCCGGTCGACTACTATTAGACCGAAGTTGGTTTGATGAATTCCGGCGGCCGCGGGGGCGATGCTTCCGCGGCCGCTGTGTTATTGGTTGCCCTCGCGCGCGGATTCGGATACCCAAGTCTGTGCGAGAAATTTCCCGACCTATGGACGTGATGTGAATAAGCTCCGACTATCGTGGGCGGCGCTCTCCCTGCTGGCCCCGATCCTGACCTTTTGCGCTCTGTGTTTCGGACCCGCTGCTTGCAGCAGCAATGGAAGCAGTGCCCCTCTGCCCTCGCCGACCAACGCCAACGTCCAGGTCGCTTTCATCACCACCCTGACCGGCTCTTCATCGGTGCTCGCGGGTCTGCAGAATTTCTTCGTCAATGTGACGGGCGTTCGGATGAACCCGCTGCCCAACAACAGCAAGACCGCCACTCCCAACGAGACCAGCGGCAAGTGGGTGGGCATCCCGGTCCCGAGCGCAACTGCGTCGGGCAGCGGCTCGGGCGTCGTACCGATCGATGTGATCGGTGGGCAGAGCGAGATGCAGGTATTCAACACCTTGGGAGTCAACGCCCAGAAGTTCACCACCATCGAAGTGGTGCTCGATACCACGCAGCCGGGCTACGTGGTGCCGCAATGTGCGGGCGGAAACCTCGAAGGATGCGTCCGGTATCCGGTTCAGCTTCAGAACCCGAATACACCGCTGCAGTTCCAGTTCCCCTACCAGGAAAAAGACGGGCAGTTCCAGACCGTGGAGCAGCAGACCAAGCTGCTCCCGATCCAGCTCAACGCGAATGTCGTGAGCACGCCCAGCGGGCCCGGCCAGCCCTACATCGTAGACCTGGCAATCGCAAATCCCGCCAGCATCATCGACTCATACATCGGGACCATCACCGGCACGGTAAAAGGCGGCAAGGGCGCCGCCACCAAGCAGGGCCAGCATCTTCACGTCACCGCGGAACTGGCCGGCACCAACACTATCGTTACGACCTCCAATGTCGACACCGGAACGGGAGAATACACGTTGTTTCTGCCGGCTTCCGCCGTCACCGGTACGCTCTACGACCTGTACGTATCGGGCAGCAATACGACGATCGCCGCTCAGCGCGGAATCAATCCGAACACCCCGGAGGCGTTGATGCCGAGCCCGGCAGCAACGGCAACGGTGGATTTCACCGTCAAAGGCTCGCAGATGATCGGCGGTTTCAGCGGGCAAATTACCGATAGCTGCACGACGCTCCCAATCACCGGCGCCACGGTTCAAATCCTCGTACCCAACGTGGCCGATGAATCGATCGATTGCTCGGTCACCCCATCGGAGTGCATCAGCGTGGCCACTGGCAGTTCCGACAGCGGCGGCAATTACCCAATTCCGGGAAACCAGTTCGCGCCGGTGCCGTTTCAGCAGATTCCGATCGGATCGCCGACCGCGACCTATGTGCTCGAAATCAGCGCGCCCGGTTACGACACGTTGTTTATGGATGGCACGGCGGCGCAGGGCGGCGCAGGAGCCGGGGTTGCCGCGGGCCACTGCTTTACTCCGACTGCGGTTCCGTCGGCTACGCCCTCCAACGGAACCTGTAGTTTCGCGCTGACCACCGCCTATATGCAGGGAACGGTGCACCTGACCGCCGCACAGCCACCCGGCACGACGACCACCGTGCAGGTGATGGCGGAAGACACGGGGACCAACAACCTGGTCACCGCCCTTACCACTCCGCTCACGATCGCCGGAGGCGGCACGAGCCTGGGCTTCACCCTCAACGTGCCGTCGCACGTGTTCAATGGAACGGGCGCGCAGAATCTCGACGTGTTCGCCGTCGCGCAGGATCTCTACCAGGGCGGCCCGGATCCGTTCCCCGGCCACACCATCATTGTCCAGCAGAACGTTACCGGTCCTCCGACCGCCTGCGCGACCGTGACCCCGGGATTGTTCAGCGAAACGATGGATTGCGTGGGGCATGCGAGCATCGCCGGGACTGCCGCAAGCAACCCGGACAACGAAACCACGATCGAACTCTCCAAGAACGGAGTCGCGCTCACCGATTCGCCGGTTACGATCGTAGCGCCGAGTATGCAGGCCACCGCCGCATACAACTTCTGTATTCCGCCGGATAACTACACGCTGCAGCGCTTCGAGGCCGGTACACCCGTGGGCTCGACCGCGACCGTCGGTCCCATGGCCACGCCCGCCCCGATCACGACGCCGTGTCCCAGCACCTGCTTCAATGGCAGCGGTACCTGCCCCGGCATTTGCCAGGGGACGCTGGGACCGACAATGTAGAGAGACCGCGTTTACCAGGTGGTGTTGCCGTTGGGTGGCAGGAAGACCTTCATCTGGGAACGCTTGCCGTCGCGGACGACGCTCAGGTAGACGATTTCGCCCGGGCGCACGTCGTGCATCCGGTCTTCGAAATCCAGGTAGTTCGTGACGCGTGAACCATCCACCCCGATGATCATGTCGTAGCTCTCGCCCACGTGGGAGTACTCGATCAGCGGTAGCGCGACCATCCCGAGCGCCGCAAAAGGAGTCGGCACCATCATCGTGGCCATCGCCGCGAGCCGCAGCGCGCTCTTTCCGGTGTGGGTGTACGGATGCAGGCCGGCGTTGGCGGCCGGGCTACCCTTCACGACTTCCAGCACCATCAAGCCGTCAATTGTGGCGCCACCCGCAAGCTTGCGGCTGCCCTCGCACAGCTCAACCCCGATCGGAGAGGTAAACGCGCCATCCGCCGTATACGCATTCGCATTGCCGAATTGCGCCTGCGGATCGATGAAGCCTTCCTGGGCGCGCTCGTAGCTTTGGACGTCGGGACTATCGATATCGAACTTCCCCGAGCCGCTCTGCGAGTTATCAACCGAGTCCTGGTCCTGCGATTGCTGCGGCTGCGCTGCGGGCACCGGCGCGGGATTCGCGGTCGGAATCTCCTGGGTCGTCGATCCGGCGGCGGTCTGCTCCGGCGGCGTGGCGATCATGTTGGACGGCGATGGTTTGGCGGCGGGCAGCACGGCGTGCAGCTCACCGGAGTCGGGAGTCGTGATCGTCATCGGCAGCGGGTAGGCCGTCGATGGCGCGGTGTATTCGGTCGGCGATGGGGCCGCGGCGGCGACCGGAGATGGCGCTGCGCCCGCGTCCTCGACCGATGGTGGGGTCGCTGACGCTTTGGACCACACCTCCGCGGTGGCCGGTTCCTCGCTGTCGGCAGCAAACAGCGGCGGCGCGAAAATGATCGCCGTCAGCGCCAGGGCGCATCCCAGTCCCCGCGCGATCCCGGTTCTCCTAGTTGATGCTCCAGCGGCGCTCATGCTCCGCGACCCTGCCCTCTTTGTCGAGCTTCTTTAGATGCGAGCGAACCGAGCTTGCTGCGGCCGGATGCAAATACTCCGGAACGTCAACGTAAATCTTTTTTACGATCGCCATCACCTCGAGCGGCCCACCCCGGAGCGCATCGAGCACCTGGCGCTCCCGCAATTCGCGATGCGCGATGTACTCGCGAATCTTCTCCTTGGGCTTGCGGATTACCGGGCCGTGCGCGGGATAGATCGTTTCCAGGTCGAGTTCGAGAAGCCGATGCAACGACTGCATGTACTGGCCAAGGTCGCCGGTATCGTCGGGAATCACCGTTGTGCCCGCCCCCAGGACCACGTCGCCGGTAAACACGGCGCGTTCTTCCTCGAGATAGTAGCATAGATGGTCGGGAGCGTGACCGGGGGTATGGATGGCGCGTAAGGTCACGCCTTCCCCCTTGACCACCGCCCCGTCCGCGATCGCCGTCAGCTTGCCGCCGGCCGCGGCATCATGACCCGGCCACGGCATCTTGAGCACCTCGGTTTCTCCGTAGCGATCGCGCACCTGCCCGACGCCGCCGATATGATCGACATGAGCGTGGGTCAGCACGATGCGATCGAGCCCTGAGGATCCGCACAGTTCCTTGAGCGCGGCCGCCAAGAGCTCGCCCCAGACCTCCACCCCTTGCCCCGTATCGAGCAGGATAGGACGGCTTCGGTTGCCGACCAGCCAGGTATTGGTGCCGGGCCCCGTGAATGGTCCCGGGTTGTGGCCGAGGACCGTGGCGACACGCGGCGAGTGGCGCGCATAGTCCGGCAGCTTCATTCCGATCATCGAATCGGTAACGATCCGCGCGGGCTTTTCCATAGATAGTTCCGTTTACCGGCGATTGCGCTCAAAGATCAATCGCAGGCCCTTGAGCGTGAGGAATTCATCCACTTCTTCGATGGTTTCAGATTCACTTGCGATCAGTTCCGCCAGCCGGCCCCCGGTTGCAATAACCCGGGCGCGCTCGCCGCGCTCCTTGCGAATGCGATGCACCAGGCCATCGACCAGCGCGGTGTAGCCGAAAATCAACCCCGACTGCAGTGATGCGATCACGGTGCGGCCGACCACCTCGCGCGGGCGGACCAGCTCGACCCGGTACAACTTGGCAGCACGCGTAATCAATGCGTTGATCGAGACATCCAGGCCCGGCGCGATTGCGCCGCCGGCATACTCACCGCGCGCCGTTATGTAATCGAAGCTGGTCGCCGTCGCACTGAAATCGACCACGATGCACGCGCCGGAACAGTGTTCATAGGCAGCGACCGCGTTGACGATCCGATCGGCGCCAACTTCCTTGGGATTCTCGTAGAGGATCGGCATGCCGGTCTTGATGCCGGGACCGACCATCAGCGGAGTGCATCGAAAGTATCGCTCTGCAAGCTGCTCCATCGATTGGTTCAGCGGCGGCACGACGCAGGCGATTATCACTCCTTCCGGCTTGAAGCCGGGCTCGATACCCGCGGAGTTGAGCAAGGTATTGAGCAGCGCGCCGTGCTCGTCGGTGGTGCGCTCGGGGACGGTCTGGATGCGCCAATGATGGGTCAGCTTGTCACCGTCATAAATTCCGATGACGGTATGGCTGTTCCCGACGTCAAGCGTAATCAGCATAGACAGATTCCCCGGGGCGCTCGGACGGATGCGACCCGGAAGGGAAATAATATCCCCGAAACTCAGTGGACGCGAAACGTGTGCGGCATGCCCGCCGGCGACATCGGGCGGGCAACCATCGGTCGCCCAATCACCAGGGGCGTGACCGGCCTCGGCGCATAAACCATCCTCGGACGCGGCATGATGATCGGTCCGGTCGCAGGCAAAATCGGAGCTACATAGGGCGCCGTACCTATGATGGGCCCGCCAACCACCACCGGGGCTACCAGGATGGTCGGCATCCGCAGCGATGGATCGGGCTGCGGATAACCATAATTCGGCAAGGCCGCCGTGTTATCGACGTTCGCCTGCTGCTGATAGTCCTGCGCGGTTCCCAGATCAGCCGAAGCCGTTGGCGCATCGGGATCGGCTGCCGGCGCCGCAGCGAGCGACCCATCAGCGTCAGGCGCCGGGGTCTCCACCGCGGCGAAGGAACCATCGACGTCGCGCACCGAAGCATCGTTCCGCAGCGAAGCATCGGGCGAGGAGGGATCGGTCGATGCCGTGTTGGCATCGTTCTGCGGGCACGGATTCTCGGTGCCATCGATCGAAGAGCACGATTGCGGAAGTTCCAGGACCTGGTTGGGAGGATCGTCGCCGGCCGGCGCCGAGACTACAATCGGCACGCCCGCGTCCGCGGCCGGGCTCCAGGCGGGGAGCGCGACCAACATCAGCACCGAGAGCGCGATCGGGAGCGACTTCATTCCCGTGTTACCGGTTGTGACCGTAGCACCTGCATCCACGATCGCCAAGGAGCGATCGTTGGATATCATTTGAGCCACCCGAAGGGGCGCGAGTCATCGAGCGCAGTCGGGTAAGCGCTTGCGAGGCGGAACGCGAGCGGAGTCGAGCAAAGATCGAGGAGTCCGAATTTTCGTTTTGCACGAAGGTCCGCTCCGGCTAAGATGCCCCCGCTATGGCAAAAGTCGCATTGGTTACCGGGGCCGGTCGCGGTATCGGCCGTGATATCGCTCAGCGTCTCGCGAAGGAAGGCTATGCGTGCGGCCTTATCGCACGCACCCAGTCGCAACTCGAAGAAACTGCCGACCTGATTCGCAAGGCTGGCGGCAAAGCGCTCGTCACTCCCACCGATGTATCGAAACGCGAGCAAGTGCTGGCGGCGGTCGACAAGGTTGAAAAAGAACTTGGCCCGATCTCGGTGCTGATCAACAACGCGGGCGCCTATCTAAAGAAACCGCTCACCGAGATCACCGAAGAAGATTTCGACTTTCAGCTCAAGGTAAACACCTACGGGCCGTTCTTCTGCACGCAAGCGGTGGTCGGCAAGATGGTGGAGCGCGGCGGCGGAACGATCATCTTTCTGCTCGGATCGGAAACGCGCGGAGGCCCCGCCCAGTATTCTGCTTACACGGCATCCAAGGTGGCGCAGCGCGCGATCGCCGAGTCGGTCGCGTACGAGTTCATGCACCTCGGAGTGCATGCGGCGAGTCTCGATGTCGATGGAGCGGTGGACAGCCCGCGCGTGCGCGAGGCGATGCCGGGCACGGACCCATCGCACTTCGTGTCGCCGGACGCGATCTGCGGCGAGATCGTACATTTGATCAATCAGCCGAAAAGCTCGTGGACCTTCCAGGTCGACCTGCGGTCGTACGTGCAATGGCGTCCGCGCGTCGCCGCCAAGAAGAAAGCCTAGACCGGCAGGCACGTCTCCAATTCCGTCATCTCGAACGGAAGTCGCCGCACCCAGCACCACTTCCGTCATCGTGAGCGGAGGCTGCCGGAGCGAAGGATCTCAAGGAAAGGTCCTTCCTTTCCGCTCACTTGAGGTTCCCGCCCATGGCGGGAGCACGGTCGTCGGCTGGGATTCTTCGCCGATGGCTAAGAATGACGGAAAACCGCGGGTCGTTAGTGCGGCTGGAAATCGCGCGCTTGCGAGCGGCGGAAAAAAAATTAAATCTGTGTAATCTACCGTTTTCTGCCGTAGTCTAAGGCCTGAAATTCTGAAATCCTTTTGATGCGGGCGGGGGATGTGATCCTGATCGCGCCCGTTCG
>DATJWT010000026.1:0-19627 GCA_035500975.1 Binataceae bacterium (SeqCode)
ACTCTTGCAATTTAAATGCAAGCTTGGCTGATATTCGGCAGGTGATTCGACTATGAACGCGGACGGGAAATGGAATGCAGTCGCGGACACGCAGATGGGCGAGCAAAAGTTTACGCTTCGCTTCAAAACGGACGGCGCAAACTTTACCGGCTCGATGCACAGCAATCTCGGCGCGCTGCTGATTTCGGGAATTGTTGACGGCGACACGTTGTCGTGGTCGACCGTGATGTCTCAGCCGATCTCGATGTCGCTCGACTACAAGGTTCGCATCCAGGGCGACGAGCTGACTGGCGAGGTCAACGGCGGCGCCTTTGGAACCGCGCCAATAAAGGGGACGCGTGCCGTCGAGGACCAAGAAGGCGCCGATGCGAACGGACCGGATCCAATCGAGGCCGCGAAGGCAGGGCTCACTTTCGACCCCGACGCGCTGCGCGATAAATACCGCCAGGAGCGGGACAAGCGCCTGCGTGCCGATGGCGAAGCGCAGTACCTCGAGTTGTCGGGGAAGTTCGCCCACTACGCGGAAGATGACCCCTACGTCGAGCCGGGTTTCACACGCGAACCGCTGACCGACGAGATCGATGTCGTGATAATCGGTGGCGGCTTTTCAGGTCTGCTCGCCGGCGCCCGTCTCAAGGAGGCCGGCCTCAGCAACTTCAGGATAATCGAAGCGGGCGGCGACTTCGGCGGCACCTGGTATTGGAATCGTTATCCGGGCGCTCAATGCGACATTGAATCGTACTGCTACCTGCCGCTGCTCGAGGAACTGGGGTACGTCCCGAAGGAAAAGTATTCCTACGTAAACGAGATTTTCGAGCACAGCCAGCGAATCGGCCGCGAGTACGGCCTGTACGATCTCACCTGTTTCCAGACCCGCGTGAAGTCGATCGACTGGGATGAAAAGATCAGGCGCTGGCACATCAGCACCAACCGTAACGACGACATCAAGGCTCGCTTCGTAATCATGGCGCTGGGCACCGCGTCGCGTGCGAAGCTCCCCGGGACGCCCGGAATCGAGGAGTTTGAAGGCCACAGCTTTCATACCAGTCGATGGGACTACAACTACACGGGCGGCGATACCACGGGCGGAATGACCAAGCTCGCGGACAAACGCGTGGCGATCATCGGCACCGGTGCGACTGCAATCCAGGCCGTCCCATTCCTCGGCAAGTACGCGAAGCAGCTATATGTATTCCAGCGCACACCGTCTTCCGTCGATCTCCGTGGCAACAAGCCGACTGACTACACTTGGGCGGAAACCCTCGAACCCGGATGGCAGCGCAAGCGTCGGGAAAACTTTGCCGCTATCCTTACCGGCCAGCCGTTCGAAGAGGACCTGGTGCAGGACGGATGGACCGACATCTTCCGCAACGTGCTCGCCATCCCGAAGTCCGAGAAACCGATGACTCCCGAGCAAATCGGCCAGGTGATGGAGATCGCGGACTTCAAGAAGATGAACAGCATCCGCGCGCGAGTGGACGATACCGTCGAAGACCGGGAGACGGCAGAGGCGCTCAAGCCGTGGTACCGCCAGTTCTGCAAGCGACCAACGTTCAACGACGAGTATCTGCCAACCTTCAATCTTCCCAACGTCGAGCTGATCGACGTCAGTTCAGCCAAAGGCGTCGAGCGCATTACCAAAAAGGGAGTGGTTGCCAACGGCAAGGAATACGAAGTCGATTGCATCATCTACGCGTCCGGCTTCGAGATCTCGACCGCATTCAGGCGGCGCATCGGAATCGAGATCAACGGGGAAGGCGGAAAGTCGCTGTTCGATCATTTCGCCGACGGGTTCAAGACGCTGCACGGCTTCTCAACGCGCGGCTTCCCCAACTGGTTCTACATCGGGATTTCCCAGAACGCGTTGTCGGTGAATATGACCGCGATGTTCGATGAGCAGGCGAGGCATATCGCCTACATCATCAAGGAGACCCAGGCTCGCGGCGGCGTGACGGTCCAGCCTACGCAGGAGGCCCAGGACGCCTGGGTCGATCTGATAGGCAAGCTTCAGATCAACAACCGTGCGTTCCTCGAAGCCTGCACGCCCGGCTACTACAACAACGAGGGCAGCGCCCGCGCCGGTCTCGGCGCAGGTATCTACACGCCCGGCATCAATGCGTTCAACAAGCTGCTCGAAGAGTGGCGCGCCAAGGGCGACATGGAGGGTCTCGAGATTCAGCGATAGAAGGAGGCCCTTCGCAATTGCGGTGATCAGACCTTCGTCGACCAACTCGGGCTTCAGCTGCGACGGTCGGCGCCGCGGCCGGTCTTCATAAATTTTTCGAAGGCATCTTTGATTCGCGGATCCCGGCGCGACAGCGCCGTGCGATTCTCCACGATGTCGCCTGCCGCCCACACGATGCGGCGCTCATCCTGCTCGCGCGTGGTTTCGTTGTCCTGGCACAGGATGTAGAAGTCTCCGCGTGTGACACCGTCGACAAGGCGCTCGGCAACCCGGGCGGGTAGCGAGGCGCCGGCCGGCTTCTCGGGCCCAGATCGTTCGGCCACGCTCAGGCCGGCGAGCCGTTCTGCGGACAGGATCGCGCGCCGCCTCGATTTCATCGACCGGGCGTACCGATGTATGGGACATACGGTGAACAGTGATTACGAGTCCGTGCGTGGCCTGCCATTAAGGAGTTCAGGATATGCCGTCTGGAGCTGATTTCTCGGGACGCGTTGACGCGGAGTGGCTCGACCATTACCGCGAAGAGATTATCGAGCCGGAGCTGCCGATCATCGATACTCATCATCATTTATGGAGTCGCCCCGGCAACGTTTATCTTTTTCCGGAGCTGCTGGCTGACATATCGAGCGGGCACAATATCCGCGCGACCGTCTTCGAAGAGTGCGGTTCGATGTACCGGGCCGACGGGCCGGAAGAGCTCCGATCACTGGGCGAAACCGAGTTTGTCACCGGGGTCGCCGCGATGAGCGCCAGCGGAGGTTGCGGCCCGGCGCGAGCATGCGCGGCAATTGTGGGCAACGTCAACCTGATGCTGGGATCGCGCGCCGAGCCGATCTTGCAGGCACATCTCGCGGCGAGCGGCGGCCGTTTCCGCGCAATCCGGTTTTCGACGGCGTGGGACGCGGATGAGCGCGTGCACAAGGTGGTGCCGCGCCCGGGTATTCTTGCCGAGGCCCAGTTCCGCGAGGGCTTTCAATGCCTCTCCCGGCTTGGCCTCGCTTTTGACTCCTGGGTGTATCATCCGCAGTTGGGCGAGATTGCGATGCTCGCGGCCGACTTTCCGCAGACGCCGATCGTTCTGAATCATTTCGGTGTGCCGATTCTTGGCGGTCCCAACGCGGGACGCACGGCGGAGGTTTTTGCGGAATGGCGAAATGGGATGAAGGAACTGGCGACGCATAAAAATGTCCATGTGAAGCTGGGTGCTCTTCCTGTAAAGCGTTCCGAACCGTCGCGCGGCACGAAGCCCTCGCCGCTCACTTCGGAGGAGATCGCCTCGGCATGGCGGCCGTTCTTCGAGGTTTGTATCGAGCAATTTGGCGCGCAACGCTGCATGTTCGAGAGCAATTTTCCGGTGCAAAAGCGATGGTGCAGCTATGCGGTCCTGTGGAATGCCTGCAAGCGACTCGCTAGCGGTGCCTCGGCCGACGAGAAGTCAGCGCTGTTCAGCGGCACCGCGATCCGTGCGTATCGACTTCCCGCTGGCCTCCTGTGACCAGGCCACCGCAAAACAACAAGTCGCGGACGAGTTTATCCTTCTGCATTTGAAGAACCAGCCGCCCTGGCTCTCCGCGTCGCGGGAGACCAGGCATTGATAAATACGCATGCTTTTGCGCGGCTAAACGTGGGATCGCTGATTCGAATCAGCCCGAGAGAGCCAACGTCAAACTTTGCGCAGAAGTGTCCGGCCGGGACGGAAAGGCAGTTTTGCAGATGGGATACAGCATTCGCGCCTGGTTGATATCGTTCCTCGTGGCCTGCGGTCTTATGGTAACGCCCGCCGGGTCATCCTTCGCCGGCGACGGCGTCAAACCTGTCATGCACGGCCTTGTCGATATGAGCGACATCGGCTTCTATGGCTTCGGCGGAACGCCGACCTTCATCCCGGACGACATCGCGCCCTACGCGGACTCCTTTAGCGGGATCGTGCTCAACACCACCTGGGCTTCGCTTCAGCCAGATGGCCCCGGTGCGCTCGCGAAAAACAATCCGATCGATCAGGCTATCGCGGCGCTGACGACCTACAACAGCCAACACCCCGACTCACCGTTAACCATAAAGCTGCGCGTGTACGGTGGTTTCACCGCACCGGCCTGGGCGCAGAACATCGGTGGCCCCCCTGTTTCGATAAGCCCCCAGGAGCAAGGCAGGACTGGCACCGTTGGGCGCTGGTGGAAACCTGCGTACATCAGGAAATGGCGCGCGCTGCAGGCAAAGCTGGCCAGGAAGTATGACGGCAACCCTCTCATCAGCCAGGTCGCAATCACCTCGTGCGCGTCGACTTCGGACGAACCCTTTGTCCCCTTCGACCTTACCGGCATCCAGGAGCTACAGGCGGCCGGCTACACCGACGCCGCCCAGCGGAGCTGCCTGTTGGGAGCGATCGGCGACTACGCCCCATGGAAGAAGACCTATATCGATTTCACTTTCAATCCGTTTCACAACTTCGACAGCGGTCACGATGTAAACAATCCGAATTTCACCATTCGAGTAATGAAAATGTGCGAGAACGCTCCTCATGGCATTCTCGACAATCACACGCTCAACGATCCGTTGCGCGCATCCAACGACTCGGTCTACCAGGAGATGCAGACGCTCTACGCGAAGCGCCCGGAGCATACCGTTGTCAATTTTCAGACGGCGAAACCGTGCGAGCTGCCATGGTGCGGGACCATCGCGAATGCGTCTTCGCTGCACGCAAGTTCGGTGGAAGTATGGCCGACCTCGGTCAACGGCGGAGGCTTCAATTCGTTCACCCCTGACGTGGTGGCGAACATGGCCAACGCGCTCTTGAATGGCACCGCGCCGGCCGCATCTCCGTGCCCGCCCCCGCCACCCGGGAACTGCCCCACGTACGGCGACTAGCCAGGTAGAAGCGAGCCGGCGACTCACTCCGACGGGTCGCCGACGAAACGCAGGATCGCGCGCGTTCGTTCCCTGACCGTACCCGGCGCAATTGCAACGAGCTGATACCCGAAAGCGCGGTAGGTTTCTTCGTGGATCCGCTCGAACCTGAGCGCGTCCTCGAAGCTGATACGCCGAGCCTCGGTTTTGACTACGGTGCCAAAATTCCGGATGAAGAAAACCTTCTTCTGAAAAATTCGATCGCGTTCGATCCGTTCCATTTCCCGCGCCAGCGCGTCGGAGATCGGAAATCCGAGGTGAGTGGCCAGCGCATGAGTGCAGATCGGCGATCGATCGTGAAACTGGATGTCTCCCGACAGGGCGTTGCCTCGGAGTTGCCGCTCGCGCTGCAGGTTCACGATAGCGTCGATAAACGACGGCTCTGTCCACGGCTCCGGAACTTTCCGCGCTTGCTCCAACGCGATCACATCGGTGGCGGCTTCCTCAATCACGTCGTAGCCATCGATCTCGAGTTGACGCAGTATCGCGGTTTTTCCGGATCCCGGAGTTCCGGTGAGTATGAATCTCTTCACGAGGATGTTCCTTTTTTTCTGCAAATTTTCCCGGCCGGCGAACCGGTTGATCGGCGGCGTCTCATCGATTCCGCCAGCGACAGTCGGAAGATCCTGTGTGTCTGGCAGATCAGTCGACGAGAGAGGAGAACCGATGTGAAAGGCAGGACTGCGCGGTGTTGTTCCAGTGAATGACGATCGCAGGCCCAAGTCAATCGCCATGCCCGATCTCGCCGAAGGCACCAGGGCAGACACGACGCGCGCTCACCCTCCGCCACAATTCATGGGGCAGCGCGAATGCGGCGCCAACGTCCGGTGGCGCCTGCCTGACTAGCTCGCGGGTCGATGAGCCGCGAAGCGGATTCGAACGAAGTCCATCGTCCAGTTGCCGGCGCGATCGCACAGCGCGGGGCGCACCAGGTCAATCAACTCCGACTGCGCCGCCGAGCGATCCTCGGGAGCCAGCCGGCAAAAAAAATTCTCGCAGAAGGTGTCGATGAAAGCGGCAATCCCGCCCGCGCCCAGATCGACTGGAAGCGCCCCCAGCTCGATGCGATCGACGGCGAAGCCTGCATTCTCCAACACCCCGCGGTACTCATCGGCGGTCGGGTAGTACCAGGGGTTCACGCTCGCGATATCGATTCCGCGGCGCTTGAGGACCGCGTTTGCCGCCACCACCGTTCCGGCACAGCATCCGAAGCCCCCGAATTCGCCCACGAAACGTCCGCCCGGCTTCAACGCTGCAAAGACACGGTTCACGGCGCGATGCGGTTCGAGGACCCAATGCAGGACGGAATTGGTGAAGACCGCATCAAACTCCCGGTCAAATTCCAGATCATAAACGTTCTGCACCCGCGCATCGATTCCGAGCCTCCGGGCGGCCTCGATCATGTCCACCGCGGGATCGACTCCGACGACGTTTGCCCCCGCGCCGATAAGGCGCATCGTCACGCGGCCGTCGCCGCATCCAAGGTCGAGAATCTTGTCGCTGCTTCGCGCAGCAAGGACGGGCAAAGTGAAGTCCGCAAAGCTCTCCACGTACCGCGCGTTGCTCGCGTATCGTTCGGAAATCCAGGTCTGAGTGCTGCTCTTGTCGATGGCCATCGCGGCTTCGATGCAACCAGACGCGATGCAGGCGGGCAAGCCTGACTATTCGAGCGATGTGAAAGGTTGGTCGGAGAAGCGGTCTGCTGATGAAAGCACCGGTTGTTCGGTAGCCACGATCAAGGCACTGTCCAGAACGATCAGGCCTTTAGCGTTGGCAATCTCCGCCGGTTCCGTAATCTCGCGTTGTATCGGTTCCGCACCGTTGGATTTGGTAATTCTAAGCTGACGGCTTCCCGCCATCTGGCTGTGAATTGACTCGCACTGGCACGCCTCAGAGCGCTTACCCGCGAGCTTCCACATGCGTGGAGGATTGCCGCGCGGATGTGGCATAAGGCTATGCGAGCAAGTCTTTTGGTCGGCGCTCGGATCTATGCCAAGGGAATGAAATCTAATTGGATTCAATGAGGCTAAGCCCTGCCTATCAGTGGCTTAGGTTAGTAAAAATATCCTAGTAAAGCAAATCTAAACATAGATTACGCTAGAATAGATTAGAAAATTGCGCTACGTGACTGCGGTTTTTGAAATCAATTCGCACCGCAAACGTTTCAGAGATTTACCGGGAAGGGAGAGGAAGAGGGCAGCAGCGGACACGGAGACGATGAAGGCGGGTGATGACTCAATACCGCATGCGCCAGGTTCGCCATGATCGCTGGCCAATCGGGCATGGTGAGAAATCCGCCGAAGTCACCCCACGTCTCGACCGAGCTGGCATGCAGCGACACCGCCTTTGCGATCGTCCCGCACCATCGTGAATGCGAAGAAGCGAGGCGGTCTGAAAATCGATCCTGATTCCGGGGAACCGGACGCCATGGTGTCGTACGCGCGTACCCATGAAAGGTCCGAATGGTAGGGGTAATAATTCGCGGCAACCAATGAATGCCGCATGCCGCCGGTAATTACATCGCCGGAAAGATCCTCAACCCGGACGCTGGCCCGCAGAGGCGTCGCGACGAAAGATTATGCACCTGCGTCGGCGCAGCGGACGCCGATTGCTGTAACCGCCGTTCTTGCACCATAGCGGGTCTGCATCGGCGCGATTGCCGAACCACCCGAGCGAAGCGAACCCGATGCGAAATTTCTCCAGCATCGCGGCCGCCGATGATGAGGTCACGCGGATGATCGCCATCATTCCGTCGTCTTCGTGCTCCGCGATATGGCAGTGGTAAACGAAGTCGCCGAGGTCAGCGCCCTCGAAGTCCATTTTTACCTTGACCGATGGGAAAGGATCGTTCGAGTTGCCGTCCCAGAAGGGGATCTGGATGGTGTCGAGGAGCTGCCTCTCAATGTATGGAAGGGGCGCACTGCCGTTCACCTCGAAATTGTCCTGTGACTCCACCAGGAAGTGGATTTGATGGATGTGGAATTCATGGTTCTCCAGCGAGCGGTTCTCTATGGTCCAATCTTCAACCGAGCCCTGGGTAGTCACGATCGCAGGTTGGTTGTTCGGGTCGAACAACACGGGTGTCGCGCCGTCGACTGTGATGAAGAACTGCGAGTCCGGGTTGTCTTCGGAGAAGTAGAGATCGCGCGTGGTGTCGGCAGCCTGGTTGGCCAGGCCCGCGAAGCGCTGCTTCCATGCTCCCTTCGTGTCTCTTGGCAACACGGTCTCGCTCGATGCCGCTGCGAATGACGCGTTGCTGCTGTTGCTCGAGGTGGTCTGGATCGTGGCGATCGTGCGCTGCGGATCGTTGTCGCCGTCGGGCCCGGTATCGACATTCAGCGTCATCAGGCTCGCATTCGTTACTCCGGCCCCCGGACCGGTCACGATGAATTCGGCGCGTCCCGCGGTGGGAATCAGGATGTCCGTCGCGTTGACAATCTGGCCGGTTTGCATGCCGTCTTGCGATCCGGTGGGGACGCCATCGAGCGCAACGATCCCAAGGTTTTGCGCTACGCCATCGTAAAGGACCTGCAGATCCAGGATCGTGTCGGCGCTGGAATTCGACACGCGCCAGAGTTGCTGCTCGCCTTGCGCCATCTGGATCACCGCGGGAGTCTCGGCCGGGTAAGAAATCGGAACGTTGTTGATCGTCAGGTCCCACGACGGAACGTTGCCCCCCGGAGTGGGGCTTCCCTCCGGAAGCTCCTGGTCGCGCATGATGAAGACCTGCTGATTCAATCCGGCCACGGCCGGCTGAATCTTCTCGATTCCCTCGACGATGACGCCGCCTGATCCGCCGCCTTGCAGCATCGGTTCCACCGTCCCATGGATATGCGGATGGAACCAGTAGAGGCCCGGAGGCTCGTCGGTCGGAAACCGAAAATCGAAGGAGAATGTTTTTCCGGCGTTGATGAGGGTTTTGATCACCTGGTCCGAATGGCACGCGGGCGAAGTATTGGTGCCGTGCATATGCAGGTTCAATGAAGACCCGGTCTGGTTGTGCTGCCCGCAGTTGGGCGGGTCGAGCGCCATCTCGACCGGGGCTGAAGCCGTGTTGTTCGTGATGGTCAGCTTGAGCCTGTCACCCGGGTTGACGTTGAAGGTCGGGTTCTCCAGACCGCTCGGGGTCATGAAGCAGTAAAGTGTGCGTCCCTCGGAATCGGTCACGCTCTGGAAGGAAAGATTTGCCGATAGCACTCCATTCTTGCTGAACAGCGCCGGAGGATTCTGCACCACGCTCCCGGCAACAGGGCGTTGGCACGCATTGGGCACCGGAGCGACATTGACTGGCGAGCTGGACACGGAAGAACCGCCACATCCCGCGAGCAGTGCGAAGATTGAGAGATCGACCAGTATGAGTAGAGGTTTTCGCATCCGCATAACAACCAGGATTGAAGATGAGAATGATTTTCAATTCCAATACCGGACTCGACCGCCCTCGTCAATCGCGAGCTGCTCGTGTGCCGAATCTGTGGTGAGATGCAGCGGAACTCGAGGCGACGATGCTGTGACCAGCGGGTTCAGCTGGACGATAGACAGGGCCTTGGGTTCTACTTGCTGCCGCCGGATTTGTAGCCGGAGCCGAGGTTCATCCCGAATTCCTCGTGCCATTGGTAGGGCAGATCGATGATGTCGCCGCCCTTTGCCGCCATTTCGAGGACCCGAAGCGCATCGAGGAGAATGGTTCGCTGCTGGCCGGCATCGAAGGCCTTGCCGAACGGATTGCCCATCGGAAAGTTCACGAACACAGTCCGAGGCGGTTTGACCTGGGCGCTCAGATCGCGCCCGGTCGAAACGACCACTGTAGGGATGCCAGCCTCTTCGACTACGCGCGCGACCAGACCAACGGTCTGGTGGTCGAGCGGTCAGGCCGGCACCAGCACAAACGCATCGACGCTTTCATCGCGCAGCTTGCGCACCAGCGCGGGGGCCGCCTCGTTCATCACGGTGCTGCGAATATAGATGCGGCCCATGAAACCGCTGTAGTGATGCGGGGCGATCCCCCCAATGATTCCATCGCCGGCAAGTTCGCGCAGCCGATCGATCGGAAAGATGCAGTTGATGTCGCGGTCGGCTTCGTCGTGATTGTAGTAAGCGTCGTTGATTGTGAAGAAGTGCGCGGGAGTCTCTTTTTCGATGCTGTCCAGGCGCAGGTCGTTGCGCGCTTGCGGGTTGAATCCCGGTGCGTCTTTGCGCGACACGCCGCCCGACGTGAGCAGCGCCACCCGGCACTGGCTCAATGGCTTTGTGAGCCGCGTGAACGGCGCGTCATCGTTGATTGTCCACCGATACGGGGGAAATCCCTGGCTTCGATAGAATTCGTTCAGCCGCGCCACGTACGCGATCGGTTCCATGGGTCACGCCTCTGCAAGCACCAGAGCATCAATGGCCGAAATCGTCAAATCGCTATTTCACCGGGAAATCGAAATAGGTCGATGGGTAGGGTTCGTCCTTGAGCGTGAAGTGCCACCATTCTTCCGGCAAGGGTTTGAAACCCGCTTGCACCATCAACGATTGCAGCAGCATGCGATTCGCGCGTTCCTGTGCTGAAATTCCCGGCGCATGCACGTGCGCGGCCTCGTCGAAGCAATCGAACCCCGTGCCCATGTCGAGTGTCCCCGGATCGAAAGCACCGCATGACGGCGATTGGGCAACGGCTCCGTTACCGACGATCGTCAGATCCAGCGTGCTGCCACGGCTGTGCGAGGATGGTGACGCGATATAGCCCCGCGGGATCAATTCGTCCTTGGATACATGCGGATAGAATTGCTGCTTCATAGCGATGTCGTTCGGATCCTTGCCCCATCGCACGAAATAATCGACCGCGCTCTGCGGCCGGTAGCAATCGTAAACCTCGAGCGAAAGCCCGAAATTGGACAACTGCTCCTGGACTCCCAGGATCGCTTCAGCGGCTCGATGCGTCAGGTAGCACTTCCCGGCGAGGTAGCCGGGAACCGGACGACCGATGAAGTTGTGCGACCCGGCATAGCGGATGTCGACCACGATCGAACGATCCAGCGTGTGCAAATCGACGAAGTCGGAGGGCATCTGCCGGAGATTTTGCGCCAAAGCCGGCGCGAAGGAGATGAGCACGAAGCAGACGGTCAGAAGCAAGCGCATGCAGCACGGGACTCAATCACAACTTCCGGAAAAGGCCAACGAGGTTGCTCTTTCCGGCGGGTGTTCCGGTGCCTGTGACGGTTGATTTGCTCTTCCTGGAGGCCTTCCAACGGGACTGTCTCACCATATGCGGCTGTATTAGAATTTCGTTTTCCATGGGTTATCTGCCGATATTCGTGAGCCTCCAGGGCCGCCGATGTGTCGTCATCGGAGGCGGCGAGGTGGCAGAGCGCAAGGTCGCGACGCTGCTCGATGCGGGCGCGTGCGTGTGCGTCATCAGCCCGACACTGACCTCCGGGCTGCGTCAGCTCTCCAGCCGCGGTGCCTTCGAACACTTGGCGCGTGCATGGCAGCCCGGCGACATTGCGGACTTTGCGCTCGCATTCGCCGCCACTGACGATCCGGGGGCCCATCGCGCGATCGCCGCGGAGGCTCGCGAGGCCGGCATCCCGATCAACGTCGCCGACGAGCCCGATTTGTGCGATTTCATCACTCCCAGCATTGTTCGCCGCGGCGATCTTCAGATCGCGATCTCAACCGCCGGCGCGAGTCCCGCACTCGCCTCGCGTATCCGGCGCGATCTCGAGGTGATCATCGGCCCGGAATACGAAACCATCACCGTCATTCTGCGGGCCGCGCGCTCCTACCTGCGCGAAACCAATCGTGACGCGCGTGAGCGCGCGCGAATTCTCCAGGCGATCGCATTTTCAGACATTGCCGAGCGAGTACGGGAGGCGAATTGGGAATTGATTGACCGGCTGCTGATGGAGCATCTCGGAGCCGGCCTCGATCGCCTGGGAATCGCCACGGGAGCACGCGCAATCTCGCGCAACGCCTGACCATGGAAACTCTCTGGCTCTTTCCGGCGATCGCCTGCTACGCGCTCTCAGCCGTGCTGTTCGCGACGGACAGGATGGCGGGGAAGGCGCGCGCTGCCGGATGGGCAACCGTCCTGCTGGGCGCCGGCGCGGTGCTCCATGCCCTGGACCTCGCAGCACGCGGCTTGCAGGCGGGCAATATTCCGGTTGCGAATTTTGCCGAGTCGCTGTCGTTTCTTGCGTGGGTGACCGCGCTGGCGGCCCTCATTCTCATCGTTCGCCTGCGCATGGCGGTCATCGGCGCGTACGCCGCTCCCGCGGTTACAATCGCGATGGTGGTATCGACCGCGATGGCCACACAGGGCCGGCTGGTTCTTCCCGCGCCGCTGCAGAGCGTATGGCTGCCGATTCACGTCAGTCTTGCGATCGTCGGCTACGCGATGTTCATCCTCGCGGCCAGCGTTAGCCTCGTCTACCTCGCCTACGAATCGCGGCTCAAAGCCAAGCGCTTCAAGCCCGACGTCGAAAAGATGCCCAGCCTCGAGAAACTCGATCGCATCAACTACTCGTTGCTGGTGTGGGGCTTCGTGATGCTGAGTGCGGCGATCGTCACCGGGGCAATCTGGGCCGATGCGACCTGGGGCCATTTCTGGTCGTGGGAGCCCAAGGAATCGTGGTCGCTCGTCATCTGGATTCTCTATGCCGGCCTCCTCGAGTCGCGGCTGACAGTAGGATGGCGCGGGCGGCGCGCTGCTGCCCTCACCATCGTGGTCTTCGCCGTGCTGGTGAGTTCCTTCGTCGGCGTTAGCCTGGTCTTTCCGGGCAAGCACGGAGGCACATTCGGTTAAGCCCATGCCGCAGACCACCCTCTTCATACTGGGCCTGAACCATCGCACCGCGCCGGTCGCGGTTCGCGAGCAGCTCGCCTACGCGGAGGCCGACATCCCGAATGCGCTTGCCAAAATCAGGCACAGCGTGGGCGCGGTGTCCGAAGTCGCGATTCTCTCGACCTGCAACCGCGTCGAGATAGTCGGGGTCGCGACCGATCCCTCGGTTGCTTCCTTCGAACTGGCAAAGTTCATCGCCGACGATCGCGGCATCGAGCTGCCGGTCTTCGGCGATGCCCTGTACCGGATGGAAGGGCGCGAGGCGGCGCGGCATTTGTTCCGCGTCGGCGCGAGCCTCGATTCGATGGTCGTCGGAGAGCCGCAGATCCTCGGGCAGTTGAAGCTCGCGTATGCGGAAGCGGCGCAGGCCGGCACGGTGGGCCTCGTCCTGCATCGCGCGTTTCACAAAGCGTTCTCGACCGCCAAGCGCATTCGCAGAGGCACCCTGATCGGGCACGGCGCGGTTTCGATCGCATCCGCGGCGGTCGCGCTCGCCAACCAGATCTTCGACAAGCTCGGCGACAAGACGGTGATGCTGATGGGTGCCGGCAAGATGGCGGAACTGACCGCGCGCCAGCTTCAATCGATCGGAATCGAGTCGCTCCTCATCACCTCGCGCACCTTTGACAACGCCGTCACGCTGGCGCGCGAGCTCGGCGGTACGGCGGTCCCCTTCGACAATTACAAGCCTTATCTGAAGATCGCCGACGTGGTCATCGGGTCGCTTTCGGTCACCAAACCTGTCGTCGGTCCCGAGGAATTCGAGGCGGTAATCAAAGAGCGACGCTACAGGCCGATGTTCCTCATCGATCTCGGCGTGCCGCGCAACTTCGATGAGCGTCTGAACACGCTGGAAAACGTCTACCTTTACGACATCGACGATCTCGGCCGGGTCATCGACAAGTCCCTGGCGGAGCGCGAGAAAGAAGCCGACAAGGCGGAGGAAATTGTCGAGCAGGAGCTCGAGGCATTCGAGCGCTGGATGGCGGGCCTCGACCTCGTGCCAACCATCAAGGATATCCGCTACAGCATCGAGCGCTTGCGTGACGTCGAACTCGATCGCAACCAGGGATGGATCGCGACGCTCGATGCGCCCGAGCGCCTGCGCGTCGAGCACCTGACCCGCAGTCTCACCAACAAGCTGCTTCATCGCATCCTGCTCGGCCTGCGCCAGGGCGGTAACAGCGCCGCCGACAACAATTACGCGGCGGAAGTCGCGCGGCGGCTGCTGTGCGGCGAGTTCGACCTCGACGACAGCGAGTTCGACGCGATCGAAGACGACGAAGAGCCCTAGCAGCGCGCGCATGACTTTCAAGCTCAGGATCGGATCGCGGCCCAGCAGGTTGGCGCTGGCGCAGACGGAACTCGTCCGCGCCCGGCTTGGTGAACTCATCCCGGGCCTTGCCGCGGAGATCGTGCAGATCAGAACCTCGGGCGACCGCATCACCAGCCCCTCGTTGGCGCAGGTTGGCGGCAAGGGTCTGTTCATCCGCGAGCTCGAGCAGGCGCTGGCCGACCGGCAAATCGACCTGGCGGTGCACTCGCTGAAGGACCTTCCCGCGGTGCTGGCTCCTGAGTTCCGTCTCGCGGCTGTCTCGCCGCGTGAAGATGCGCGCGACGTGCTGGTCGCCGGCGATGCGACCGACCTGGCTTCGCTCCGCAAGGGCGCGCGGCTTGGCACCTCGTCGCTGCGCCGCCGCTTTCTGGCTCTCAAGGCCAATCCAGGTCTCCAAATCGTGCCCCTGCGCGGCAATGTCGATACTCGCCTGCAACGGCTTGCGGAAGGCGCGATGGACGCGATCATCATCGCGATGGCGGGGCTCAAGCGCCTGGGACGCGGTGACGTCAAGTGCACTCCGTTGGACGATCGCGAGTTCATTCCGACCGGAGGGCAGGCCGCGCTGGCACTCGAAACGCTCGCGCTCCCGCCGGCGGAGCTGGAGCGGGCGCTGGTCGCATTCAACGATTCGCAAGCTCGATATGAGACAACCGCCGAACGATCGTTCCTCGCAACGATAGGCGCGTCGTGTTCGACACCGGTTGGAGTCAAAGCGACCGTGAACAGCGACTCCGTTGTGCTGCGTTCGATCTTGTTCGCCGAGGACGGTTCCAGCGAACTCTCCGATGAGATCGAGGAGCCACTGGATGTTGACCTGGCGCCATCCAGCGCGGAGTCGCTGGGGATCCGGCTGGGCGAGCGGATGCTGGCGCGTGGCGCGGATCGGCTGATCGCGCATGAGTGACCGCCGCGGCAGGGTTTTCCTGGTCGGCGCGGGCCCGGGCGCTTTCGACCTGATCACGCTGCGCGGGGCAGAATGCCTGAGGCAGGCCGAGTGCGTCATCTACGACTACCTGGTCAATCCGGATTTGTTGCAGCTTGCTCCGCCTGGCGCCGAGCTGATTTTCGCCGGAAAGAAGGGCGGCAGGGAAAAGTCGATCGACCAGGCCTCCCTCAACGCCTTGCTTATCGAACGTGCGCGCAAGGGCAGGCGCGTGGTGCGTCTCAAGGGCGGCGATCCTTTCATCTTTGGGCGCGGCGGCGAAGAGGCGGAAGCACTCGCTCGCGCCGGCATCGGCTTTGAGGTCGTGCCCGGAATAACTTCGGCGATCGCGGCGCCCGCATTCGCCGGCATCCCGCTAACTCATCGTAAGCTCGGCTCCTATGTCGCGTTCGTCACCGGGCACGAGTCCGGACGAGGCGCGCGAGTTCCATGGAAAGAACTGGCGCGCGCTGCGCGTAGCGGCGGTACGATCGTGCTGCTGATGGCGACGGCGCGGATGCGCGCGTCGCTGGCAAGCCTCGTCCGCGCCGGCCTTCGCGCGACGACTCCGGCCGCGGCCGTTCAATGGGGCACCACTGCATCGCAGAGAACCGTGGTTGGAACGGTCGCAACGCTCGCGAGGCGATGCGCTGCCGAGAATATCGGCGCCCCCACGATCGTCACTGTCGGCGAGTCGGTGAATCTTCGTGAGCATCTTCAGTGGTTTGAAAAGCTGCCGCTCTTCGGCCGGCGGATTGTGGTGACCCGATCGCGAGAGCAGGGCGCCGTTCTCGCTCGCGAGCTGCGGGCTCTCGGAGCGGATGCGATCGAGTTTCCCACGATCGAGACGATTCATCCGGCGAGCTTCGCCGCGATCGACGAAGCGATCGACGGGATCGATCGCTTCGACTGGATAATCTTCACCAGCGCGACGGGCGTCGATGCGTTCGTCGCGCGGCTCAAGGTCCTGCGCCGCGACATTCGGAGCATCGGGCGCGCATCGATTTGTGCAATCGGTCCCGCTACTGCCGTACGTCTTGAACAATATGCGCTCCAGGTCGCCGCGGTGCCGCGCGAGTACCGCGCGGAGTCGATCATCCCCGCGATAGGCAGCGAGCGGATCCGGGGCGCACGAATCCTGATTCCTCGTGCACAAGTAGCGCGGGAAGTTCTACCCGAGATGCTGCGTGAACGAGGCGCAAGTGAAGTCGTGGTTGCTCCTGCCTACCGCACGGTCAAACCGAAAGGTGCGGCCGTCGAAAGACTGCGTGAATTGATCAAGGCACGACAGATAGACCTGGTCACCTTCACCAGTTCGAGCACGGTCTCGAATTTCTGCGACCTCGTTGGCAAGGCCAGGGGACTGAAAGCGGGCGCGATCGGCCCCATCACTGCCGAGACCGCCCGTGAGCGCGGTTTCGACGTTGCTGTGTGTCCCGAAAAGTTCACCGTTCCTGCATTGATCGAAGCAATTTCCGCCCATTTCGCCCGGGCTTCTCAATAGTCAGGCCGGGTATATAATCCGTTCAATCGCGCCCGGAAGCGCGCTCTCGCAACTATGGCTTTTCCAACCACACGACCTCGCCGCCTTCGGCGCAACGCTACTCTTCGCAGGATGGTCCGCGAGACGCGGCTCTCGCCCGACAACCTGATTCATCCGCTGTTCGTGTGCCCCGGACGCGATGTAGTGCGCCCGGTGCCTTCGATGCCGGGAGTAGCGCAGATGTCGCCCGACAAGATCGCCGCCGAAGCGCGCGCGATTCACGAAGCAGGCGTGCCCGCCGTGATCCTGTTCGGGATTCCCGAGCGCAAGGATGCGATCGGCAGCGAGGCGTGGAATGACAACGGCGAGGTGCAGCGCGCGATTCGTGAGATCAAGGAGCGGGTGCCCGGGCTGGTCGTGATCACCGACGTGTGCATGTGCGAATACACCGATCACGGGCATTGCGGCGCCATCAAGGGCAACGACGTCGACAACGATGCGACCCTGGAGCTGCTCGTGCGTGAGGCGCTTTCCCACGCGCGCGCGGGCGCCGACCTCGTCGCGCCCTCCGACATGATGGACGGGCGCGTCGGCGCAATCCGCACCGCGCTGGACAAGAACGGATTTAGCGATCTTCCGATCATGGCATATTCCGCCAAGTTTGCGTCGGCGTTTTACGGTCCGTTCCGCGATGCGGCCGAATCGGCGCCACAGTTCGGCGATCGGCGCTCATACCAGATGGATCCGCCCAACGGCGATGAAGCGCTACGCGAAGTCGCGCTCGATCTGGAGGAGGGCGCAGACATTGTAATGGTAAAGCCCGCGTTGCCGTACCTGGACTTGATCTGGAGGGTGAAGCAGGAATTCGGCGTACCGGTCGCCGCTTACAACGTCTCGGGCGAGTACTCGATGATCCGCGCCGCCGGCATCAACGGATGGATCGACGAAGAGCGCGCCATCATGGAGGTCCTCACCAGCATCCGCCGCGCCGGCGCCGACATGATCCTGACCTACTTCGCTAAAGACGTGGCGAGAAAGCTCTGAGCAGAAATCCACCGATTGTGCAGATTTCACTCCTTTAATCTGCGAAATCTGAGGATTTCTGAGGCCCATGATGGACAGCCTGATCATTCGGCCACTGGAGGAAGCCGACCTCGACGAAGCGGACCGCATCCTGCGGCTTGCGTTCGGCACCTTCAACCAGTTGCCCGACCCGATGACCATGTTCGGCGATGCCGACTGGGCGCGCACCCGTTTTCGCGGAAATCCTGGGGGCTCGCTGGCGGCGGAGCTTGATGGTCGCCTGGTGGGTTCGAATTTCCTCGCGAACTGGGGCTCGGTCGGGTTCTTCGGTCCGCTCTCTGTTGATCCTGCGCTTTGGGAAAAGAAGATTGCACGTCGCCTGCTTGATTCCACCATGGAGATCTTCCGGCGGTGGAACATGAGGCATCTCGGCTTGTTTACCTATGCGCAAAGCCCGAAGCATCTGGCCCTGTACCAAAAATATGGATTCTGGCCGCGCTACCTGACCGCCGTGATGGACAAGAAAGCCGAGCCCGGGCGGTTAGGCAGGAACGTGCAATTGTTTTCCGATCTCGATGCGCCCGAGCAAAGGACGATTCTCACTGACACACGCGAAATGCTGTCTTCGATCTACGACGGGCTCGACGTGACGATCGAGATCGAGTCGGTCGCAAAGCAAAAGATCGGCGACACGGTGTTTCTCCGCAATGGATCGCACGTCGATGCGGTCGCGGTCTGCCACATCGGCAAGGGCAGCGAGACTTCCAGCGGATGCGGCTATATCAAGTTCGGCGCCGTCCGTCCCGACAACGATGCGCCGCAAAATTTCGAGAAACTCTTTGAAGCGTGCGAGCATCTGGTAGCCGCCAGCGGGGCGACCGAGCTCGAGGCGGGCGTCAACACCGAGCGCCACGCGGCATACCGGGCTATGATCGCGCGCGGCTTCCGCACCTTTGTCTCAGGCGTCTCGATGCAGCACGGCAACGACCCCGGCTACAACAAGCCTGATTTGTATCTCCTCGACGACTGGCGCTGACGCCGGCTCTCCTGGAGAGTGGTGGGGCGGGGCCGTGCCCGCCGACGATGCGCGGGCGTCCCGCCCGTGCCACCAACTCCGATTCTCTTACTTCGTCTCCTGGCGAGCCTTGATGTTCCTCTCATACCACGGGCGCATGGCCCTGAAGGCGCGCGCATGATGATGAGCGATCTCATCGTCGGGGTACCGGTGCTCGGGGCCGACCACGCACGCGACTCGCGCATGACATCGCGTGCGGCAATCGGCTTCAACCTCGATTCGATAGGCGACGCATCGCGGAATGTCCCATCCCGATGGAAACGCCACCGCACCAGTCGGGCATGCGGCTATGCAGCTGCGTACCTTGCACGAAGGGCACGGGTCGAATTCGCGGGCCTCTCCCGGCTCATCGATAAGCTGGTCGACAAGAATCGCAGCGCGAAACGCCATCCAGGGTCCGAACTTCGGATTAATCAGAACACCCAGGATACTCGGACCAGCGAGTCCGGCCGCCTTGCCCAGCTCCATGAAGTTCAGTGCCGCCTTCCCGGACATGAACGGAAACACGATGTTGAATTGCGCGTTCGCATCGCGAACGGCAGGCGCTACTTCGTTTTCGACGATCGTCCGCGTGAAGTCGTCCAGCGGATGCTCGCGATTGAACCATCCGGGATTGCGCTCCGCGTGACGCTTCAACGCCGACCACAATGCTCCACCGCCATTGGCGATGACCACGATTGATTTCGCCCTCGGATCGATCGCGGTGGCGCGATAAGGCTCAGCCACGATGGCATCGTAGCGATCGACCGGCACCGCGGCGACAAGATTCAGGCCGAACGGCTCAGCCGCCGCGCGCACTCTGTCCACGATCGTGGCCATCGCGCTATGCGATCTTGTAGGTGACCAGCGCGTCCGCCACGAGTGCGTCCTT
>DATJWT010000027.1:0-3733 GCA_035500975.1 Binataceae bacterium (SeqCode)
TCGCAGTACATGCCGGTCGATGCGTATCCGTGGAAGTATTCGTCATTGGGAGCGCGGAATCCGAATGCGATTGCGGAGAGCGGGCAGATGACGTCCTCCTTGCCCACCGCGATACCCCATCCGTAGCGGCGCGCCACCCCGATCGATTGGCAGACAATCCAGTGCTCGCCCATGCTCTGGCTTGGGATTCTGAGCCCTTCCGGAACAGGTTCACCCGGCTTGATCATCCGGATGCCGAGCGGAAATGTGTCCGGCCGAACATGCCGGCCAATCGCCTCATCAAGTGTTTTCAGTTTTTGCGCAACTGCCGCGTCCATGGGCTGCGATGCCTCGGCAGCTAGAACTAGCCCAACCACGGCGGCGCAGGCAAAGGTGACGACTCTTAGATGTGTGACTCTGCCACCGAAGGGGTCGAGGAGGACGGAAGCGAGGGTGTCGACGGAAATGGAATAGCGTCGTCGTCCGGTCTGGGGTGGAGCGGGGTCACCTCAACATGAGCGACACCTTTGCCAGTGATCCCGAGCTTCTGCGCCGCGCGCTTGGACAGGTCCATTGTTCGCCCTCGGACGTGGGGACCGCGATCGTTGATACGGACCACGACCGACTTTCCGTTGGCGGGATTCCTCACCACGACGCGTGACCCGAGGGGAAGGGTCTTCGACGCGGCCGTCATCGCGTTTTGATTGAAACGCTCGCCGGTGCTCGTTATGTGGCCATTGAAACCCGGCCCATACCAGGACGCGATCTCCACCTTCCGCCTGGCGGTCCGAGGCGGCGGATGAGCGGGCTGGGCAACGACAGGCGGCGGTGGTGGCGGTGCCACTTCGACCGGAGCGGTGGCGCATCCGATGAACTCGAACAGCGCCGCACCGGCCATCACTAACGTCATCAGCCTGACACGAGCGTTTATTGAAGATGAGAAGGACATGATCTGGTCTTCGGAAGCGGTCTGAGGTCTCGGCTCTAGTTGAAAAACTAGAGCGATAGACCCACCCTTCGCAAAACTTTTTTTTGCGGAAAGACCTGATTTTTCTTGCGTGGAAGCACGCAGACGTGGTCAGGCCCGCCAAGACCAGACAGGACCTCGATCGTCATGCCATGGGTCGGATCCCTACAGGGCCACAGATCCAACGCATTCTTTTCAGGAGACACGGATGAGACGTGCGGCGAAGAAGCCGTCGAGGCCGCCGAGGTCGGGACGCGTGTGCATCATGCCGCGCCCATCAAGAAAATCGCCCAGAGCGTCGGCATTGGGCGGATGAGAATCGAGGCGGAATCGCCGATTCGCTCGCAGAAATCTGCCGACTACGCTCTCACCTTCCTCGGGCGCCAGGCTGCAGACCGAATAGACGAGCGCTCCCGCGGACTTCACGAGGGCGGCCGCGTTCGCGAGCATCCGCGATTGAATCTCCGCCATGCGTGCCGGGTCGCCCGGCACCACGCGCCAGCGTATCTCCGGATGCTCCCGCAGAGTGCCGAGGCCCGTGCAGGGCGCGTCGAGCAAAACGCAGTCGAAGGCGCCCTCGCGCATCGGCAACGCGCCGGCAGTATCGGCGCGCACGAATTGGACATTTCGGTGCCGCAGTTGCCTGCTCAATTGGCGAGCGCCTTTGAGGCCGCCGAAATTGGTGTCGATGCCGATCACTTTTCCGTTGGGACCAGCCAACTCGGCAAGATGCGCCGACTTGCCACCCGGCGCCGCGGCGCAATCTGCAATTGTGCTTCCTGCCGCGGGCGCGAGCAGGCGGCTCACGAGTTGCGATGACTCGGATTGCGCCTGGAAGAGTCCAGCTCGATACGATTCTGATTCGAAGCGGGGAGCGCCTCTCAAGATTGCGGTCTCGGGGAATCGAGATTGCGGCTCTATCTCCATCCCGTCGGCCTGGAGGCGTTGCACGATCTCGTCGCGCGATGCCTTGAGCAGGTTCAGCCGCAGGACGTTGGGCGCAGCCTCGTTGTTCGCGGCCATCAGCCGCTCAGCGCTGTCACGCCCGAACCATTCGATGAAGCGCTCGACTATCCAGCGCGGATGTGAATACGCAAGGGCCAGCCATCCGACTTCATCCGCGTCGCGTTCGGGAAGTGGCAGCTGCTCGCGCGTCGCTCGGCGCATCACGGCATTGATAAACCCTGCTGCCGCTTTGGCTCCGCGGCTTCGCTTGGCGAGCTCCACCGAAGTCGAGACAGCGGCGTGCTGCGGAATGCGATCGAGAAATCGAAGTTGCAGCAGGCCCATCCGCATGATCGCGACCGCCTCGGGCTGGATGCCCGCGAGATCGCGGCCGCAGAAACGCTCCAGCTCGTAGTCGAGCCGCGCGCGCCACGCGATCGTTCCCAGCACCAGGCGCGTCACGAGTCGGCGATCGGCAACATCGAGGACGGGCAAGCGCGCTCCCAGCATCGCATCGGCATAGCCACCGCGATGCTCTACCGCCATCAGGATTTCGAGGGCGATTTGCCGCGAATGAAGTCCCGCCGGAATGCGGTCGGCCTCGCGACCACCGCGCACCGGGGTCTTCATGTGCCGAGACGCGTGCCGATCGCGATTCGGCGCCCGTTGAAGAAGTCCGATGCGCTCATGCGTTTGCGGCCCGCCGCCTGAACTTCGTGCAGGGCGAGGCGACCAGTGCCGCATTGCACGATGGGAACCGGTTTCAGCGCAACGACACTACCCGGTGTCTCGGCGGGGCCTATCGAATCGACGCGGGCGCGCCAGATCATCAGGGGCTCGGCATTGAGCGTCGTGCGCGCGACCGGCCAGGGATCGTACGCGCGCGTCATGCGCTCGATAAATGCCGCATCGCGGTTCCAATCGATGATCGCGTCCTCTTTGTTGATTTGCTTTGTGAAAGTCACCGCGGACTCGTCTTGCGGTGTTTCGAGCGCTGCACCCTTCGCGATCAGATCCAGGGCTTCCAGCAATGCCGTCGCGCCCAGCTCGGCGAGCCTTTCCTTGAGGGTCCCCTGCGTGTCTTCGGAGGCAATCGGAATTGCGCGCTTCAGGATCATCGGGCCTGCATCCATCTCCTGCACCACGCGCATGATCGTGACGCCCGTCTCCGCATCGCCGGCGAGAATCGCGCCTTCGATCGGCGATGCGCCCCGATGCCGTGGCAAGAGCGAAGCATGCACGTTGATCGGCATCAGGCGGGGAGCATCGAGAATCTCCTGCGGCAAAATCCGTCCGTAGGCAGCGACTACGAGCAAATCTGGATCGTATGATTTGAGTTGAGCGAGGAATTCCAGCGTCCTGATACGCGTGGGCTTGAGCGTGGGAACCTGATGCTGCGCGGCCACCGCGCCGACCTCGCTGGGAGCCATCGCCATGCCCCGGCCGCGAGGCTCATCGGGACGCGTGACTACCGCGACGACCCGAAAACGCGGATCCCGCGCCGTCAGCAAGCGCTCGAGAATGTGCGCCGCGAGCGCGGGCGTGCCCAGGAAGACGATTTTCAGCGGGGGTGCGATTTCAGATGCGGACCGCGGAGGGACGCTCATCGGCCTTGCCCTCCTTGATCATCTTCTTGAGCTTGCGGCGATAGAGCTCGCGCTTGATGCGGCTGATGCGGTCGATGAACAGCTTACCATCGAGATGATCGATTTCGTGCTGAAGCGCGACGGCGAGCAGGTCCTCGGCCTCGATCTCGATTTCCTTCTCGTCGGGCGTCCACGCGCGCACGAGAACCTTGGCGGCGCGCTCGACTTCCGCTGAGTAGTCGATCACGGAGAGGCA
>DATJWT010000028.1:0-11194 GCA_035500975.1 Binataceae bacterium (SeqCode)
GGCAGCCGCGCGTAGTTGAGCGGCTCCAGCAAATCCTGGCCCTGGGCCAGGCCCCACCGGAGAAACCCCTGTATCGCCGCTCGTTTCGCGGAATCGGGAACGTCCGACGGCACCAGCATCCACGTAAAGCTGGAGATCGGATAAGCCTGCTCGCCCGGAGCGTCCGTTATCGAGATCCGAAAGTCGTCGGGCATCTTGTTCGCCGCCTCGGCCGCGGCGGCGGTGACACTCGCGAGATTGGCGACGATAAAATTGCCGGCCCGGTTTTGAACGGCGCCATAGTTCAGTTGCTTTCGCACCGCGTAAGTGAGTTCCACGTATCCGATCGAATTCGGAGTCTTCGCGACCAATTCCGCGACTCCGTCATTGCCCTTGCCCGCGATTCCCACCGGCCAGTTCACCGAGATGCCGGTGCCGGCCCGATCGCGCCACGATTGGCTGACCTTCGACAGGTAGTCGGTCCACACGTAAGTGGTGCCGCTCCCATCCTGCCGATGTACAACTGTGATTTGCTTGTGCGGTAGCGCGATACCCTGGTTGGCTTTCGCGATTGCGGGATCGTCCCAGCGGGTAATGTCTCCCAGGTAAATCCCCGCCAACGTTTCGGGCGTGAACTTCAGCCCCCGGACCCCCTCGACGTTGTATACCGGGACATCCGCTCCCAGGGCCGTCGGGTAGTGAAGCACCTCGCAATTGCGATGCGTGCTGAAATCGAGCATCTGCGTATTCGTGAGCGGTCCGTCCGTGCCCGCGAAGTCGACCAGCGCGAGCATGATGTCGTGAATGCCCACGCCCGATCCATTCGATTGATAGCTGATGCGGACGTCCGGATTCACTTTCTGGTATTCCGCGATCCATTTTTCATACATCGGGTATGCGAAAGTCGACCCGTCACCCCTGATCGCGGTCGGATCGGCCAATGCCGTTCGGCACGTGGATGCGGTCACCAGGATCGCCGCCACCATCGCGAACACAATTCTCAACGCACCGGATGCTTTCACGATTTTTCTCCGCTGAGTGTCTGAATCGATGTCTTTGTGCGCCCGAGTTGGCGGTCTGCGAACTTCGGCGCAGGGTTACGATTCTGCTTCTTTCAGCTTCACGGTCAGTTGAACCGCCTGGACCCGAGGCAGATTGAAGGACAGGATGCCCGCGGCGAGAACCATCGCGCAGGAAGCGACCAGGCATCCGATAAAACCGTGGAACTCGAACACCACGCCCGAGAGCAGCGTTCCGAGCAGGCGTCCCCCGGCGTTCGCCATGTAGTAGAAACCGACGTTGACCGCGACCTCTTCGTCGTCCGAGTAGGCCAGAATCAGGTACGAATGAACCGCGGAGTTGATCGCGAACACGATCATGAAAAGCGCCAGACCGACCATCAACGCCGGCGCGGGACTCACTCCGAGTTGAAGCGTGCCCGCAAGTGCCATCGGAATGACGACCAGCACGAATGCCCACAGGCGTGCCGTTTCTCCTGTCACCCCCTGCTGCGAGCCTGAATGACGCAGGATCTCCGGCACCGCGGCTTGAACAAACCCGTAGCCGATGAACCACGCCGCGCAGAACGCACCCACCTGCCAGAATGACCAGTGCAGCATCGACGCCAGGAACACCGGCAAACCAACCACGAACCAGACGTCTCGCGCCGCAAAAAGAAACAGCCGGGCCGCCGAAAGCCAGTTCACCGCGGGGCTCTTCGAAAATAGCTTCGAGAACTTGACCTTGGTCTTCGCCTTGGCCATTCCCGCCGGCAGCGCCGCCACCGTCCCGATCAACACCGCCAGCAGACCCGCCGCCATCGCCATCAGCGATCCGACGAAACCAAGTACCCCCAGGAGCGCGCCGCCCATGAAGAATCCCGCCCCCTTCAGCGCGTTCTTCGATCCGGTCAGGCGCGCGACCCACTTGAACAACGCCCCATCTTCTCCTTCTGGAACGACGATCTTGATCGCCGTCTTGGCGCTCATCTTGGTCAGGTCCTTGGCGATGCCGGAGAGCGCCTGCGCCGCCATCACGTAGGTGACTGAGGCAAGCCGCGACCAGGCGGGCTGCAGCAGCGCAAGCATGATCAGGGCGCCGATCTGAAGCAGCAGGCCGCCGTACAGCGTTACCTTCAGGCCCGAGCGCGCGGCGATCCAGCCGCCCAGCAGGTTCGTGACGATCCCGAAGAACTCGTAGAACAGGAACAGGAATGCGATTTCAACCGCGCTGTATCCCAGGCGATCGAAGTGCAACAGCACCAGCATCCTGAGCGCGCCGTCGGTGAGCGTGAATCCCCAGTAGGCGCCGGTGACCAACGCGTAGTTGCGCGCCGCACTCTTCATTTGCTTCTTCCGCGCGGACGGGGATGCCGCGCGGCAGGCAGGCTTGCCGCGACCTTCGCGGTCAGCTCGACCAGCCGATTCACATAGCCCCACTCGTTGTCGTACCAGGCGATGACCTTAACCTGGGTGCCATCGACCACCATCGTCGATGGACCATCCACGATCGAAGAGCGTGGGTCGTTGACGAAATCGACGGAAACCAGCGGACGCTTTTCGAAACCCAGGATGCCGCGCAGCTCGCCCCCGGCTGCTTCGCGCAAATGACGGTTCACTTCCTCGGCACTGGTCGAGCGCGATACTTCGAACACGCAATCGGTCAAAGATGCGTTCAGCAACGGCACTCGAACCGCCATGCCGTTAAGCTTGCCCTGCAGTTCGGGATAGATGAGACCGATCGCGGTCGCCGAGCCCGTCGTCGTCGGTATCAGCGACATCAGCGCGGAACGCGCGCGGCGAAGATCCTTGTGCGGCAAATCGACGACGGTTTGCGTGTTCGTCACATCGTGGATCGTCGTGATCGCGCCATGGCGAATTCCGAGCTTCTCGTGAATCACTTTCACCACCGGGGCCAGGCAATTGGTGGTGCACGAGGCGGCAGTCACCAGGTGATCGCGGTCGGGATCGTAAAGATGATCGTTCACCCCCATCACGAGGTTCAGGGCGCCTTTCTTGACCGGCGCGGCCACCACGACCTTGCGCACCCCGGATTCGAAGTAGGGCTCCAGAGCCTCCCGGGTAACGAATTTGCCCGAGCACTCCACGACTACGTCGACGCCCGCGTCTTCCCAGGGGACCTCCGCAGGTTTCGAAAAATCGCTGTAGGCGATTCGCCGGTCTTCCACCGTGATGGAGTCGGTTCCGGCGCCAATCGATATCGGCCACCTGCCGTGAACGCTGTCGAATTCGAGCAGATGCGCCGCCGTCTCGGCGCTGCCTTTGACCTCGTTGATGTGAACGACGTCGATTTGCGGATGGCCGAATGCGGCCCGCACCGCGAGGCGGCCCATTCGCCCAAATCCGTTGATCCCGATCCGAACGGCCATCGTCGCTCCCCTCGACGCCCTTCGAATTCAGGCTGCCAGGTCCAGCTTGCCCAACTCGGTTACCCACCGCTCGAGCGCGAACCGCTCCAGTGTCTCGATTGGAAGGGCAGCAAAAATTCGGATTCTCCGCTCCAGCTCGCGGTAAACCCTGGCGAAGGTCTTCGCCCGGGCGCGATCGCTGCCCCGCGCCGAGACCGGGTCGGGGATTCCCCAATGTGCCCTTATCGGCTGTCCCGGCCAGGTAGGACAGGTCTCCGCGGCCGCCCGATCGCAAAGTGTGAAAACAAAATCGAGCGGTGGACCGTCGGGAATTGAAAATTCACTCCAGCTTTTGCTTCGCAACCCGCTCGTTTCGAACTTGAGACTTCGCAGTATCCGCAGCGTCGTCGGATGAACCGCGCTGCCGGGATCGCTGCCCGCGCTGAACGCCTGGAATCTGCCGCCGCCCCATCGATTCATCGCGCACTCGGCCATGATGCTGCGCGCGGAATTGCGGGTGCACAGGAAAAGAACGTTCATGGGTCGGCGCTCGTTCCTCGGTGTGTCGGCGGTAAACTGCTTGGTCCCGTTCTGCGCCGGCCGGCGGCAATGCTCGATCAGGTATTGGATCAGGCTCTCCACGCTGCGATGACGAGCATCGTAGATGACGAAGCTGCCGTGCCGCCGCGCGATCACCAGGCCCGCATGCTTGAGGTGATTCAGGTGGAAGGCGAGCGCCGCGGAAGAGAGCCCCAGCCGCGCGCCGAGTTCTCCCGCCGCCATGCCCTCTGAAGCGTGATGGGCAAGGAGCCGGACGATGGTGAGCCTGATGTCGTGGCCCAGCGCCGCGAGCGCGGCGGATGCTTCCGATCTGGTCATTCGTGACCTCTTCTAAATAATTCCAGATGTCTAAAACTATTTAGATCTGCTGGTGCTCGTGCGTCAAGCGCAATCGCCCGCCGCCGCCCCCGCCGCCTGGCCGGGAGACTCCACTTGACGGGTGTCGATTATATTTCTATAATTATTGAAGTATGAAGAAATCGACCGTCGTAACCGCGCTCGGGGCCCTCGCCCAGGAAACGCGGCTCGATATTTTCCGCCTCCTGGTCCAGCGCGGGCCCGAGGGTATGCCCGCCGGCGAAATCAGCCAGCGACTCGGACAACCCTCGCCGACCCTGTCGTTTCATCTGAACCAGTTGAGATTCGCGGGACTGGTGACCTCTCGCCGCGAAAGCCGCTCCATAATCTACAGCGCCAATTTCAAGGCGATGACCGACCTCCTCGGCTATCTCACCGAAAATTGCTGCGGAGGAAGGTCCGAGCTCTGTGCGCCCGGCGCGGCGCCCGGTTGCGCCACGGAGTGCCTGCCTTCGCAAAATCCAATTCCAAAAAGAAACCGGAGGATCTCGGTATGAAACGATTTCACGTACATGTTCACGTCGCCGATCTCGAGTCGTCGGTCCGCTTTTATTCGACCTTGTTCGGCGAGCAGCCGGCTGTAATCAAGACCGACTACGCCAAGTGGATGCTCGAGGATCCGCGCGTCAATTTCGCCATCTCTTCGGGAGCATCCAAGCCCCAAATCGATCACCTCGGTTTGCAGGTCGAGTCGGGCGAGGATCTCAACCTCATCGCTTCGCGGCTGAAGGCTGCCGGCGAATCGGTCCGCGAACAGGTTAACGCGACCTGTTGTTACGCCAGGGGCGACAAGGGATGGGTCAACGACCCGAGCGGTGTCTCCTGGGAGACGTTCCACACCTTCGGTGAAAGTACCGTGTACGGCAATGATGTCCAGCCGCGAATCGAGAGTGCGCCGGCCGCTGTGTCCTGTTGCGCGCCTGCCGCGGCGCCTGCGGCATCCGCCTGCTGCGGCGCTGCAAAGCCGCAGTGATGGCGAGGTTTTGAAAATGTATCCGGCGCGGCCGTCATGAGCGTCAGCTTGCCCATCGCGTCCGCGCCGATTCTGCGCCGCCTCTCGTTCCTCGATCGCTACCTGACGCTGTGGATCTTCCTCGCGATGGGCGTCGGCGTCGCGCTCGGGGCGCTCTTCCCCGGAATGAAGACCGCCTTCGATCGCCTCAGCGTCGGCGCCACCTCGATCCCGATCGCGATCGGGCTCATCCTGATGATGTATCCGCCGCTCGCGAAGGTTAACTATGACGAGCTCGGCGATGTGTTCCGCAACGTCAGGATCCTCGCGCTCTCGCTGCTTCAGAACTGGATCATCGGTCCAATCCTGATGTTCGCGCTTGCGATCGCGTTCCTGCGCGACCGCCCCGAGTACATGGTCGGCCTCATCATGATCGGTCTCGCGCGATGCATCGCGATGGTCATCGTGTGGAACGATCTCGCCGCCGGCGATGCGGACTACTGCGCGGGACTGGTCGCTTTCAATTCCATCTTCCAGGTGCTGTTCTTCTCGCTCTACGCCTGGGTCTTCATCACCGTGGTTCCGCGCTGGCTTGGCCTGTCCGGCGCGATCGTTCACGTTACGATTGGCCAGATCGCCGCGAGCGTCGCTATCTACCTCGGCATCCCGTTCGTCGCGGGCGTGATGACCTGGGCAGTCCTGACCAGGGCGAAGGGCAAGACCTGGTATCGCCAGAGGTTTATCCCGAAGATCAGCCCCCTGACCTTGACCTTCCTGCTCTTCACGATTGTCGTGATGTTCTCGATCAAGGGCGGCGCGATCGTCCGCATGCCGCTCGACGTCGTGCGCATCGCGACGCCGCTGCTGCTCTACTTCGTCATCATGTTCGCCGTGTCGTTCGTGCTGAGCAAGCGCGTGGGCGCGACCTATCCGCAATGTGCGACGCTCTCGTTCACCGCCGCATCCAACAATTTCGAGCTGGCAATCGCGGTAGCCGTAGCAACCTTCGGAATCGACAGCGGCGCGGCCTTCGCTGCCGTCATCGGACCCTTGATCGAAGTGCCCGTGATGATCGGTCTCGTCGACGTATCTTTATGGGCAAGACGAAATGTATTTGGCGGAGGCGTCTCCTGAGAGAATCGCCGCCAGGTTCCGTTATTCTGCAGGAGCAAAATCGAACACGAAGGCGCCGCCGCCTTGATCGATCAAGGGACCGACGAAATCCTTGAATGCCTGGTGAGCCGGATCGTAGAAGCTCGGATCCGTGACTACCGGCTGGCCCACGTAGTAGTTGCGGTCACCCTGGGAGGTGAACGTGACGATGAAGCCCTGCTCGAAGCACTGGTCCAGGCCTTCGCCGCTGATATCCGGCCCGGTTTCGATGGAAACAATAAATGGTGTCCCGTTCCGCTTCGAAAGTGTTTTCAGGGCCAGGAAGCGCTGAATTACTTCCTGCTTCTGCTCAGGTGTGACCGTCGGATTGTACTTGAACAAGACTATGTGCCGCACCAGCCCGGGCTTGTAGTCCGCGGACGTGAAGCGCTCGACGCCCACCATCGCGAGCTCTTGCTTGAGTCGCTCCGCGGAAGAACAAGGCTCGACATCCTGCGCGGTTGCAGTACTGGTTCCCCCACAGCCGGTCTGGAATACCAAGCCAAGCAGGAATGCAAACAATACAAGCTGTCTGGTCAAATGACCGATCTGCGGCGGTCAGGGTGTCGGGAGTCCCTGACAGGCGCCGTAGTACCCCGGGCCCGCTGAATTCTTTAGAGGCATCGAGGTATCGCAGATCCTCCCCTTGACCATTTCAAGTTGGGCAGTGGGTATAGTACTGCCGCATGGATCACCCACTGCACAATTCCTGTCATCCAGCACTCCCCCCAGGACATTTGGTTGATACCCGGCGTAATAGTCCTGCGAGCCGTCCAGGTTGGGAGCAATGAATTGGGGGCTGGCGAACTTGCCGGAAGTTTCACCGCGATTATAGCCCTGGACAAAGAGATCCGCCCGAGTAGGGGTGTCGATGAATTGTCCTTGAGCGAACTGGAAAACGTAAACCGCATTTCGCGGAGGGGTCCCTTTGGCGGCTTTTGGATCGCTCCCCTTTTTGTCGGGAACCCTGCTCGTCCCCTTTATGATTGCGCCCGCCAACACATGCAAACCGTCGCTGGTCCAGAAAATAGCCGACGATGAGCCAGCGTTCGCCGTGGCGACCAGTTCATTACGAAGTGCCGTCGCTTCGAGTGTGGTGTAACTCGGGTTTGTCGGAGGGTTGTTTCCGTTACCCAAAAATTCGTACAGGTCATATGTTAATTTGGTAGTCGGGTCTGTTGTTTTCGTACTCGGATCCGGGGTCATCGTTGCTGCACAAGCGTCGGCTTCCTGGTTATTTTTTGACCTCAGCCAGCACGTACACTTCGTCAGATCCTTTGACGCCACCCAGCAGGCCGTCGGTCTGGAGGTGTCGAATGCGTTGGTCGCGCTCGTGCAGTTCGAACTGCAATTGACCTTTGCTTTTTTCGTTACCGCGTACACCCTGGTGACCGGGCAAAAATTGTTGGGGTCGGCGTTTTCAAAGCCACTCACCATTGACGGGTAAAGCGCGGCATGCGCTTTTCCTGTCGGAGTAAGTGTGAATTTTCCCGGTGCAGGATTCGAGTCTTCCGCGTGCCGGAATGCATAGACTACCGGCGTACAGGTTTGCGCCAGTGCAGCGGAAGCCGAAAGAAAGAAAGACCCGAGAATGATCAGTGCCCGGGCCGAAGTTCTAACCTTACGCATCGCGATTCCTCGGTTCATCTCGATTCCGTCACGGGTGTATCTTGTAAATCGTCCCGCTGTTGGTGGCTCCGCCGGTAACCGTGGTTCCGTAAAAATCTCCGTTGGGAGTTGTAAGCAGACTCGAGTTCGGATTCTGTCCATCATCGCCGCCGGCGAAGCTGTACACTGTCGTCAACACACCTGCCGGAGTGAGCTGGAAAAACGTGCCCAGGTCGAAGCTGCCGCCATAGTAAGTAGCCCCATATAGATTTCCGTCATTTGCGATGCGGAGCCGGCACGAAGGCTGACTGCCGTCGTCGGGAGCGCCAGCGAAGGAATGTATAATGCTGGTCACGCCGGAGCTCGGATCGTATTTGAAAATGGTGCCGAGTCCGTTCGCTCCGCCTGCCCCCGTGGACCCCCAAAGAGTCCCATCGGGCAGATCGCGAAGCTTCACTCCGGGATATTGGCCGTCTGTCGGCCCGCCGGCGAAAGAGTGAAGGGTCGTGTAGCCCGTCCCATCAGGAGCAATTCGAAAGATAGTGCCGAAATCGTTCGCCCCACCGTAGAAGGCAACGCCATACAGATTGCCGTCAGGGTCATTGGACAGGCCCGCCACGGGGCCTCCTCCATCGTTGCCGCCGGTAAAGGAATAGAGCGTGGTCTCCACACCTGCCGGGGTGATCTCATAGATGGTGCCCAGATTGTCCGCGCCTCCCAAAGTGGTGGTTCCATAAAAATTGCCACCGAAGCCGGTCAATCCCTGTGGTGTAACGCCGCTACCGTTCGCTCCGAAGGAATAGAGCATCGTCTCGGTCCCGGAGAGAGTGATCCTGAAGAAGGTGCCGGACCCCAATGCTCCTCCTGCCGTCGTGGTCGCATAAAAGGCGCCGTCATCCCCCAGGTCCAAACCAGAGGCAGGGTACTGCCCGTCACCGGAACCGCCGGCGAAGGAATAAAGAACTGTATGCACCCCGTCCGGGGTGATCTTGAAGACGGTCCCCAGGTCATTCGTTCCACCGTAGGTAGTGGTCCCGTAGAAATTGCCGTCGCCGCCCGCGGTGAGGCCGGAATCCGGATACCTGCCATCATTCCCGCCGGAAAACGTATAGGCCACTTCTTCAGGTCCGGCTGCACAAACGACATTTACATTTTTGACGTTGGCCTTCGCGACCACGCCGCTGCCGTTGGCGACCGTACAAACCTGACCAGGCGGTGGCGTTGCGAGAACCACCGAGTAGGTGCCGCCGCTCAACGCAGTTTCCGTGAACTTGTATGAACCGTTGGATGATACAGTTAACGGGTCCGACGCGTTATTGATTACTGTGACGCTCCCCCCGGAAAGACCCGACACCGTCCCGCCGATGGAAAAAGCGGTGGGGGAGGAGCTGCCCGAGTTGGATGAGCTACCACCGCACCCCGTCAGCGACAGGGTGAAAAGGCCTGGTAAAAAAAAGCCAAAAAGCCCAAGAACATATCGTCGTATCCGCACGTATCCCTCCGGGTTCAGACCCAGCCACGGTCTTGAACTGTCGGTGCTTCCAGGGACGTCTCTGTTTTAAACTTCCCCGACTTTTCCCCCGGGTCGAACTTGTGGCCGTGTCCGATACGCTTGTGCCGAATAACTGACTTGGTTCCTCTGGAAGGTTCAGACTCGGCGCACTGTATATTGACGGCCCCGGAGGTGTTTATCTTCAGTTTCCAGTCGGAGATCGCGATGTGCTTCGTCAAATCCAACTGGTTTTGAATTCTGATCACGAGGTTTCTTCCGGCTTGGAATCTGGTCGGCGACCCTTAATACACTTGAAGAAATTGCGGACCTACGGCTGCCAGAATGTCGTGCAGAGGTGGTCCGTCGCAAACGAGGATTCGACCGTCGGCTCCGGCGGGATCAGGGACTGGAACTGGTCCGCGGCTGAACTGTACGGAGCCCAGGTTGGCACCCCGGCGGAGTTCGGATCGCCGGTTTTCGCGAAATTCGTCCAATAGGTCATCATCGTTTGCGAGAGGCGCTGCTGGTTCGGCGTAAAGCCGGGTGGAAGAGGAAACAAGCTCACATTCATAAGATACTCCTGCTCAGCATCGTGAAAGGCGCCGAGTGGAAAACTGAGATTTGAAAGTCCGATTTCCGGCGGAGCGTTCTCGTCGTTGAATTCATACGCGTAGGTAGTCACATACCGGGACAGGGATTGATCGGCCTCTCTGGCTGGACAGCTGAAAATACCATCCGTACCGGCAGCGCCAAGCGCCAGCGAAGCGGCGTTCGCCGGCGGGCTTGCAGGCAGCGGGTAGACACCCAGGACCATCGGACCGATAACAGGCCCGTAGAGCTCGTCAACTGCAGTTGGGTACTCGGAGTTCATTAGCGGAGCGCCGCTCAGATCGTATTCGAACGCCACGAACAGGCGGTATTCGTCGTGATTCGTTCCGGAAATGACCGGAACACGATTGAACTGACCGCTGGCTAATGCCGCCTTCGGTGTTTGAGCCAGGAGTGTTCCGTCGACGAACGGATCCACAACGTTGATCGTGTTTAGGCGCAATCCAACCAGGTTTGCCGGAGAAATGTTACGGAGGCATTCCGCGGTTTGGTCCGGACATCCCAGAGCCGTGGCTAGAGCGATCCCCGATGGAACGAAGCGCGTGCCAACCGTTTCCCCCACTGCAACAGGCACTATCTCTCCGAGGTAATCGGTGAAAGTGAATGACCCGCTCTCGATGATTACGCGCTGAAAGAGGCCCGCAGCCGTGGGAGACGCCAGGTTGCAAAAGGTGGCCTGTCCTCCGGCAGATTGGCCGAATAGCGTGACGACCTGATTGTTGCCGCCGAACGCATGAATATTTTGCTGCACCCATTCGAGGGCAAACTGCTGATCCATCAGCCCGTAGTTGCCGCTTGGATGGCCTTCACCATCGATTGCCGGATGCGCGAAGAATCCGAGCAGACCGAGTCTATAATTGATCGTGACGACAATCAGATTGCCGTGCTCCACCAGGGGGGAGGGGTCGAACATATCTCCACTTTCACCCGTGAGGCCGCCGCCGTGAATCCAGACCATCACTGGCAGAACCGGGCTGCGCTTTTTCCGATCGTGAGGAGCATAGACGTTCAGGAAAAGACAATTCTCGCTGCCGGCAACCTGATCGCCGCTCTCCTGCGAACATACGTTACCGAATTGCGTCGCCTGGAACACTCCGGGCCATTTACCGAAAGCCTT
>DATJWT010000029.1:0-21726 GCA_035500975.1 Binataceae bacterium (SeqCode)
TTTGATCGCGCAGCTCCTGCTCGCGCAAAACCTGAAGTGCCACATTAAGTTGCCCCTTGCCACCGTCTATCACCCATAAGTCAGGATAGCTTTGATCGCGCCTGGCTCGCTGAGCGCGCCGAGTCAGCACCTCGGCCAGGCTGGCGAAATCGTCCTGCCCTTCGAAACCACGGATCCGATAGCGCCGATAGAGATTCTTGTCGGGCTCGCCTTCATCGAAGGTGACCTGCGACCCGACCACCATCGAGCCCTGCAGATTCGAGATGTCGTAGCATTCGATGCGCTTGGGTGAATTGCGCAGGTGGAGCTTGATGCGCAACTCCTCGAGCATCTTCTCGCGCGTGTTTTCGTTGTCGCGCCGCGATTCGAAGCTCTGCCGGGCGTTCTCCATCGCCATTTCCAGCAAGCGCAGCTTCTCGCCGCGCTGCGGGATGAACACTTCACATTTCTTGCCGCGGCGCTCCGAGAGCAATTCGCTGCGCACGTCCGCATCTTCGAGCGCAACCGGCACGATTACTTCATCGGGAATGGTGCGCGCGCCCTGGTAGTACTGGGTCAGGAGATCGGCCAGTACTTCCTCATCGGGAAATTCCAGGTCCTGGAAGCTCCAGCCCTGGGTACTGGTCAGCTTGCCGCCGCGCACGATAAGCACGATCGCCTCGATGAAGCCGCCCTCGCGGTAGAGCCCGAAGATGTCCTGGTCGATGCCCCAATGGTGGAGCACGGTCTGGCGCTCGACGGTTTTCTCGATCGCGCGCACGCGGTCGCGGATTTTCGCCGCAGCCTCGAATTCCAGCCGCGACGCGTGCGCCTTCATCTGATCGCGCATCTCGCGCAGCAGCTCGAGGTTCTTTCCCTCCAGTAGCATCTGCGCGGCGTGAAGATGCTTGCCGTATTCCTCGCGATCGACCTGCAGGCAGCACGGCCCCATGCAGCGTTTGATTTGATATTCGAGACACGGCCGCGAGCGATTGCGAAAGACGCCGTCGGAACAGGTCCGCAGCGGGAAGACCTTGCGGATGACATCGATGGTTTCGCGCAGGCCGTCCGCGGAGCCAAACGGCCCGAAGTATTTGCCGCCATCCTTGACGATGCGCCGTGTCACCGTGATGCGCGGCCACGGGTGGTTGGTGATCTTGGCGCTCAGGTATGACTTGTCGTCGCGCAGCCGGATGTTGTAGCGCGGCTTGTATTGCTTGATGAGGTTATTTTCGAGGATGAGCGCTTCCTTCTCGCTGGCCGTGACGATGGTCACGAGGTCGCGCACCTTCCGCATCAGGAAGCGCACGTTGAAGCGGCCGTCGCCCTGCTCTCCCTCGTTGCCGCGAAAATAAGAGCGCACGCGCGGCCGCAGCGACTTGGCCTTGCCGACATACAAGACTTTCCCCGCGCGATCTTTCAGAAGGTAGACGCCGGGAAGCGCGGGCACCGTCTCGAGTTTGCGGGCGAGCGGCTCTTCATCGGGGGTCAGTTCGAGCGCAGGGCGTTCCTTCGCCTTCGCCGCTTGTTCCGGATACTCGACCAGCGAGCCAAAACGCGGACTCTCTAAAGGCGCGGAGCCGCCCGGCGATTTATCGTCTTCCGCCATCGGAACGGCCAATTATATCACCCGTCCCGTGGTTGGCGGCGAATCGCCGCCGCGTGCTATTGCGCCATCAGGAGCACGCGCAAGGAGGCATTCACGATGGGCAAGCTCAACGGAAAAGTCGCGGTTATCACCGGTGCGGCGAGCGGCATGGGCCGCGCGACCGCGCTTCTGTTCGCGAAAGAAGGAGCAGCCGTGGTGCTCACGGACCTGAACTCGCGCGGGGGTGAAGATGCCGTCGCGGAGTGCGCTGCGGCGGGCGGTAAAGCGGTGTTCCAGCGCACCGACGTGACCAGCGAGGGGGACATCAAGGCGGCAGTCGATCGCGCGGTCAAGGAGTACGGACGGCTCGACATCATGTACAACAACGCGGGCGTGGCGGGTGCGCTCGGTGCGATCGAGAAAGTCAGCTCACAGGATTGGGACAAGTCGATGGCGATCCTGCTGAAGGCGGTATTTCTCGGGATGAAATATTCCATTCCCGAGATGCGCAAGGCCGGCGGCGGATCGATCATCACGACCTCTTCCGCGGCGGGTCTGCGCGGCGTCGGTTACCTGGCGCCCTACAGCGCGGCCAAGGGCGCGATCATTACGCTCACGCAGGCGGTCGCGATCGAAGTCGGGCATGACAAGATCCGCGTCAACTGTATCTGCCCGGGAGGCGTGAATACTCCGCTGGTACATGCCGGGACGCCAGGCGGCGCGGAGCAAGCTGAGAAGCGGATGGCGAGGATGCAGCCGATTCCGCGCGCCGGGCACGCAGAAGACATCGCGAAGATGGCGCTTTTTCTTGCCAGCGACGACGCGGAATGGATCACAGGGACCGCGATGGTAGTAGACGGCGGAATCAACACGGGGAACGTGCGGTTCTCGCCGGAGTCTACGTTTTCAGGACCATCGTTTGAGAGATCGTGACCGGTCCCCTTTCCTTTCCAAGGAGAGGGTTAGGTAGTGGTAGTTCGGGGGCGTCGCAGAAAGGATTCGGATCAGTTGCGTGCGGGCGCGATAGGTCCCTCCTGGCGAATCTGGTAACTGAACTGCTGTACCACCCCTCTGTCCCCTCCTTGGAAAGGAGGGGATCAGAAAGACAGGAGATTTTCATGGGTAGATTGGATGGCAAAGTAGCGATCATTACCGGCTCCGCCAGCGGGATCGGACGCGGGACCGCGATACGGTTTGCGGGCGAAGGCGCCGCGGTCGTGATCACCGACCTCAACGTCGAAGGCGGTGAGGCGGCGGTTCGCGACTGCAAGGAGAACGGCGGGCGCGCGGTGTTTCAAAAGGCGGATGTTTCCAGCGAGGCGGACATCAAGGCGCTGGTCGCGCGCGCGATCAAGGAATTCGGGCGCCTCGATATTCTCTACAACAACGCGGGCGTGGGCGGCGCGATCGGTGCGCTGGAGCAGATCAGCGTCGAGGATTGGGACAAAAGCATTGCGGTGCTGCTGCGCTCGGTGTTCCTGGGCATCAAGCATTCGGTTGCTGAGATGCGCAAGGTCGGCGGGGGTTCGATCATCTCGACGGCTTCAGTGGCGGGTATCCGCGGCTTTGCCGGGTTACATCCCTATTGCGCGGCCAAAGCCGGGGTCGTGAACCTGACTCGTTCGGCCGCATTGGAGTTCGCCAAGGACAAGATTCGCGTGAACTGCATCTGTCCGGGCGGAATCAACACCCCGATCCTGCATCGCAATCAGCCGGGCGTGAAAGAAGCGATGGAGGGCTGGATGGCGAAGGGGCAGCCCATCCAGCGCGCGGGTCATCCGGAGGATATCGCGGGAGCGGCGCTTTACCTCGCGAGCGACGACTCGCAGTGGGTGACGGGACAGGCGATCGTCGTGGACGGCGGACTGACGATCGGGAGCGGTTTTTTCAATGCCGCGCCGGATGCGCAGAGTCCGACGGCCTTGCCGCCATCCGGGTACGTTGGCCCGTCGTTCGAGAAGTAGCTCTTCCGCGGAGACGCGACTGGTTCGGTCGCGTCTCCGTTTTTTTCATACGCAAATGATCAAGCGGCGGGACTGAGTTTGCGCGGGCTCTCAGCCACTGTCCGGGGATTCGAAAATTCAATCGATTCATCGTCCACTGGCCCGTACTTCAGCGTCAGCAGATCCAGGAGATAGTTCTGGTACAAGCGCCAGGGCCGCCTGCTCCCCTGTCTTGGAAACTCATCGATCGAACGCTGCACGTAGCCCGAAGACAAATTGAGCAGCGGGCCGTCTGCGGTCATTCCCGGAGGACATCGCGGAGTACATTGGAGGAACCCACGGCTTTCCATGTGGTTAAGCACGCGGCACACGTACATCGAGGTGAGGTCGGCCTTGAGGGTCCACGATGCGTTGACGTAGCCGATCGCGAGCGCGAGATTCGGAACGTCCGAGAGCATCATGCCCTTGTAGGTCATCGTCTTTGATACATCGATCGCGGCGCCATCGACCGTGAAGCGAATTCCGCCGGCGGGCAGCAACTTCAGACCGGTAGCGGTGACGATAATGTCGGCGGGAAGCTCCGCACCTGATGCGAGCTTGATTCCTTTCTCGGTGAAGGTATCGATCTGGTCGGTGACGATTGAAGCACGCCCCTCACCGATAGCCTTGAACAGATCGCTGTCCGGCACGACGCAGAGCCGCTGATCCCACGGGTTGTAGCGCGGCTTGAAGTGAACATCGACGGGGTACTCGGGCGGCAGCGCACGGACGGCGCCCTCGCGGATCATCTTTTTTCCGTACTCCGGCCAGCGGCGACAGATCTGGTAGAAGAGCATCCCCATCAAGACGTTCTTCCAGCGCGCGAGGGCGTAGGCGGTTTTTCGCGGGAAGGTCCGCAGCAGGCGCTCCGCGATGCTGTCCGTCGCCGGCAGCGAAACCACGTAGGTGGGCGAGCGCTGCAGCATCGTGACGTGGGCAGCCTTGTCGGTCATCGCGGGCACGAGAGTGATAGCGGTGGCGCCGCTGCCGATAACCACCACCCGCTTGCCGGCATAGTCGAGATCCTTGGGCCAATGCTGCGGATGAATGATGCGCCCGCGGAACTGTTCGGTGCCGGGAAAGGTCGGTTCGAAGCCGTGGTCGTAACGGTAGTACCCGCTGCACAGGTAGAGAAAATTGGCGGTGAAGCGCGCGGGTTCGCGCGCGGGGCCGCGTTCCACGTCTACGGTCCATTGCGCATCGGCGGAAGACCATGCCGCTTTGGTGACGCGATGCTGAAAGCGAATGCGGCGGTCGATTCCATATTCGCGGGCGGTTTCACGGACGTACTGGAGAATCGACGGGCCATCGGCGATCGTGCGCGCATCGGGCCACGGCCGGAACGCATAGCCGAGCGTGTACATATCGGAATCGGAACGGACGCCGGGGTAACGAAAGAGATCCCAGGTGCCGCCGATGGCCTCGCGCGACTCGAGGATTGCGTAGCTGCGATTTGGGCAACTTGCCTGGAGATGGTAGCCGGCGCCGATCCCCGAGAGACCGGCGCCGACTATGAGCACATCGAAATGTTCAGTCATCTTCCTGCTTCAACCGGATGTAGCCAGGTTCTGACTGATCGTTGCAGTTTGCCTGAGGCGATTCTATGGGAATTTTTTAGACGAGATCTCCCTGAAGAACGCAGTCATCGCGTTCCACGAGCGTTCATCCGCAGATCGATGATACTCAAGCGCGGGATTGTCGAAGCGGGCGATATCAGGGTCGGTGAAGTTGTGTTTCACGCCCCCGTAGGTGATCACTCGCCAATCGGCGCCCGCTGTGTACTGCACCTTCTCGGTCTTCATTTTGTTCTCCTGACCAATAGTTTCGATCCAGGGAGCGCAGACCTTCTGGCCGGCCGCTTCAGTTCATCGCGGACCAGAACTCCTTGAGCAAAACGGTGAGGAGGCGGGGATGCTCTTCCGGCCAGAAGAGCTTGGCGCCCGGAATAGTCGTTACTTTGCGCAGACCGCCCAGGTTCGCGCGGAGCCATTCAACCGAGGCGGGGCCATCGAAGGCAGTGTCGGCCTCGCCCCATAGAACCTGCGCCGGAATTTTCGATGAGCGCAGCTGGTCCGCGACTGCAACGATCTGATCGCGATTACGCTCCGCGTCGGAGAATCCCTTGACCAGCTCGCGACGTTCCGCGGAGTCGACGAAAGGCTGGAAGTAGACACCGAGCAACTCGGTGTTCAGCAGCGACGGATTCTCATACACACTCGCGAGCTGCGCCTGGGCCATAGCCTCATCGGTCGCCATCGCCTTGAAGGCCTCGCCGACCATGCCGGCCTTGAGCGCGCCGTAGAACTGCTTGAGCATCTCGTTGGGCCAGAGATCGCTCACTTCGCAATTGGTGAGGGTCAGCGTGCGGACTTTTGCGGGATACATCGCTGCGAAAATCTGGCTGACACCGCCGCCGGTATCGTTGCCGACCAGGTCGACCTGCGCTATCGACTTCGCTTCAAGCAGCGCGTTGAGCGCCTTGGCTTGCGACTCGAAGGAGATGTCCTGTCCGGGCCGCACCTCGGTATAACCGACGCCCATCATGTCGGGCGCGATACAGGTCCGGAACGGCGAGAGTTCATCGAGTGCAAAGCGCCACTGGTAGCCGCAGAGCGGAAACCCGTGGACGAACAATGCGACGGGGCCGCTGCCACGCTCGACGTAGGCGAGGCGGCCAAAGGGTGTGTCCGCGAACTTGCGGGAGCTGTGGAACTCGGATGCTTTCATTGCTAGCCTCCTGACTGACGATATTGAAGATACATACAATCTGTATGTAACCTGCATCCAGTATGTCCGTCAAGAGCCGCCAGGCGGAGAATTCCGCAGCCACCCGCACTGCCCTGCTCAAAGTCGCGCGCAAACTGTTCGCCGAACGCGGCTACGCCGATACGGCGACCGAGGAAATCGTCAAGCGCGCACGGGTGACGCGCGGCGCGCTCTACCACCATTTCAAAAACAAGCAGGACCTGTTCAAGGCGGTGCTGGTCGAAGAGCAAATGCGCGTAGCGGCACTGTCGGCCGAAGCCGCGAGCAAGGAAACCGATCCGTGGCGGGCGCTGTTGATCGCGAGCGAAAACTTCATGGATGCGTGCCTCGATCCTGCGGTGCAGCAGATCGTGTTAATCGATGCACCCGCGGTGCTGGGCGCGCAGGGATGGCGCGAATTCGATGAGAGCTACTACCTGGCGGGGGTGAAAAGCGCTATCCAGGCGTCAATCGAGACGGGAATAATCGCGCCGCAACCGGTCGACCCACTCGCGCATATGCTGCTCGGCTCGATGAACGAGCTGGCGATGCTGATAGCGCATGCCAAGGACAAGAAGGCGGCGCGCCGCGAAGTCAGCGAGACGATCAATCGCGTTCTCAACGGCCTCAGAATCAAGCAGTAGTCGAAATTTAGAGCAGCCACCCGGGAGAGCGGGCGTTCAGCCTTGGCCCACGCCACTGGATGGGCGCACATGCAACTACGCGGGATTGCGTATCTGCATCAGGCTTGTCGCGTTGCTATTGGGTGTCCCGAATCCTTCTTCTGCGGGGGCAAGACGATGGAACGAGGACAGTCAAGCGAAATGCAGGCGGCCGGCGAAATCGGGCTGACAAAACCACTCAACGGCGACCACGGCAAGGACAATCAGCCGCCGCCGGCTGCCTCGGTCGCAAGCGCCACTGAAACTTCAGCCGAAGGGGCCAACGGTAAACCGGGGCATGGCGCCGTCGGGGGAGACCAGGGGATTGGAGGGCGTGACAACGCGCGGCTCTTCCTGGACTCCGCTCTCGAGCGAAAGCTCCAGGAGTGGGTGGATGCGGTCAAGCTTCACGAGCGGAACCGACTGAAGCGGATCGCGGATTTTGCGAAGGCGGTACTCCAAATCATGGTGTTGGCGCTGGTGGTCGTGTTCGTACTCGCAGCGGGCGTGAACATCGTCGAAGACTACCTTCACGACCGGGTTTTGATAGACGCGATTGCAGTCCCGAAGGCTCTCGAGGACCGAGGGTACACTTCGCAAGCTGTCACAGAGCGGCTTCGCGACTCCGTCGAAAGCGTGGTCGAGAAGATCAGGAGCGTGAAGGAGCATCCCCTTCGCCCTCAAGTTTTGTTTCCGAAGACCTGACACCGGCGAGAATCAGGGAACAGGGAACCTACCTTGCGAGGCTGGGCCCGGCAGAAAAGATCGCGACCGCAACCGAGTTGGAAACAAAGTCCGACATTGAGATTCCCGAAATCGGACTTTCGTTCCGCGGCGTCGTGGAGATAGTGGACGGGCTCCTGCATCGGCAAGCACGCCACGTCGGCGGCGAGATCACGCAGGCGGGCAACAAAACCCACCTGGAAGTTGTCGTGCACATCCAGGGCGGGTCGCAGCCGCTGACCGAGCTGATGCCGGACGAGGATCCGGACAAGGCAATCGGCATAGCCTCGCAGGATGCGCTGTTCCTGATCGATCCGCTGGTCGGCGCGATCGATGCGCTTAATCGGCGCGACTACAGCCGCGCGATAAACGAGTTTCTGGTCGCGCTGAAAAACAACTCCAGGAACGCCGATACCATTCGCGGAGCGCTGGCTGCAGCCTACCTGGATCGCGGTGAACAACGGCTGGATGCGAAAGACTATTCGCTAGCGATCGACGATTTCAGCGCGGCGATCGATCAGGATTCCCGACTTTCCCCGGCCTTCAACGACCGAGGCGCCGCCGAGCAGGCGCAAAAGCGCTTTGCGGCGGCATTGGCCGACTACAACCAGGCCATCGCATTATCGCCGAGCGATGTCTCCGCGCTGCTCAATCGGGGCTTTCTGTTTCTGACGTCCGGGCAGTGCGACCAGGCTGTTCTGGATCTCCAAAAGGTTGCTGCGTCGAAGCTCGGTGAAGCCGACGGTTACAACGGGTGGGCGTGGATTCTCGCCACCTGCCCCAACGCCAGATTTCGTGACGGAGCGCGCGCGATATCCCTGTCCGAAAAGGCGTGTTCCCGGATGCCGCTGGATGCGTCGTTCCAGGACACGCTGGCAGCCGCGTACGCAGAAGCCGGCGATTTCGACAAAGCCGCGTCAGTTGAGGAGACGGCTATCAGTTACGACAATACGATCGCCGAGTTCCGGACAAGGTTGGCGCTCTACCAGAGCCGCAAGCCATACCGGGAACCGATCACGGTTGCGCCGCTTCCTCTCCCGGTCCGTGTTTCAAATAGTCCCGGCCGCGCCGGCTGGTGGAGGAGACTACTTGGGATGATCTGGAGTGAGTTTGAGCCGGCCCTCGCGTAACGGACGCTTGCCCGCCGCTGCTGCGGCGGCGCCGGTCGCCGCGCCAGCGCCCTTGCGGCCGCGTGACTGGCCGGCCCGCGATCCGGCGGAGCCGGGTGGCGGTCCGGGCTGTGCGGCTGGATGCGGCTGGTCCATCCCGAAGATTTTTCTTTCCAGTCGCTTGATCTGATCGCGCAGTTCGGCGGCGCGTTCGTACTCGAGATCTTCCGCCGCCTGCATCATGTCGCGGCGCAGGGCCGTGATCCGATCGGCAAGCTCGTGCGGCGGGATGAATTCTTCCTGAGCGGGCTTCTCGTCCGCTTCCGGCACGATTGCCCACTCGGGGGAATACATTTCGACCAGCGACGCATCGATCGCCTTGGTCACCGATTGCGGCGTGATGCCGTGTTCCTGGTTGTAGGCAATCTGCTTCGCGCGCCTGCGGTCGGTCTCGTCCATCGCGCGCCGCATCGAGTCGGTGATCTTGTCCGCATACATCAGCACGCGCCCGTTGATATGGCGCGCGGCGCGTCCGATGGTCTGGATCAAAGAGCGCGTCGAGCGCAGATAGCCTTCCTTGTCGGCATCGAGGATCGCGACCAGCGACACCTCCGGAAGGTCCAGACCTTCGCGCAGCAGGTTGATTCCGACCAGGACGTCGAAATCGCCTTTGCGCAGGCTGCGTATGATTTCCACGCGTTCGATGGTCTCGATGTCGGAGTGGAGGTAACGCACGCGCACTCCGAGGTCGTGATAGTAATCGGTCAGGTCCTCGGCCATCTTCTTGGTGAGGCACGTCACCAGCACGCGCTCGTTGGCCGCGACGCGTTTGCGAAGTTCCTCGAGCAGATCGTCGACCTGGGTTCCCGCTCTGCGCACCTCGATTTCCGGGTCGATGAGACCGGTCGGGCGGATGAGCTGCTCGACCACCAGGCCGGCTGACTGTTCCAGCTCGTAATCACCGGGAGTGGCCGACACGTAGACGGCCTGGTTCACGTGGCTCTCCCACTCCTCGAAATTGAGCGGCCGATTGTCGAGGGCGGACGGCAGGCGGAAGCCGAAGTCGACGAGGGTCTGCTTGCGCGAGCGATCGCCGCGGTACATCCCGCCGATCTGCGGGATGGTGTTGTGGCTCTCGTCGATGAAGAACAGCGAGTCCTTGGGGAAATAGTCGAGCAAGGTCGGCGGTGGATCGCCGGGTTTACGCCCGGTGAGATGCCGCGAATAGTTTTCGATGCCGGGACAGAAGCCCATCTCGGCAAGCAGCTCGAGATCGTACATCGTGCGCTGCTCCAGTCGCTGCGCTTCGAGCAACTTGTTTTCCGACCTGAAAAGCTCAAGGCGTTGTTTCAGCTCGGCGCGGATCGTCGTGACCGCCCGCTCCATGCGATCCGAGGTGGTGACGTAGTGCGATGCCGGATAGATACAGACCGATTGCAGCTTGCGGATTACCTTGCCGCGGAGCGCATCGATCTCGTAGAGCGATTCAATTTGGTCGCCGAAGAACTCGATCCTGACCGCCCTGCTCTCTTCGTACGCGGGAAAGACCTCCACCGTGTCGCCGCGCACGCGGAAAGTGCCGCGATGAAAATCGTAGTCGTTGCGGTGGTAGTGGATATCGACCAGCTTGCGCAGCACGCGGTCGCGCTCGATCGTCTGGCCTTCCTCCACGAACACCAGCATCTCGAAGTACACCTCCGGCTCACCGAGGCCGTAGATGCATGACACCGATGCGACGATCAGCACGTCGTTGCGTTCCAGCAGCGCCTTGGTGGCGGAATGCCGGAGCTTGTCGATCTCGTCGTTGATGCTGGCGTCCTTCTCGATGAAGGTGTCGGTCGAGGGGACGTATGCTTCGGGCTGGTAGTAATCGTAATAGGAAACGAAGTAGCGGACGGCGTTGTCCGGAAACAGGCTCTTGAATTCGTTGTAAAGCTGCGCGGCGAGAGTCTTGTTGGGCGCCATCACGAGCGTGGGACGGTTCACCCGCTCGATAACATTGGCCATCGTGAAGGTCTTGCCGGAGCCCGTGACGCCGAGCAGGACTTCGTGATGCACGTCCTGCTTGACGTTCGCCACGATCGCATCGATGGCCGCGGGCTGGTCGCCCTGGGGCCGGTAGCCCGATACCAGCTTGAAGGTCCCTTCTTTTCCGCGCGCGAGTGGAAGCATTGGGAACTGCCGAGTTTAGCACCTCCCGTCATCTGGTCCGAACCGATCGGGGGCCGGAGGATGGAGTCTCCTGACAAAATTTGTCGCACAAGCCCCTGCACTCGATTAGATTCCAAAAGCGAACGAGCCAAGGTCCGCCTGAAACAGCCAGGGGGCTGCTTTTGATGTCGAGAGGCGGATACTGGTCGCAGGAGGTATGAACCGATGAAACGTCTTGCAGGCTTGCTGATGGCATCGGTGTTTGGCCTTATGTTTTACGCCGCGCCGGCGCATGCGCAGTTCTCCGGTTTGCCGAACGAGACTGCGTGGAACCAGTACTTGTCCAATCATCCGAAGACGGCACAGGAGCTGGAGAGAAATCCGAGCCTCATCTACAACGCCAACTGGAGAGCGCAGCATCCGCACTTCGAGCAATGGGCGAACAACCATCCCCAGGACTGGAAGATGATGCGGTCGCCGGCTCCGTGGCAAAACCGTTACGGCGCGTGGGACAAGGACCAGTGGCACGACCAGGATTGGTGGTACAAGAACAATCCCCAGTGGGCGCACGAGAATCATCCTGACTGGTGGCGAGACCACAAAGATTGGAAGGAGTGGCAGCAAGAGGAAAAGCGCGAGGAACACGCCCAACATGTGGAGGAGAAATGGGAACATAAGCACCATCACCACGACCACGACCACGATCACGACTAGGCAAGGTTCCGCCGGGGGATGCACAAGGCAGATGCCGGCCGCGCAGGTTACGGATGCGTGATGGTTTCTGCGTCGATAAGCCCCAACGATTGTGGCAATAGGCCCGAAACCGCCCGTTAACCGGTCGGGAAAAAAGATTTCCGGGCTAGTTGCATTCGGTATGGGAATATAACTATATTTGCTCCCCGATTACGGCCAAAACGACGCGTTGCGGCGAGTGTGGGGTCACTGCCGCGCCAACACGCACTTGGGGTAGGAGGAGTTCATGAGACTAAAGTCAGGGCTTATCAAGTCGGCAATCGCGCTGGCTGGCACCGCGTTTATAGGCAGTGCTCTGGCGGGTTGCTCGTACTTTCAGCAGCCGAGGCAATGGGGCGCCTGCGCAGTCGTAGGCGGAATGGCCGGTGCAGCAGCAGGTGCGGCATCAGGCATTGTTATCTACGACCACAGCAGCACCGGACATCCGAATGACTCGGGTAAGGCCTGGAGTGGTGTGGGTGGCGCAGCAGCAGGTGCGGTGCTCGGCACGTTGGCCGGTCACTACCTCTGCGATCCTATAATCCAGCCGCCACCTCCTCCACCGCCACCGCCGCCTCCTCCGCCGCCACCGCCACCTCCTCCGCCGCCACCGGCCAAGGAGAAGCTGGTGCTTCGCGGAGTGCACTTTGACTTCAACAAGTACAACATCCGCCCCGGCGATGCCGCGGTGCTGGATGAAGCCGCAGCTACGTTGCAGGCCAATCCGAACGTGACGATCAACGTCAACGGATACTGCGATGCTATCGGCAGCGACGAGTACAACCTCAAGCTGTCGCAGAAGCGTGCCGATGCGGTCGCGAACTACCTGAGCGAAAAGGGTATCGCGTCCAGCCGCCTCATCACGCACGGCTACGGCAAGACCGACTTTGTCGCCACCAACGACACGGCTGAGGGCCGCGCCCAGAACCGCCGCGTCGAACTGGTGCCGACCGAATAGGTCACCTCAGCTGACGCATGAAAGGGCCGGGATCCCGCGAGGGGTTCCGGCCCTTCTCTTTTTTGGCGATTTACGGCGGTGATCTTGGTTGGGCGGTTTGCTATAAGACGGCGTCATGATGACGTCAAACAAGCGGGCATTCAGTGGTCTGGCCGTCGCGCTGACGTTCGTCGCGATGGCGACCGTCGCGCGCGCGCAGGATCAGGGCGCGGCATCGACGACTATTTCGAAGGTTCCTCCAGCCTCGGATACGACCAACCCTCCGGCGAGCACAGGGGTCGGCAGTCACCTGGCGGCCGTCCCTGCAGTCGCGGCGATGTCGCCCGAGGATAAGGCCGAGGCAGCCAAGACCCTGCGTGACCCCAATCTGCGTCAGAAGGTCAAGGACGTGCTGACCAAGCTGACCCCGGAGCGTGCACGCCTGAACAAGGAGTACCAGCAGGCGGCGGCGCTGTTCCCCGCGTTCTGCAAGGACTGGGAGCGGAAGCTGCACGATCGCGAGGCCAACAACATCAACCACCTGATGTGGAAGGTCGAGAACGGCTTCGACACCGCGCTCTACACGGGCTACGGGCCGGTAAAAACCTGCGAGACCCATCAATCCGACCAGGGATTTTCAATTGGGAAGCTGAGCTACGAGGAGTTCCACTACCTGATGAAGGGGAAGACCGAGGACGAAGCCAAGCACACGCCGGCGGCGACAGTGGACGATACGCACACCACCGAGATCTTCCGCTGGGACAAAGGGAAGTGGTTCTACTAAACCGTAGATTTGCGAGGTTGCAAAAAGAGCCGCTCGGCCAAAGCCGCGCGGCTCTTTTCTTTTCTGATCTCCTCTCCGCTACGCAGAGAGACTGCTGGCGGTCACGTTGGCCGGGGCCTACGCTTGAGGCAAGGCACGCGGCATCTGAAACGCGATTGTTCTACCAATCCCTCGCCCTTTCCCTGGAAAGGAAAGGGAACAGAGTTCAGTTCAGTTCCTTGTTGCCGTAGCCGAGGATTCGGCGCGCGACGATAATCATGTTGATCTGCTGGGTACCCTCGAAGATGTCGTTGATCTTCGCATCGCGCATCCATTTCTCCAGCAGGAGCTTGCGCGAATAGCCGAGGGGTCCGAGCAGCTCGACCGCCTTCTGGGTAATCTGGGTCACCACGAGGCCGGCCTTCGCCTTGGCCATCGAGGCCTCCAGGTTGTTGCGCTGCCCCATATCCATCATCCAGGCGGCGCGCCACGTCAGGAGCCGGGCAGCCTGGAGCTGGACTTCCATCTCCATAAAGTCGCGCTCAATTACGCTGAGACGCCGCGGCGAGACGCCATAGCGGACCGTGACGTTCTGCTCCTTGAGGAAATTGCGCACGAAGTCGAGAGCGGCGCGCCCCACCCCGATCGCCATCGCGGCGACGATAGGCCGGGTCGCATCGAAGGTGGCCATCACGTCCTTGAACCCGCCTTCGCGCTTGACCTCGGCGGTGCCGAGCAGGTTCTCCGCGGGCACGCGGCAGTTATCGAACATGATCGCGGCGGTATCCGATACGCGGATGCCGAGCTTGTGCTCGAGCCGCGTCACCTGCATCCCGGGGGTGCCGTGCTCGACCACGAATGGTTTGATGCCGGCGCGGCCGGCGGTCTTGTCGACGGTGGCCCACACGACTACGAAGCCCTCGGACTTGTCGACGGCGCGATGGCCGCCGGTGCAGAAGATCTTGGTGCCGTTGATCACCCAATAGTCGCCGTCGCGGGTCGCGGTAGTCGTGACCGCGGCGGAGTCGGAACCGCATCCGGGCTCCGTTATCGCCATCGCGCCCCACTTGGGCTTTCCTTCGGAGAAGCGCTTGAGGAACCGTGCTTTCTGATCGGGCGTACCGGCGGCCATCACGGCGGCGCCGCCCAGGCCCGCGTTGGGCGTGGACAGATAAAGGCCCACATCGCCCCACGAGAGCTCTTCGGTTGAGATTACAGTGTTGAGATTGCGCAGGTTGGGGCCGGATTTTTTGTCCCCGTCGGGACGCGCCGCCGGACCGACATCGGCGGTGAGCGCCTGCGCCTGCCACATGGTCTCGAAGTACTGCACCGGGTCTTCATGCTCGCGCTCGTCGTACTCACGCGAAATCGGTCGCATCATGTTTTCCGCGACCGCGTGATACATCTCCAGCCGCTTGGCAACCTGGGGTTCGAGTTCGAAATCAATCATCGTCGTGATTCTCCCTAGACCGTCGCGATTCCGTCGAGCGCCGCTACCGCGCGCGCGTTGCGCAGCCACATTTCCACCGGATGCTCCCGGATGTAGCCATGACCGCCGAGCACCTGCACGGCGTTGTCCGTAACCTTGAGCGCACTCGCCGCGACGTAGTTCTTGGCGAGGTAGCTTTCCTTGAGGGCATCGTGACCCTTGTCGAGCTTGGATGCGGCTTCCCAGACGAGCAGACGAGCGGCGTCGATCTCGATAGCCATGTCGGCGAGCATGAATGCGATCGCCTGCTTGGTCGCGATAGGAACGCCGAAGGCTTTGCGCTCCCTGGCGTAGTCGCGCGCGTAGTCGGACGCGGCGCGCATCACGCCGATCGCCATTGCGGCAAATCCAACCCGCGCCTCACTCATCAGGCGCGAGAAATCTATTCCCTTGTCAGCGCCGATACGCGCATCGCCGGCGACCTTGCAGTTATCGAGGATGACTTCGTAACTGGCCAGGCCCTTGAGCCCCATGTTCTGCTCGCGCGCGCCGATCTTGAGGCCGGGGTTGTCCCGCGCGACGATGAACGCATCGACCGCAGCGAACCCGTTGCCGGCCCCGCTCTTCGCATAAACGAGAATCGCGTCAGACTCCGCAGCAAGCGGCACCACACACTTGGTCCCGCTGATCACGAAGCCCGCGCCATCGCGGCGCGCGGTGGTCGAGAGCTCGGTGAGATCGAAGTCCCACTTCGGCTCCATCACGGCTGCGGTAGCGGCGGCAAATTTCGGAGCGGTGAACTGGCGGAGGTACTTTTCCTTCTGCCGATCGGTACCCATCGCAAGGATCGGATACGCAAACAACCGCGGCGCCAGCGCGTGAACTCCGACCGCCAGGTCACCGTAGCCGAGTTCCTCGGCGACCACGGCACCGGTCACTGCAGAGCGCTCGCCACCATCGCCACCGTAGCTCTCCGGAATCGCGCCGCGAACGAGTCCGAGCTCCCAGACCTTCTCGATGAGAGCCGGAGGGATTTGGGCGTTTTCGTCGGCTTGCCTGGCGGCGGGGCGAATCTCGTCGCGGGCGAAGGCGCCCACGAGGTCGCGGATCATGGTCTGTTCTTCGTTAAGCTGAAAGTCGATCATTAGATCGCGGTTCCTTCATTTAATCCGTTACTTTAGATTTTCGACGCTCGCCCGTTGGCCGGTCCGCGCGGACTCGTAGGCGGCCTCAACCAGCCGCTGCACCTTGATGCCCTCTTCGAGCGCCGGGTCCACGGTGCATTCTCCGCGCATAGCAGCGACAAAGGCCGCGTCTTCGAGGGCATACGGTATCGCGAAAGAGTCCTTGAGGGGAGAGAGATAGGGCCGCTCGGCGAGGATGATTTGGGCGAAGCGATCCATCACTTCGCCCTCGCTGATAGTCTGCTCGGACTCAGCATCGCCGCGCTGCACGACGATCGGACCATTGGCATCATGCTCGCACGCGATGAAGAGGTTTTCAGCGAAAATCTCCATACGCCGGTTACTCGGCCGTCCGATCATGCGATGCCAAACGGACGTGAGCTGGCCATGGAAACCGGCGGCGAATTCCATCTGGGTGACACCGAAATCCTCGATCCCCGCGGCGCCTTGCAGGTTGCGGGTGCGGCAAAACACGCGCGACACAGGGCCGAACATCCACGTCAGCACATCAAAATCGTGCACGCTGTGCTCGATTAGCGCCCCGCCGGCGGTCAGCGATGGGTCGTTGCGCCATCCGCTGTTATGCATCCCGCGGGTGGGAAAATCCTGATCGTCGCGAACGGTCACCGTCATCATCGCGCCGGCGCTCTTCTCGGCAACCATCGCACGGATGACGGTATAAACCGGCGAGAACCTCAGCACGAGGCCGACCTGGCAGAGCACGCCCCGGGCTCGGATTGCAGCGGCCATTTCGTTGGCTTCCGCGACGCTCATCCCGACCGGCTTTTCGCAGAAGATGTGCTTGCCGGCGCGCGCCGCGGCGATACAAATATCGCGATGCATCGCGGTCGGGGTGCAGATCCAGATCGCATCGATGCTGTCGTCGGCGATGACTTCTTCGGCGGTGGTGACGGCGCGCGCTTCCGGCCATCGCGACGCCAGCTCTTGCGCGACAGCGGCCTGCCGGTCGGCGATCGCAATGACACGGACTCCGGCATCGGTGCGATCGGCGACTCGGCGCAGCATCAGCGAATGGATCTTTCCGATCATTCCTCCGCCGACGATGCCTACCCTGATCTGTCGCTTGCTCATTGCGATTTCTCCAATCGCCGCAGGCGCTCTTTCTCACGCGTGCGCTGGTACTTGGTGGGATCTTCCTCGACGCGAGTCGGGGGCGGAATCGGTTTGCGAACCTTCCTCATGAGCCCGCCAGTCTTCCCGATACGCTTGCGCGAAGCCATCGGCCTTAGACCGGCGCCAAGCCGATGAAGCTCATCTGCAAGCCGGTCGTGACGCCGCCGGCGGCGCGCCGCGAAAAATACTGGTCGCTGGCGCATCGTGTGCACGGACCCGCATTTTCGATCGCCTCGGATGGGACGCCCGCCGCAACCAACTGGTCGCGGACGATCGAGCGGAGATCGAGATACGCCTTGCCCGGCTTGCCATCGCGCGCGTGGCGCGCCGCGCCGGGAATCTCGGCGGCAAACCGCGATGCGAGTCCGGCATCGACCTCGAAGCAGCAGGCGCCGATGGAGGGGCCCAGCGCCGCGCGCACGTCGCCTCGTCTCGCGCCGAGCGTTTCCATCGCGTCGATTCCATTTGCGGCGATTCCCGCGATAACGCCGCGCCATCCGGCATGCATCGCACACGCGACGGTCGCGTCTCGCGTGGTCATCAGAACAGGAACGCAATCGGCAGTGAAGATGCCCAAGAGAATGCCACGCTCGCGCGTTACCATCCCATCCGCCTGCGGCCGCTCGCCCGCATCGGGGTGTGAGACAACGCGCACCGCGTTACCGTGGACCTGGTTCAGGCGCGAGAAGATTACACCGTCGGGCACAGTGGTCCGCAGACGGTCCCAGTTTGCCGCGACGTCATCGGGATTGTCTCCCACGAACTGCGACAAATTCATGGAATCGTACGTTCCTTTGCTCTGTCCGCCGCGGCGGCCGACGAAGCCGTGAAGGATGCGGGCATCGTCCCATACTCGAAGGATTGGCGGACCCGCTGTCGAAAGATGCGTGTGATGGGAGTCGGGCACGGTAGGTTGTCCGCGGAAAAAAGGATAACCTATAATTTTCACTTTTGGAATTTACCCCGGCAGGGGCGCCTATGAACGGCTATCAATACCTCGTCGCGCGAAATCGGCTCATGCAGCATCTGGAGGACCAGCTTCGCAAGCTTGCGCCCATGGCCAAGGCAGACCGTGAAGCTAAAGAAAGGCAATTACGCGCCGAATTCGATATCCGGCTGCGCGAGCTTTACGCACAAGTAGCCGACGAATATCCGGGCGAGCGCAAGAAGAAGGCCCGGCCACTCTCGGACCCCAGGTAAAAGGCCGGACATCTACTTGGACCGCTCAATCGGCATCAGCGGAGCACGCACTCACAACCTGGCGAATATCTCGCTCGAACTCCCGCATCGAAAGCTGACGGTCGTAACGGGAGTCTCGGGTTCGGGAAAGTCGAGCCTGGTGTTCGACACGCTCTATGCGGAGGGGCAGCGCCGCTACGTCCAGAGCCTGTCCACCTACGCGCGGCTGTTCCTGGAGCGAATGGACAGGCCCGACGTCGATGCGATCTCGGAGATTCCGCCGGCTCTAGCGCTGCGTCAGAAAAACACCATCAAGAATGCCCGCTCCACGGTCGGCACCGTAACCGAGATCAGCGACTACTTGCGGCTGCTGTTCGCGGCAGTCGGGGTCACGATCTGCCCGCAATGCGGCGGCGAAGTCACGCGCGACACGGTCGCCGGCGCATCCGCGGACATCCTCGAACATCCGGGGATGTACCTGTTCGTCGCGCCCTTTGAGACGGGATCGCGAACGCCGGCCGATGCGGCGAACTACCTCATCCAGAACGGGTACCATCGAATCTATGACCAGAACGCGATTGTCGAGACAGTGGAGTTTGCCGATGGCCGCCGCGCGTCGCAGGGACCGATGGCGGTGGTGGTCGATCGCGTCGCGATTTCAGGAGCGGCAGATTCAGAACGGGCCCGCGAGGCGCTGGAGAAGTCCTTTTATCTCGGCGGCGGCCGCGCGCGGGTGGTGAGAGTCGAACGCGACAACGGCTACCTGCGGCCGGTAGAGACGCGCGAGCTGGATCGCAGGTTCAACTGCTCGCGATGCCAGATCGCGTATCCGGAGCCCGTCCCCGCCCTGTTTTCATCCAATAGCCCGATTGGTGCGTGCACCGAATGTGAAGGCTTCGGCCGCACCGTGGAGCTGGACCTGGAAAAGGTCATCCCAAATCCGAACCTGTCGCTTCGCCAGGGACTGATCGCGACGTGGCGCACGCCCGCGTATCGCGAGATGAACGACTGGATGCTGAAGCTGGCGCGCCGCCGCAAGATTCGCACGGCGGTTTCCTTTCGCGAGATGAGCAACGAGGAACGCGCCTGGCTGCTCGATGGCGACGAGGGCCCACGCGACGGCTGGGATCCCGATCGATGGCCGGGGGTGCGCGGCTTTTTCAAATGGCTGGAAGGCCGTCGCTACAAGACCCACGTCAGGATCCTGCTCGCGAAGTATCGCCGGTTCGTGCCCTGCCCCGCCTGTCACGGCGCCAAGCTCAAGGCTGAGGCACTCAACGTGCGCGTCGATGACAAGACGATTGCAGACGTGGGCCGGATGGCGATGCGCGACCTGGCGGTGTGGCTGGTCGCGCTCAGCCGCTCTCGGAAGGTGCACGATCGCGCGGAGGTGGTCATCCGCGAGCTTACAACCCGCGTCAGCTACCTGCTCGACGTCGGCCTGAGCTACCTGACTCTCGAACGACAGGCACGCACGCTCTCGGGCGGCGAAGCGCAGCGAATCCATCTCGCCAGCGCGTTGGGTTCGATTTTGATCGGAACCATGTACGCTCTCGACGAGCCCACGGTCGGCCTTCATGCTTCCGACGCGCGCCGGCTGCTGGGAGTGCTCAAGCGCCTGCGCGATTTCGGCAACACGGTCGTCGTGGTGGAGCACGACCCGGCGATGATCGAGGGTGCAGACTTCGTGGTCGAACTGGGACCCAGCGGCGGCAGCGAAGGCGGCCGCCTGATGCACGCAGGACCGCCCGCCGGCACGCGCCTGGCCAGCATGGCGAGCAAAGCGGGCCGCGTGCTGCTGATGCGGGCTATTGCGCATGAACGGCGTTTTTCGAAGCGCGACCTGGCGGTGCGAATTCGCGGCGCGCGCGAGCACAACCTTCGCGACGTCGATGTATCGATTCCGCTGGGCCGCATGACCTGCGTGACGGGAGTCTCGGGGTCGGGAAAATCCACGCTGGTGGAGGACGTTCTCTACAACAACTGGCTGCGGCGCAGCGGCGGGGCGGCCGAGGCCGGGGAATGCGATCGTATCGACGGCCTCGATCAGCTGGGCGATGTGATCCACATGGGGCAGGAGCTGCCGGCGCGATCGATGCGCTCGAATCCGGCGACCTACCTGAAAATCTACGACGAGATCCGCAAACTCTTCGCGTCGTCGCCCGAGGCGCGCCGCCAGAAAATTCAGCCCAAGCACTTTTCGTTCAATATCGCGGGCGGCAGATGCGAGCGATGCGCCGGCACGGGTACGGTGACGATCGAGATGCACTTCATGGCAGACCTGGAAGTGAAGTGCGAGGTATGCGACGGGCGGCGCTTCCAGGCCTCGATCCTCGCGATTCGCTACAACAAGCTGAACATCAACGAGGTGCTCGATCTCACTATCGACGACGCGCGCAAGTTCTTCTCGCAGCATGCGCAGATCGTGAGGCGACTCGATGCGCTCGCATCGGTCGGGCTCGGCTACCTGCGGCTGGGCCAGACCACTTCGACTCTCTCGGGCGGTGAGGCGCAGCGCCTCAAACTCGCGCGGTTCCTGCTGGCCGACCTCGAGCCGACCCCGCTCAACGCCAAGGGCAAGAGCCTGCCGCGGATGTTCTTGCTCGATGAGCCCACGACAGGACTCAGCTCGACGGACGTGCAGCGCCTGTTGCGCGTGCTGACCAGGCTGGTCGCGGAGGGCAACACGCTGGTGGTGATCGAGCACAACCTGGAATTCATCGCGCACGCCGACTATGTAATCGACCTCGGACCGGGAGGCGGAGATGAAGGCGGCGAGATCGTGGCGGCGGGCAGTCCGTTGAAAGTAGCGGCGGCCGAGCAATCGCTCACCGGCCGCGAGTTGCGTCGCCTGTTCGGCCTGCCGATCAAGGCGGGACGCACGGCATTGAAGACCGCGCTGCGAAGTGTGGCGCAGGCGCAGGGCTAACTATTCGGGGGATGCGAGAGGGGAAGCTGATGAAGATCGTGGACCGTTTCAAATCGCAGCGGGGCGCCGTTCGACTCGGCTTGATGGACATTGTCGTGACTCTGATTCTTCTCGGCATCCTGGTGTCGGTTGCGTACCTGCAGTTCCCCGTTTACCAGGGATCCCCCTCCGCGCCGTCCGCTCCCTCGGTCAGCGAACCGCCGCCGCAAAAGTAGATCCGTGCCGTCGGGCCCGGGAGAACGACTCGACCGCTACCTCGTGATCGCGGGGCTGGCGCCATCGCGCCGCGCCGCGCAGGAGCTGATAGCGGGCGGGATGGTGCGAGTTAACGGGGTCCGGTGTCGCAAGTCCGAGACCGTCAGCGACAATGACCACGTCGAAGTGGTTGGACAGCTTCGTGCCGGGGCGATCGAATCCAACCCAGACATCACGCTGGAGAATCTGTACATCGATGATGCCCTGATCGTCGTCAACAAGCCGGGATCGATGCCGTGTCATCC
>DATJWT010000030.1:0-7088 GCA_035500975.1 Binataceae bacterium (SeqCode)
AGCACATCCTCCATGTCCGAGCGGTCGAGGATGGTGAAGTTCGGCTTCAGGCCCATCGCGCCGCCGTGATGGCGCAGCACGTTGTTCGCGAATGAATGGAAGGTCCCGCCCGCGACCTGCCGCGATGCATTCCCGACCAGGTGCTCCACCCGATCGAGCATCTCCTGCGCGGCGCGCCGCGTGAAAGTGAGCAGCAGGATGGCGCCGGGCGGAACGCCGCTCTCGATCAGGCGGGCGACCCGGTAGATGAGCGTGCGGGTTTTGCCGGAGCCTGCGCCGGCGATCACCAGGAGGGGACCGTTGAGATGCGTGACGGCGGCGAGCTGCGCTTCGTTCAGAAGCTCACGATACTTGATCTTGAACTTGCTTTCGTCGACTGCCGACGCCTTGTCGCGCAGGTAGATGACCTTGTCCGCCACAGCGCCCAAGATTCTATCACGGCGCGCACGTGATGGTGCGTCAGGACCGCGCCAGCCATTCTGAAATGACAAGGGAAGTGCGCCAGACCTGCCCGAAAGGCCAGGTCTGGCAGTCGCACTTCCAAATGGCGGGTTTGCCTCTACTTATACGTGAGAGCCGAGACTTGCAGCGTGCTGGTTATCGACGTGCTGCCTTGCTTGACCGTTACGTTCGAAAACGTAGCCGGATTCTTGAGAGTGCCGTTCGAGTTTACCGGATGGGCGCTGGTCCGGGACGAGGGGCCCGATGAGCCGGAACCGCCACATCCGGCGGCCGCCAGCATCAGCAGAATTGCGACGGTCGCCATCACCACCGCGCGCCGGCGCCGCGTGACGCCCAGCGGCATCAAGGCAAATCCGAGCAGCGTCAGTCCCGCGCCGAGCGGCACGATGGGACCGCCAACGCGATCGCCGGCCAGCATCGCGGCGTAGGCGATCTTCCCGCCGATCGCGGAAATCTTGCTCGCCGTATCGACGGTTATCGTGAACGTCACGGTACTATTCGCCGGAGCGTCCAGGGGCGGAGCGAATGTGAGAACATTTGTTCCCGCCACTGGAGAAGCCACCGCACTCTCGCCGTTCGCCGTGACCGTCAGCGCCAGCAGAGAGTTGGCGTTGGTGGCAAGCACAGTGACTGAAGAGATGAGCTGGTCAGAGGACGTGGTGTTCGTATAGGTGAAGGACCCCGCCGATACTCCCGTCTGTCCCGGTTTCGTCAGAACATCGGAGAGTTTCACCTTGATCACGCCGGCTTCACCGGGCGTTGGAGTTGCGGTCGGCGTTCCCGTACGGGTCGCGGTGGGCGTTGGTCCTCCCGTGGCGGTGGCTGTGACAGTCGGCGTCGAAGTAGCGGTCGCAGTGGCGGTTGACGTAGTTGTCGCGGTCGGCGTAGCCGTGGCGGTTGGCGTAGTTGTCGCCGTTGGAGTGGTAGTCGGGGTCGGGGTCGGCGTCGGGATCGCGTAGTTGATAGTCCCGGTGGCCGGACTCCCCGATGTCGTCACCGTATATAACTGGTTGAGCAACACCAAAACCGTATTGCTCGAGGTCTCAGCGATGATCAGATCAGGCTGCCCGTCGCCGTTGATATCGGCCACTGTTGCCGACTTCGGGGTAAAGAGCCCTCCGCCGAAAGTCACCTGATTAGCGAAGCTGGGCGCGGAAGCGCCTGGGGTGGTGGTATTGATAAGCACCGAAACCGTGTTGTTGTTGTCATTCGCGACGACGAGGTCGGGCTTGCCGTCGCCGTTGACGTCGGAAGCCGTCACCGAGAAGGGCAACGGGCCCACCGCAAAGGTCTGCTGGGTAGCGAAGGTTGGGGTGGAGGCACCGGGGGTGGTGGTATTGAGCAGCACCGAGACGCTGCCGGGGTTGCCGCCATTCACTACGATCAGGTCTTGCTTGCCGTCGCCGTTGACGTCGGAAGCGGTCACGAATTCCGGATCGAACCCGGTCGCGAAGGTCTGCTGGTCGGCGAAGGTGGGCGTGGAAGCGCCCGGAGTGGTGGTATTGAGCAGCACCGAGACCGTGTCATCGGACGCATTGGGGACTATCAGATCGGGTTTGCCGTCCCCGTTGATATCGGCGGTTGCCACCGACTCCGGTGAGCTGCCAGTGCCAAAGGTCTGCTGGGTGGCAAAACTGGGAGTAGTGGCACCAGTGGTGGTGGTGTTGAGCAGCACTGATACGGTGTTGTCGGTCTGATTCGATACGATCAGGTCAGGCTTGCCGTCGCCGTTGACATCGGCAGCTACCACCGAGCGCGGCGCTCCGCCCGTGGCGAAGGTGTGTTGAGTGGCGAAGCTGGGGGTGGAGGCGCCCGGGCTGGTGGTGTTGAGCAGCACCGAGACGTTGTTGGCGCGATTGTTCGCGACCAGCAGGTCGGGCTGGCCGTCACCGTTGATATCGGCGGCCGCCACCGAGAAAGCGAAGTTACCCGCGGCGAAGCTTTGCTGAGTGGCGAAGCTGGGAGTGGTGGCGCCCGGGGTGGTAGTGTTGAGCAGCACCCCGACCGTGTTGTCGTTCTCGTTCGCGGCGATCAGGTCTGGCTTGCCGTCGCCGTTGACATCCTCTGCGATCACCCCGCGCGGTCCGCTGTTATGGGCCCCGATCGCGAAGCTCTGCCCCGTGGCGAAGCTGCTGGTATCAAACGTCGTCGCCGGCGCCGGGATGGTGTTAAGCAGTACCGAGACCGTGCTGCCGGATTCGTTCGCAACGATCACGTCTGGTTTGCCATCGCCATTGACATCGGCGGTCGTCACCAGGCGCGGAGCCGAGCCGGTAGCGAAGGCCTGCTGAGCGACAAAGCTGGGAGTGTTGGCGCCGGGCGCGGTGGTATTGAGCAATACCGATGCCGTGTTGCTTGCTCCGTTGGTGACTACCAAGTCGGGCTTGCCGTCGCCGTTAAGGTCGCCCGCGCTCACCGAGTTCGGCAGGTGGCCAGTGGCGAAGGTCTGCTGAGCCGCGAAGGTGGGCGTGGAAGCGCCAGGGGCAGTGGTGTTCAGCAGCACCGATACGGTGTTGGCGCCCTGATTCACCACGATCAAATCGGGCTGTCCGTCGCCGTTGAGGTCAGCCGCCTTCACCGATTGAGGATTGGTGCCAGTGGCGAAGGTTTGCTGGGCAGCGAAGCTGGGGGTACTCGCGCCGGGCGCGGTCGTGTTGAGCAGCACGGACACCGTGTTGGTCAAGAAGTTGGCGACAAGCAGATCGAGCTTGCCATCGCCGTTGACGTCAGCCGCTGTCACCGAGGATGGCTCGGTGCCGGTGGCGAAGGTTTGCTGGGCGGCGAAGGTGGGGGTGCTCGCACCCGGCGCGGTGGTGTTAAACAGTACCGAGACCGTACTGTCGTTGAAGTTGGCGACGATCAGGTCGGGCTTGCCGTCTCCGTTAAGGTCGGCCGCCGTCACCGACTCCGGCGCCCGCCCGGTCGTGAAAGTCTGCTGGGCAGCGAAGCTGGGGGTGCTCGCGCCAGTCGCGGTAGTATTGAGCAGCACCGAAACAGTGCCGTCGGTGATATTGGCAACGATCAGATCGGGCTTGCCGTCGCCATTGACGTCGGCCACCGCCACTGACCCCGGCTGAACGCCTGTGGCGAAAGTCTGCTGGGCGGCAAAGCTGGGAGTGCTGGCACCCGCCGCAGTAGTGTTGAACAAAACTGAAACCGTATTGCTGCCGTCATTCGCGACGATCAGGTCAGGCTTACCGTCGCCGTTGAGGTCGGCCGCTGCGACCGAGAGCGGAAGCGTACCGGTAGCAAAGGTCACCTGGGTGGCGAAGCCGGGCGTGAAGCCTTCGCCACTGCCGCCACTGCCCAGAAGCTGAATTTGAAAGGTCACCGGATTAGTAGAAGGATTTGAAGAAGCCCCAAGAATCGTTACCGGAATCGTACCGCTGGTCATCGTGGCGGGGAGCACCTGCGATCCTTGTGCCGCAGTGTAGTTGGTACCGCTCACCGCGGTGCCGTCCTGGGTCTGGTACTGAACGAAAGCATCGAAGCTGGTGTCGGAGGAACGTGATAACGGAAAGTTAAGCGTGGAACTCGACGAGCTGGTTACGGTCGCCGAAGATCCGGATATGGAAACGGTTGTTGGATCGCCCAGAGCAAACAGAGGAATCAGGGCTGCAAACACTAGAACGGCTGAAAAAAGGATCCGGCTTCGCGCCGACGTTGAGATGGTCACCTGCGTTGGCTCCCCTTCAGTGTAAATCTCGCGTCAGTCATAACTCTTATTCAGCTAAACACAGTCAACGATGGTCATATTAATGTTTAATCTAGTAAAAACAGGCTGTCCTTTTCAAACCTTCGTTGCAGTATCGAATAATATGCAAGTTTTATCCTAAATTAGCTGCTCTTTAGGACCACCGCTATCTCGATGCATCTGTCGAGAGCCGCAATTGATTGGGAAGAGTGCGAAGGAGCGTAGAGGATCCCCAGACCACCGGGCATCGACTCGAGCGGCGTGTCGCCGGGGCTTGGCCAGCGTTGGACTGGATAGGGCGCGGGGTGTGCGACGCCCGAAAACTCAGGGTTGCGGTGCGTCGGGCTGGGGGAGAGGCTGGGCGCCGTTCTTGATGATGTTGCCCATCGCCTTGTCCCATTGGCTGGTGCTGCCGGCATCGGCTGGAGAGCCGGGATTCGTTGGATAGCCGGTACTCGCCGACGGGTAGCTCGGATTCGGCGCATAGCCAGGGGGCGGTACGTAGCTTGGGTTCGGCACGTTCCCGGGGTTTCTCACGTAGCTGGGAATCCCCATGTTGTCGGGAGGCGGAGGATTGTCGGAACTTGCCGGCGATGGCGCCGATGCCTGCATGTTTGCCAGCGATGGATTGACCTGGATGGAGTTCACGACCTTGATGGTCTTGTCGCCGAGATACTTGACCGCCTTCTCCTGCGCATCCTTCATTCCCAATGGCGTCGCCACGTACCCAAACAGGTGCAGCTCCTGGCTGCCATCGGGGTTGTCGATGACCTGCGCGCCCACCAGCGGCAGGTTGTGATTGTGAAGGAAGTGCGTAACCCGATGGCTGCCGTACTCGTCGACCTGTGAATTACCCATCTGCGCGATCGCCAACACAGGCGACATCAGCAGCATCGCCGCTATTGTTACGGAGAGGTTAACGATCCTGTCCGACTTGCAACCCGTCATGACGCGCGAGCATACATCGCGGGCGCGCGGTTGTCTCGACCCGAAATCATCGCCGGTTGAACAACCTTTCGGCGCTGACTAGACTTTCTGTATTGATGTTTCGCAGATTCTTACGCGCGGCGCTGCAGCCCGATGTCGGAACGATCGGCTCGGTCGTCGCGCTGGCCGTGGTATTGATTATCCCCGCGCTGCGAACCCATCATTTCGCCCGCTCCTACAAGCCGATCGAAGCCCAGGCCACGGTTCGCCATTGGTCGCTGGATCTGAACGAAGAGCGCGCTGCCCGGTCCATCGACCAGGCCGCCGAGAGCCCCTCGTTGACCGTGTTCGTCCCGCCCGTGGTTCCCGCGCCGGCGCTGGAGGACCGGGAGCGGATTTCCCCACCGCAAGGTATTTCGCGCCTGATGGTGCGATTGCGCCTGGGACCGAGTCGCGCGTCCGAGCCCCCACTTCTCAGTTAAATACTTTCGATTGTCGCCCGCGATGACTAAGCTTCATCGCGACTGCTGTTGATTTCGCAGGATAGCCTAAAGCGTGTCCTGTTTCGGTTTATGAGGAGTTAGTAACGTGCCGAGTTTCGCTCTGCGCAACCCGTTCACGGTAATCGTGGGAGCACTGATCGTCACGATCCTGGGCGTCACCGCGTTCGCCAAGATGCCGGTCGATGTGTTCCCGAACCTGAAAATTCCCGCGGTGGTGGTCGCGACCTTTTATCCCGGCATGCCGCCGCTCGATATGGAGCGCGACATAACGACCCGCTATGAGCGGTTCTTCACGCTCGGCAGCGGAATCGAGCACATCGAATCGCGTTCGCTCCCGGGCGTCAGCATGATCACGGTGTACCTCCATAGCGGCGTCGACGTGGATGCGGCGGCGGCGCAGCTCGCCACCCTGGCGATGGCCGACCTGGGCGTCTTGCCGCCCGGCACCCTGCCGCCGCTGGTGCTCAAGTTCGATGCGTCGTCGCTGCCGGTAACGCTGGTCACGGTGGAGGGCAAGGGGTTTTCGCAAGCCGACATCGAAGACCAGGCCCGGTACAACGTCCGTAACCAGCTTGCGACAATCTCGGGCGCGTCGATTCCGATGCCGTTTGGCGGGAAGATTCGCCAGATCATGGCCTACGTCGATCGGCAGGCGCTTCAGGCGCGCGGGCTCACGCTGAACTCGGTGGTCGACGCGATCAACCAGACCAACCTCATCCTGCCCGCGGGCGACGCGAAGATCGGCAACACCGACTACTACATCTATTCCAACGCGCTCATCGACCATCCGAGTCACCTGAACGACGTGCCGATCAAGATCGGCGCGGACCAGGCGCCCGTGCGGCTTGGCGACGTGGGCAATGCCGAGGATGCGACCGCAATCCAGTACAACGTCGTGCTCATCGACGGGCAGCCGTCGGTCTATATCCCCGTGCTGAAGCAGGGCGGCGCCAACACCATCGACGTGGTCAACGGTATCCACGAGCTGCTGCCCAAGATCATCGGGATGCCGGCGGGGCTGCATCTCAAGGCGATTTTCGATCAGTCGGATTACATCCTCGACGCGGTCCACTCGCTCGAGCACGAAGCCGTCACCGGTTCATTGCTCGCCTCGCTCATGATCCTGATCTTCCTGGGCAGCTTCCGCTCGACCTTTGCTATTTTCCTGTCGATCCCGCTGTCGATCCTGGCGGCCACCTTCTGCCTGTTTCTCAACGGCTCGACCATCAACATCATGACGCTGGGCGGATTCGCGCTGGCAATCGGACGCCTGGTCGATGACTCGGTGGTGGTGCTGGAGAACATCAACCGGCATCTCGAATCCGGACAAGCTCCGGAGGTAGCGGCGCGCGAAGGCGCCGAGGAAGTCGCGCTGCCGGTGCTCGCCTCGACCATCACCACCGTCATCGTGTTCTTCCCGGTGATGTTCCTGTTCGGGGTCGCGAAGTACCTGTTCAGCGCGCTGGCACTGGCGGTGGTGCTGGCGATGTTCGGATCGTACA
>DATJWT010000031.1:0-5837 GCA_035500975.1 Binataceae bacterium (SeqCode)
TCCGCGATCTGCTCCCTTCGGGCAAGACGCATCTCCTGTTCGCCTCCAGTGTCCGCCTCACACACAACTACCGAACCGAAGCCGACGATGCGGCCGGGGCGGCAATTATCGACGTCTGCGCGGGAATCAACGCCGGCGACGCGGACCTGATCAATGCCGTAAGAGGACCGCTTAAACGTCGCGCCAGGGTCGATGAAGTCGAATTCGCCGGCGTCGAGCTGCTTCCCGCAAAGGCGAATGAGCTTGATGAATTCCTCGAACGCTGGTCAGCGCTGCGCGCCATCGGCGATGCGGAATTCGCTTCGCTGGCCACGCGCGACTACACGATCATCGGCGGCGCGCCGGCACAAAGCGATCGCGTCAATCTCGCCCGGCTGTTCGACTGCACCACCCGCACCCGAATACTGTGTGTCACGCGGGTGGGCGATTTCGGGGCCGAGGCGATCAACGCGCGGATGCATCGCCGCACCGCTGCACCTCGCTCCCAGCCCCTGGCCGCGGGCGAACCCGTCATCGTAGTTCGCAACGATTACTACCGGGGACTTTTCAACGGCGACCAGGGCGTGATCGTCAATTCGATCGATGCGGACGCAAAGCGATCCCTGGCTGCCGTCTTCATGCGCGGAAACGAGTTCGTATCGTTTAGAATCGACACGCTGCGCGACCTGCTGGAGCCTGGCTACGCGACGACGGTGCACAAGGCGCAGGGCTCCGAATTCGACGTCGCCGCGCTGTTACTGCCGGATCGCGATTTGCCCTTGCTCACGCGCGAGCTGCTGTACACGGCCGCGAGCCGATGCCGCAGGGGAGTAGCGATCGTTGGAGACGCGGCGATGCTCGCGGCCGGTATTGCGCGAAAGGCCGATCGATATTCGGGAGTGGCGGAAGAGTTGGCCAAGCGTGCTCAACCTTTGACTCCCGGGCAGTTGGCGTTCGACCTGGGTCTGCCGCCGCCTCCCGGAAGGAAAAGAAAGTTATGAAAGCCGCGTCACCCGGTGACTATCGAGAACTCGCGCGCAGACGTCTGCCGCGGTTCCTGTTTGACTATATCGATGGCGGCTCGTACGCCGAAGTAACGCTCGATCGGAATGTCTCCGACCTCCGGCGAGTGACTTTGCGCCAACGGGTCCTGCATGGGACCGGAAACCCCGACCTGAGTACGACGCTGTTCGGTCAGAAGATGGCGATGCCGATCATCCTGGGGCCCGTTGGGCTGGCGGGAATGAACGCACGCCGGGGGGAGGTGCAGGCGGCGCGCGCCGCGCATCGCGCAGGAATTCAATTTACCCTTTCGACGCTCTCGGTCTGCACAATTGGCGAAGTGGCGGGCGCCGTAGAGCGCCCGATATGGTTTCAGCTTTACGTAACCAGGGACCGCAGCTTCATGCGCGATTTGCTGGCGCAAGCGAAGGCGGCGCGATGCTCCGGATTGGTTTTCACCGTCGATATACCTGTCGCCGGCACCCGCTATCGCGATTACCGCTCGGGACTTGCGGGCGCCCCGGGACTCGGCGGCTCGGCGCGGCGCGGTTGGCAGGCGGTGCTTCACCCGCGATGGGCGTGGGACGTCGGCATTTGGGGCAGACCGCATCATCTCGGCAATGTCGCGCCCCTGCTGGCCGGCAAGACCGGGCTTGAAGACTTTTTTCGCTGGATCGGAGACAACTTCGATTCCACGATTGCGTGGAAAGATCTCGAGTTCATACGCTCGGAATGGAAGGGACCTCTAATCATCAAGGGGATTCTCGAGCCCGGGGATGCGACGGAAGCGGCCGCGCTGGGAGCCGACGGAATAGTCGTTTCCAATCACGGCGGCCGTCAGCTCGATGGAGCTCTTTCAACCATCAGGGCGCTGCCTCCCATAGTCGATGCGATAGGCGACCAACTGACCGTGCTCTGCGATGGCGGAGCAAGATCGGGCATCGACGTGGTTCGAATGCTCGCGCTCGGTGCAAAGGGTGTCATGCTGGGCCGCGCCTGGGTCTATGCTCTCGGAAGCGGTGGCGAAGCGAAAGTTTCGCACGTGCTCAAGTTGTTCGAGGCTGAAATGCGCGTCGCGATGATACTTACCGGCGCGGACTCGGTGGAGAAGCTGCGCGGAGTCGCGGGCGACGGCTAGACGTTCATATCGAAATCTTCGCGCAACGCCACGGACACCCACTCGTCATCGCGGTCCACTATATAAAGCGCTGTAATCGGACAGTCTGATCAGCCTGCACTGCTAGTTCGCGGAATCGCGTGAGGACTTGTTATTGTCCGTAGGAACAAGTGGCAGGGGCTTGCCTATTTTGTTTTAAGCGAGGGAAGCCTGCCCTGAGAGGTGATTGCCGTGGCCAACTCACAGATCGATCAGCTGAGCATCAATACTATCCGCACGCTCTCCATCGATGCCGTCCAGCAGGCGAATTCGGGCCATCCGGGCACGCCGATGGGGATGGCGCCGGTGGTTTACTGTTTGTGGCAGCGCTTCCTGCGCTTCGATCCGAAAGATCCCATCTGGCCGAATCGGGACAGGTTCGTGCTGTCGGCGGGGCACGCCTCGATGCTGCTCTATTCGATGCTGCATCTGGCGGGGGTAATGGCGGTGGATCCGGAGTACGAAGTGCTGGGCAAACCCACCGTCTCGCTCGACGACATCAAGCATTTCCGGCAGCTCGACAGCCGCTGTCCCGGCCATCCCGAATATCACTGGACTTCGGGCGTCGAGACCACAACCGGGCCACTCGGGCAGGGAGTTGCAACCAGCGTCGGGATGGCGATCGCGGGGCTGTGGCAGGCGAATCATTTCAATCGCCCGGACTTCGAGATGTTCAACTACAACGTGTACGCGCTGTGCGGCGACGGCTGCATGATGGAAGGAATCTCGAACGAGGCCGCATCGCTGGCGGGCCATCTGCGCCTCCCCAACCTGTGCTGGATCTATGACAACAACCACGTGACCATCGAGGGTCACACCGAGCTCGCCTTCAGCGACGATGTCGCGACGCGCTTCATCGGCTACGGATGGAACGTGTGGCGGGTGGGCGATGCGAACGATCTCGACATGCTCAATCGCGCCTTCGAAGTGTTCCTGGAGACGAAAGATCGTCCCACGTTGATCATCGTCGACAGCCATATCGGCTACGGCGCGCCAAACAAACAGGACACGAGCGCCGCCCATGGGGAGCCGCTCGGCGAAGATGAAATCAAGCTGGTCAAGCGCAACTACGGATGGCCCGAGGATGCGAAGTTCCTGGTGCCAGACGGGGTGCGTGAAAACTTCGATGCCAACGCGGGCAAACGCGGGCGCGAACTCAGCGCGGCATGGAACACGACGTTCGATCAGTACAAGGCGAAGTTTCCCGAGCTGGCTGACGGGATTCATCGCATGCAGGTGCGCGAGCTGCCAAAAGGATGGGACAAGGACATTCCGACTTTCCCCGCCGACCTGAAGGGAATAGCGAGTCGAGATTCTTCCGGCACAGTCCTCAACGCCATCGCGAAGAACGTTCCGTGGCTGATGGGCGGCGCGGCCGACCTGGCGCCCTCGACCAAGACCCGCCTCACCTTCGGTGGCGCAGGAGATTTCGAGGCGAATAATCGCGCGGGACGGAATTTCCATTTCGGAATTCGGGAGCACGCGATGGGCGCGGCGCTCAACGGGATGGCGCTCAGCAAGTTGCGTCCCTTCGGCAGCGGGTTCCTGATCTTCAGCGACTACTGCAAGCCGGCGATTCGGCTGGCCGCGATCATGGAAGTGCCGGTGGTGTACGTCTTTACGCACGATTCGATAGGCGTCGGCGAAGATGGCCCGACGCATCAGCCGATCGAACAGATCGCCGCCTTGCGCTCGATTCCCAACCTGATCGTGCTGCGGCCCTGCGATGCGAACGAAGTGGCGGAGTCGTGGCGCGTGGTGATGCAACTGCAGCACGAGCCGGCGTGCCTGATCCTTAGCCGGCAGGCGCTGCCAACGCTGGACAGGACCAGGTACGCATCGGCGGCGGGAACTGCCAAGGGCGCATATGTGCTGGCCGATGCGGGCGGCAAGCCTCAAGTGATCCTGCTCTCGACCGGCAGCGAGGTATCGCTCTGTATCGACGCGTTCGAAAAGCTGAAGGCAGAGGGCATCCGGGCGCGAGTGGTGAGCATGCCTTCGTGGGAGCTGTTCGAGCGCCAGCCCGAGGCGTATCGCGCAGAAGTGCTGCCGCCGGATGTGAAAGCGCGGGTCTCGGTCGAGCAGGCATCGCTTATGGGATGGTCGTACTATACTGGCGTGGGCGGCTTCGGCATCGGGATGCATACTTTCGGCGCATCGGCGCCGCTGAAAGCCCTGCTCAAGAAATTCGGCTTCACGCCGGAAAAAGTCGTGGAGGCCGCCAGGGAAGCCATCGCAAGGAATGGCGCGATCTAAACGGACGGCAAATTGCATAAGCGATCGAACCGAACACCAACTTCAAGACCCAAGGAGAGACAGCAATGCAGATGGGCATGATTGGACTAGGCAGAATGGGCGCCAACATGGTGCGACGCCTGCTCAAGGGCGGCCATGAGTGCGTCGTGTTCGATATGAACAAGGCGGCGGTTCAGGAACTGGTGAAGGAAGGCGCCGTCGGGGCCGCATCGCTGGATGAGCTGACCAGCAAGCTCAAGAAGCCGCGCGTGACCTGGATGATGGTGCCGGCCGCCGTGGTCGAAAGCACGCTCGCGGACCTCATGAAGCGCTTCGAAAAGGACGACATCATCGTCGACGGCGGCAACTCCTACTACATCGATGACATCAGGCGGGCGAAGATGCTCGCGACCAAGGGCATCCATTACGTCGATTCCGGCACCAGTGGCGGGGTGTGGGGCCTCGAGCGCGGCTACTGCCAGATGATCGGCGGCGAGCCCGCCGTGGTGAAGCATCTCGATCCCCTGTTCGCGACGCTCGCACCTCCGCTGGATTCGGCGCCGCGCACGCCGGGCCGCGAAAAATCAACGCCGACGACCGCAGAGCACGGTTATCTCCATTGCGGCGCCAATGGCGCGGGCCACTTCGTGAAGATGGTCCACAACGGAATCGAGTACGGGATCATGGCGGCTTATGCGGAGGGGCTGAACATCCTGCATCACGCGAACGTCGGCAAGCAGAAACAGACCGACGACGCTGAAACGACACCGCTGCGCGATCCGGAGCACTACCAGTACGACTTCAACATGACCGAAATTGCCGAAGTTTGGCGGCGCGGCAGCGTGATCGCGTCGTGGCTGCTCGACCTGACGGCGCAGGCGCTGCTCGACGATCCGCAGCTCAAGAAATTCGCGGGGCGCGTGTCTGATTCCGGCGAAGGCCGATGGACGGTCGATGCGGCTATCGATGAAGGCGTTCCCGCATATGTCTTGAGTGCCGCGCTCTACGAGCGATTCAGCTCGCGCGGAGCGGCGGATTTTGCCGACAAGCTGCTGTCCGCGATGCGCTACGAGTTCGGCGGCCACCTGGAGAAGACCAAGTAATGGCGCTCGCACACGAACAGCCCATGCCCAACATCACCAAGGCTCGCAGCGGCGATCCCTGCGTCGTGGTCATCTTCGGCGCCGCCGGAGACCTCACCAAGCGCAAGCTGATTCCCGCGCTCTACAACCTGCTCAACGGGAAGCTGCTGCCCGACAAGTTCGCGGTGGTGGGGGTAACCTCGGCGGAATACACGGACAGCGAGTTTCGCAGCAAGCTCACCACCGATATCCACGAGTTCGCGACTTCCAAGGTCGACGAGAAATTGTGGAGCTGGTTCGACGAGCGCGTGTACTACGTCTCCGGGAACTTCAAGGACGCGGCGCTGTACCAGAAGCTGAAATCGGCGCTCGCGGAGGTCGAC
>DATJWT010000032.1:0-3847 GCA_035500975.1 Binataceae bacterium (SeqCode)
CCATTCGAAGGATTCGAAATCACCGGATGGCCCCGCGAAACCATCTCCCGCGGGGAAATCATCGTGGCCGACCGCAAGGCGGCCGCCTCAGCCGGCCGCGGCCACTTCCTCGAACGCCAGCACTTCACTTCTGGGTGGCGCAGGCTCTAGCCTGCGTCATTTACGTTGTCAGTCCGCGGATGATGCGCACGGCCTGTCCTCGGAAGCCGCTGCGGCGAAGGAGGAAGCGCGCGCTTGTGGGTTCCGCGAGGAATCGCGCATCGGCCGTCGCCGCCCAGCACTCTCGTCGCGCTACAAGCGTGCCCAGCCCGAGCCTTCGTGACCGAACTTGAAAATCTCCGGATGAAGCATCTCGGCCAGGATCTCCAGCGACTCGACGATTCGCGGCCCCGGTCGATTGAAGTACTGGTTGCCGTCAGCCAGATACACCTTCCCGTCGCGTATCGCGCGCAGCTCCTTCCATCGGGGATTGCCCGTCAAGGTAGGCAATTCCTCCCGCGAACGCTTCATCGAAAATCCGCACGGCGAAACCATGATCACTTCCGGGTTCGACGCCGCGAGCTCTTCGAACTTCATCCACGGCGAATGCTCTCCGGCCTTGCCGAACAGGTTGGTTCCACCCGCCATCGCGACCAGCTCCGGCATCCAGTTGCCCGCCGACATCATCGGATCGATCCACTCGATACACGCGAAGGTCGGCCGCGTTCTAACCGCGTCCGCCTTTTCCGCAATCGCATCCATCCGCCCGCGAAGCTTCGCGACCGTGTCCTCCCCGCGTCTCCGATCGCCCAGCGCCTCCCCCACTCGCACCATGTCCTCGAACACATCCGCCAACGCATACGGCGCCAGTGACACGATTTTCGGCCGCTCCCCCAGCCACTCCGCGACTGCCGACTCGACCTCGCTCTCGCTGACCGCGCAGACCTCGCATTGCGATTGGGTAACGATCACGTCTGGCTTGAGCTCGCGCAGCCGCGCTGCGTCGACCCGATAGACCGACAGCGCATCGCCGACGATCCGCTTCACGCGCTCGTCGATTTCAGCGCTGGTGCCCTCGACCTTGAATTTGGGCTCGGTGAGCGCGGGCAGCCGCCCTACACCCGCGGGAAAATCGCACTCATGCGAGCGCCCGACCAGCTCGCTGCCGAAGCCGAGCGCGCACACGATCTCGGTTGCACTGGGCAGCAGCGTGACGATTCGATGCATCGTGGTTCCACTCCGCGGGTCACTTCACCGTGTAGTTGCACATCTGGATTTCATCGAGTCCCATCGCGTTGCTTACCTGCTTGAGCGTCACGCGCCCGGCGTAGACACCGGCGGCTACCTTCTCCGACACGAAATACTCCGCTTCGGGCCGCGTTTCGAACTCGATACGGCTGGAGGGATCGCTCGATGCGTAGCAGGCCGTCGTGCCCGGCTCTTCGACGAACGTGTAGTAACCGCCCGACACGATCGCGACGGTGGTATGCCCGCAGGTGATGTCCGGCTCCAGGTTCGACGAGACCGGGTCGGTCGTTCGATAGACATAGATTACCGCGTGCGTACTGGTGGGCTGAACGCGGGTAAAAGCCGGCCCGGGCGCGCATCCGAAAAATCCGATAGCAAGCGCGATTAAAACCGGGAGCGCCGAATGTTTTCTGGATCGCATCACGACAGGCACGCGATTCTATTCCTTCCTCGCGATCGCGCAAATCTCCGCCTGCGCACTCTCGCGAAAAGCAACGGCCCGCGCGTGGCGGGCCGCCTCGAATTCCGTCCATCCAAAGGGTTTGGTCAGATTACATGAAAATCATCCACGTTGACAACGACGGAAATCGCTTTGATGCTCGTCGTGCGGAGAAAATCGGAAATGCCTTCACGCGTCGATGCGGTCGGGCTCGACTTCGGCACGACCAACAGTGCAATCGCGATTGTTGCCGGCGACGGTACGCCATTGCTCGCGCGCTTCAAGAGCGCCTTGAGCGCCGCACCCGACGAGGAAACCTTTCGCTCCATCCTGTTCTTCGAAGCCACCGAGGAAACCGGCGGAACCGAGTCCGCCGTCGCCGTCGGCAACGACGCGATCCGGCGCTACCTCGGGGCCGGCGGCAACGGCCGCCTGGTTCAATCGCTCAAATCGTTCCTGGCCGTGCGTAGCTTCGAAACCACCGACATCATGGGCGAGGACTATTCCCTGGGTGACCTGGTAGCGCCCATCCTGGTTGCTCTGCGCACCGCGGCGGAGGCGCAGTTCGGCCCGCTCCCCCCGCGCATCGTGGTCGGCCGCCCGGTGCATTTCTCCGATGCGCGCACGCCGGCAGATGACGATTTTGCTGAGGCGCGCCTCGATGTGGCCATTCGGCGCGCGGGATGGGACGACATCACGTTCGAATACGAGCCGGTGGCCGCGGCATACGATTACGCGAGCCGCATCACCCGCGATGAGATCGTTCTGATCGGCGACTTCGGCGGCGGCACCAGCGATTTCTCGGTGCTGCGACTCCGCCCCGCCGGCGCTGCGGGGAATCGATATGAAATTCTCGGCAACGATGGCGTCGCGCTGGCCGGTGACGCCTTCGATGGGCGCATGATGCATCATGTCGTCGCGCCCGCACTCGGCCGCGGCACCCGCTACAAGACTCCCTACGGAACCGTACTGCCGGTGCCGACGTGGCCGTACACCAGGCTCGAGCGATGGCACCATCTGTCGATGCTGGCAAATCGCTCCACGCTGTTTCGGCTGCGCGAACTGCAACGCGATGCGCTCGAGCCGGCAAAAATCGGCGCGCTGGTGCATGTCATCGAAAATGACCAGGGCTACTACCTGTTCCGTTCAGTGGAAAAGACCAAGGTGGATTTGTCCTCGGCCGAGTCAGCCGAGTTTGGCTACAGCGATCCGCCAGTCGAAATCGCGCGTATCGTGGGTCGATCCGAATTCGAATCATGGGTCGCGCACTACCTGGAAGAGATCGAACGATGCGTCGATAGATTGATGCAGGCGGTGTCGATTGAGCCGCGCCAGATCGACAGCGTATTCCTCACCGGCGGATCCTCGTTCGTCCCCGCCGTGCGCAGGATCTTCACCACTCGCTTCGGCCCCGACCGAATCCACCTCGGCAACGAATTCACCTCGGTAGCCCGCGGCCTCGCCCTACGCGCATTGGAACGCTGATTCCCTTTCCTTTCCAAGGAAAGGGTTAGGGATTGGTGGAACGCGCGGCCATCAGTATCGCCTCAAGTACTCCCTCGAGATTCGTAGTCACTCCTTGATTCCAGAAGCGAATCACGCGATAGCCGTGACGCTCAAGCAGCCCCGTTCGCCACGAATCATAAGCGACCTGCTCGGCATGCCGATCGCCATCCAACTCTATGACCAGCTTCCGTTCCCTGCAGCAGAAGTCTGCAATGAATTCTCCGATGAGAAACTGACGTGTGAACTTCAGTCCTTCAAGTCGCCTCGCGCGGAGAAACCTCCAAAGCTTCTTCTCTGCCTCGGTTTGGTTGTGGAGCAGCGTTCGTGCCCGGTGTCTGCGCAGCGGCAGGGCTTTACCTTCTGGAGCCGATATTTGCGGAAGAGACGAAACACAATTTGCCATGCAATTGAATACGCATTTGCACTTCGCGCGTTGCACCACTCCCTAACCCTCTCCTTGGAAAGGAAAGGGACGGAAGGCTCGGCCTCATACCCTTTGGCCGTGACCCGGCTCGCTTCGCGAGCCACCTCTCACTTCGGGAGAGGAACTGCGCTGCTGGAATTACGCCAGCTCTCGCGGATACGCCTTCGTCAGCTCCGGCACATCCAACCCAAGTTGCCCGCAGCGCTTCTCGATCATCGCCAGGAATAACTCCGCCAGTTCCTGGTTGTCGC